>NZ_JAAGMH010000097.1:0-417355 GCF_010548505.1 Streptomyces sp. SID14515 | reverse complement strand
CTAGTACTCCAGTCGTGCTTCTCCATTTGTCCTGGTCACAGGGCCTTTTCGAAGTCTAGTTGACTGACGCTCCATCAGGTGGGTACAGGTTCGTGACTCACCCGATCGGGGTGCGTGAGGCGTTGGTAGTGGCAGCGGCGGGCGATGGCCTGGTGCTGTCGACGCCAGTGGGACCAGTGGAGCCGACGGGTGGGCTGCCGGTGCCTGGCCGCGGAGGTACGGGCAAGGTCCAGGAGCCGTCGGATTTCTGCCACGGTGAGGGGAACGAGGCAGCTCGAACCGTTTCTGTGGCCCCCTTTTCGAGTGCGTGGGCGGTCATCGCCGTCAAGAAGGCGTGCGCGAGCATCGCCAAGGTGATGTGGCGGCACCAGCCGACGTAACGACGGACTTCGTACTGGTCCAGGCCGCACTCATTCTTCGCGGCCTGGAAGCACTCCTCGATGGCCCACCGGGTGCCGGCCACCCGAACCAAGTCGGCGACGGAGGCATCAGCCGGTGCGAAGGCCAGGTAGTACGCAATCTCCTCGGGACGCGCCAGGCTGCGGCGGGCCAGCACCCAGCGGAAATGGGTGGACTTCGCGCCGTCGATGGCGGCAGCTTGGCCGCCGCCCAGTCGTAGACGCGCGGCCCCTTCGCACCGTCACCGCAAGAGATCCGCTCCCATGCCTCAGCCGGGGCGCCGGTAAGAACATGGTCGATGCGCCAGCTGCCCACTGAGGACTTCACCTGCTGCGACTTGGGCACCGCCAGGACGTAGCTCACCCCTGCCTCCTCCAGCATGCGCCGGAAGCGCCACTCCTGCCCGTAGGCCGCGTCGGCGGTGATCGAGGCGATCGGCAGGGCTGAGTCCAGCGCCCGCTCGCGGGTCGGCGAGGTGCTGGGTCCGGTGGACGAAACCGCAGATCACGCACGGCCCGAACCGGTGCGGCCGGTGCAGGGGCAGGTGGCGGAGACATCGTCTGCGTCGACGGCGGCGAAGCCGAAGGCGCAGGTGCCAGTGTGGCGCGAGGGGCTGGACGCGTCGGCGCTGTCGGCAAACTACCAGCGCATCCTGCAAGCCCTCGCCGACCGGCATCGTCTTCATCAAGGGCCGCTGACCCGCCAGGAGATGGCCGTCTTGTTCGGCCTGGACGCGGTGCCGTCGAAGGTGGAGGCGTTGCGGTCGAAGGCGAAGCGCCTGGTCGCGCAGGGCTGGCTGGCCGAGCGTCAGCCGGGCCGGTTCACGCTCGCGCAGAGTGTGACCGGGCCAGGCGGCGGGTCATGATCATGGTCATCGACCAGTAGATCATCGCCTCGGCGCTGGTGGTGGATCGTTCGAAGTCGCGGACGAGGCGGCGGCTTCGCATCAGGTGGGCGAAGAGCCGCTCGACGATCCACCGCTTGGGCAGCACCACGAAGCCGCGTGTGTCGTCGCTGCGTTTGACGATCGCCAGGACAAGGGCGAACGCAGTCAGGCAGTGCTCGACGAGGCTGCCGGTGTAGCCCGTCGGCCCAGACAAGTTCCAACTGGTGGTGGGCGTCAGCCACCTGGGCGAGCAGTGCCTTCGCAGCGGCGCGGTCTCCGATGTCCGCCGCGGTGACCATGACGCCCAGCAGCAGGCCGAGGGTGTCGACGACGACGTGCCGCTTGCGGCCGTTGATCAGCTTGCCGCCGTCGAAGCCGCGGCTGTCGGCGCCGACGACGGCCTCGGCCGTGACGGACTGCGAGTCGATCACGCCGGCCGTCGGCTCCGCGTCCCGGCCCGCCTTCTGGCGGCCCCGGTCACGCAGCCGGTCGTGGAACTCCCTGACCAGCACGTGGTCGCGCCAGCGGCGGAAGAAGGCGTAGACCCGGTTCCACGGCGGGAAGTCGGACGGCATCGCCCGCCACTTGATCCCGTTGTCCACGAGATGCCGGATCGCGTCGAGTATCGCCCGATGGCAGTACGCCTCCGGCTGCCCGCCCCGGCCCCGCATCCAGCCCGGCACCGGCAGCAGCGGCCGGACCACAGCCCACTCCGCGTCCGCCATGTCCGAGGGATACCGCCGAACACGGTCCGGGTGATCGGCCGCGTTCCCGAACCGGTGAGCGACACAATCACACGGCAGAACAGCCGAGTTGAACTCCACCGGCGCGAGCACGTACAACTGCGGCAACAGGGTCTCCTGGATCTCGGTTCGCTTCGCAACCCCGAGCTACCAAAGGCCCTGCCTTCATGCCCACGACCGACCGCGATCACCCGATCGAGACTCCCGTTCGACACCCACCCCTCAAGATCGGAACGACAACAGCTACTCAGGCTGGTGTTGCCTCCGGTGGCCATAGCGGGAGCGGTCGCATTGATGCGTCCCCACTGCCCTGGGCCGGGTCGATGATCCAGCCCCATCGTGGCGCCAGCACCTCGTCCCCGGTCATGTGGTCACACGCTCCAGCAATGTGCGCCTTGCCGTTCTGCTTGATGAGGATGGCGTTGCCTGGGAACGTCCTCCACGCCTGGATACTTCGACGCTCGGTTGGACGGGCTTTGGGGGCGCTGCCGTCGGAGGGGCAGCTGCATCCCATGCCGATGACCAACTCACACCATTCACACCTGCTGCCATCCATGCGAACGAGTTTCCCATGGGAAGCAGACTGGGATTGCTGTGCTAGACCGGCGCCGGGTTTTCAGCCGCCGGTTACCGGTGCCTGAGAGCTGGCGTCGAAGAGTCCGGCTTCCGGTGTTCCGGGTCAGTCCCGGCAGGTTCAGGTGCCCCCTTTTTGGACAGCACGGATGGAGGTACGGCCGAGACCGACGGCCGGGCAAGGACTGCGGGCCTGCTTGAAAGGGCTCCAGGTGCACGACTGGGGCATCGGACGGCAGTATCGAACTTGTGTCGCTGGATCAGGTGGATGGGGTGGCGCCTCGGGCCGTGGCCGGTCTGCCGTCTGGGTGGTCGTCGATCCATGACAGGCCGCCGAGGTCGAGTTGGTGGCGGGCTCGGGTGACGGCGACGTAGGCGAGTCGCGCTTCGGCTTCGTCGATCGGGCCAGGCACAGGCCGCCCGTTGCCGTCCTTCTGGTCGGTGTCTCGGGGCGGGGTGAAGTCGTCTGCGATTTTGACGCTCGCCCATTCGCGGCCTTTGGCTTTGTGCGCGGTGGAGACGGTGACATGGGCGGTGTTCTCGTGCTCAAGTTGGTGAACGGCGTTGAGGATGGCGTCGGTTCCGTGGGTGTCGATGAGGTCTACGAGTGGTTGGAGGTCCCCTCCGGCAGGGTCGTTTGCTGCGTAGTCCTGCAGGTCACCCCAGGTGGGGAAGAGCAGCAGTTCCGGGTGAAAGGTGCGCCGTCCGGCCCTAAGGTCGTCGGCAGCCCGGGCGAGTGCTCGCAGGGATTCGCCTCCTCCGGTCAGTGCTACACGGTGGTCGGCGTCTAGGAGTTGCATGGCCTCGCGCATGGCGCCGACGTTGGTGCGGCACAGGATGGCGTCAGGCTGGTCGACCGGGCCGAGAGTGGTGGGAATCGCTTTTGTGCCCGCGAGACGAAGGGGCGCGGCGGCGATGGAGAGCCAGCGGTTGGCCTCGGCGGCGAGACCGGGGCCGAAGCGGAAGGACCGGGACAGGGTGAGCTCGGTTCCGCGGAAGGCGGTCATGATGTCGCGGGCGCCGCGCCATTGGTAGATGGCCTGGGCGGAGTCGCCGACCATGACGAGCTGGGCGTGGTCGCGCTGGGCGTTGAAGACCTGTTCGACGACGGGGTTGGTGTCCTGGGCTTCGTCGAGGAGGAGGAAGTCCGCGGGAATGCTTGGGGCGGTCAGTGCCCAGATCTTGAGGTAGTGGTCATGGTCGAAGCGGACGGCACCGGCGTCGGGGTTTTGCAGGTCGGCCCATGCTGTGCGGGCGAAGGGCAGGACCAGTGCGGTGAGTTCACGGTGGTGGCCGGCGTCTTCGAGGTTGCGCAGTCTGGGGACGTGGTGGTCGGTGAGGACGGGGTCCGCGGAGTGGCAGAAGCGGGTGATGGTGCGCAGGGTCGCGTAGGACAGGGCGCGGGGTGAGAGGTCTCGGTCGCCGATACGGATGGCCTTGGTGATGCCGAGGTGGTGGCCGGTTTTCCAGCTGGGCTGGCGGGGGCTGTTGAGGCGGGCGCGGTAGCGGTGGCCGACGGCGGCATAGGCGAGAGCGTGTGCTGTTTTGCAGGTGACGGTGGAGGGGAAGCGGGTGGCGGCGTCTTGGGCGATGGCTTTGTTGTAGGCGATGTAGCGGCCGTGGCGTCTGGTGCCGTGGGCGAGGAGCGCGAGGGTGCTGGTCTTACCGGTGCCTGCCCCTGCTTGGAGGGCGAGGTGGTCGCCGGCATGGAAGCGGTCAGCGGCGGCGGTCTGTTCGTCGGTCGGGGTGGGCACCTGGGGTCTCCGTGGGTTGGGGCGACTGCGCCGGGGGCTGGTGGGATGGCGGGCGTTGCCGGGGACGTGTAACGGGCCGGGCGTTATGTCCCTTGGTGCTGCGTGCGTGTGCTGGGGAGGCGTGGATGGATGTGCTGGTGGTGAAGCGGCGGGTCGAAGAGTTCCCACTCGGTGAGGGCGAGATCGGCAGCTGAGGAGACGGCGTGGCCGGGGCAGTGCTGGTGACGCCATCGCAGCTGCTCGGTATAGGGGAGGTGCGTCAGGTCGTAGACGGCCATCCTGCCCACGGGGAGAGAAAGAGAAGGGGGGCGGCGGCCGAGGAGGGTGGTATGGGCCAGGGTCCAGGTGCCGGGTGGGGCGTGGTCGTCGAGGACGGGGCGTGTGCAGCGGTGCCGCTGGCGGGTCTGGGCTACGCATTGGATGGCGTCGACCGGGTGGCTGGCGATGTAGCGGACGCTGAGAAGCTCAGCGATGGGCCGGGCCGGTCGGCAGGATTCGGTGACCTCGGGTGCAGGTGGAGTGGCCCGTGTGGTGAGGGCGCCGTTGATCAGGCGGCGGGTATGCAGGGCGAGGTGGCGGCGCAGCGCGGTGAGCTGTGGAGTGAGGGCTGCGGGAGCGCTGCGTGCGGGGCACAGGGCGGCGTGCGGGATGCGGCACCAGGGGGTGCCGTCGTGGGCGGGGTGGGCGATGCCGGAGCTGACGTGCCAGCGGCTGACGGCAGGGACAGCAGCGGCGGGGAGTTCTCGGGGGTGGAGCCCCACGGCTCGGTCGTCGGCGTCCGTGCGGGGGTGCCAGTCGACGCGGTTGCCGCAGTCAGGGCAGCGGCCGGACTGCGCGCTGCGGACGAGACGGGTGGGGCCGTCGGGGGCGACGCGCAGGGACCGTGAGCGTGGGGTGCGGGCAGGGGTGCCGTCCCACCGGCGAGGGGATGAGGCGTTGGCGGAGCACATGGCGGTGAAGATGACAGGTGACACACCGGTAGGGCGGGGAGCGTGCCGGTGTGTCCTGCGGACGGCCCAACGGAAGGGAACCTGTGTGCGCTCTCTCGCCCAGGAGTGCCTTTCGGTGACTGGATCGGGTGATCTCCCGGGCCACTACACCGGGCGGTCAGGGGGCGGGGTCGGCCGGTGGTTCGTGGCCTTCGCAGAGGCGGGCGAAGAGGTGGTCGACGGGGACGTCGAGGGCGTGGGCGATGGCGTGCCAGGTCTTGAGCGATCCGATGGTGCGGCCCTGCTCGATCTCGATGAGGGTGCGCCTGGCCAGGCCGGTTCGGTGGGCGAGCTCGTCGTAGGTCCAGCCGCGTTCGCTCCTCAGCCGTGCCAGCTCCAGGCGGAGAGCGGTGAGGTTCGGGTCGGGCGGGAAGATCGTCACCCCACCATCCGAAGGTGCAGACACCTGCCCTGTCAGTGCAGACCTCTGCCCTATTTCCGCAGGTCGCCGCACCCCCACACAGGGCAGAGGTCTGCACTACGGTGTGCTGCCGCCCCACTCCCCCAGCCCACTGCACCAGCAGATCAAGCTCGCCGAGGACCAGGAGAAAGACAGATCAGATGAGGCTCTGCACGACGCACCCGGTGGTGCGACGCATCTGGACCGTGGAGCTGCGCCCTGAACACGGAGGGACCACGCTGAGCTGCCTGCAGTGCTCGCCCTCCGCTCCGACCATGCGGACCGCGCCGTCCCAGGCACTGACCCACCTGGCCGCTCACGCCCGCCATGACTTCCTGCCCAGGCACCTTCGGACCTGCCAGTGCCGCTCGCAAGGCTGCCGGTGGCACCCACGCCACCGCGGCTGCGCCGGGCCCGTCCTGCTCGTCCTCACCCGCGAGCGCGGCGGCCGACTCTGGCGGCTCGCCGACACCTGCGCCGCATGCGCGGCAGCCACTGACCATGCCGCAGTCGTGCCCGACACCGTCCTCGCCACGGCCTCTCCGGCAGCGTCGGTGAAACGGATCCGGCAACGGCAGCGCAGGAGAGCTCCACACGGCCTCTCGGAGCAGGTACGCGTGCGGGAGATGCTCAGCTATCTGGCTGCTGCTCTTCCCGCCCGGACCAGTGCGCCTGCTCGCCTGCTGGCCTTGCAGTGCGCCCTGCGTTCCACCACCGCCGGGAAGGTGAACATCCCCACCGGGTTGCTCCGCGGCATGCGGATTGCTTCGGAGCCTTCCCCGTTCACTGAACTGGAGGCTGCCGGCTGGCTGCGCCCCCCTACCGGTCCGACGCACGCAGGCGTCTCGATGGAACTCCTGGACACCGCTGTGCGGATGCAGGCACCGGCTCGAGCAGACCGTGCCCGGGCGGCCAACTGGATCCTGCGCATCTGCCAGATGAGCGAGATCCGCCAACTAGGAGCAACCCCGCGTCTGCTGGCACTGGCGCTTGCCGCACACCCCCCGGACGAAACAGGCACGCCAGCAGCCGAGCAGGAAGTCCTCGCGCGCATGTGCGGCATCCCGCTCCAACAGCTCACCCCCTTGCTCAACATGCTCGTCACCACGCGCTTCCTGCTCTCCTGGGCGCACGGCGCTGTCCCCGAAGACCTGCACTGGGAGCTCGCCCGGCACACCCACCTCACCGGCAGCTTCTCAGGCCTTGAGTCCGACCGTGTGACCTGACGTACCGGCCCGGCTGAAGACCCTGACGCAGAGTGATCCCCACAATCTTCCGCTCGGCCCACAGACGGCCTTGGCTCCACTCCTTCCAGCACCGCTTACCTGCGCGGCCTATCCCCGGACTCTGCTCCGCGGACTTCCTTTCCTGCCTGACTCCGGCCGGGGCTCGGGTTCTGGCCGGACCGCTGAGAAATCACAGCCCTGGATGTCACAGCACGACCGGCCGCCAGCACTAGTTAACGTGGCGCCCGCCCGGGCGCCACCAATGCTCGAAGAGGCAGGAGCCCAAGGGTGGATCCGGTGTTGATCACGAGCGTAGCGATCGTGTTTCTGGGTGCTGTGAGCAGTACCCTGCGGTTCGCTCGAAAGCGGCTGAAGCATGAAGTAGGGCTTCATGTGTCCAGGCTCCTCGCCGAACACGCTCACAACAGCCTCAGTTCCCCCTCGGCTCGCTGCGGCTCAGGCTGCCTTGCGGAGGTCGGGGTGAGCCGTCATGGAGGACGCGGCTGAACTTCGGGTGAGTGATCGGCTTGACCGGTTCTCCCCGGCGGACGACCTGCAGGGGAGAGATCTTGCTGAGGATCTTCACCATGCCGAGTTCCCCGGCCTTGTTCGCTTCCTGCTGCTGCACGGGGCGTCCTGGAGCGAAGCCCAGGACGCCCCGTGCAGGATGCCTTCACACAGATGTGCCGGCCAGGGACGAGCATTCGCTACCCCAAGGCGTGGCTGCGCACGGTGGCTTGGCGCTCCTGGTTACGTCAGCAGGTGCGGGAAGAACCTTGCGAGGAGGTTCCGGACCGGCCGACTGCTCATTGGGATTCGCCCGCGCATGCCGTGGAACTCGGCGTCGAAGAACGGCGTGTGATCGAAATGCTGCTGTCGTTGCCGTCCAAACAACGTGCGGCGTTGGCCTGGACCCTGGACGGATTCACCACACAGGAAAGCGCCGCTGCGATGGGTATCTCGCCCGAGGCCGCCCGGCAGAACCTCTCCCGGGCGCGGGCGACGCTCAAGACCCGGCTGGGACTCGAAGGATCGGGCTACGAGGCTGCAGAGGAGGATCGATGAGCCGCGACAGGGCGTCCGAACAGCTTGAGGTTTTGCTGGCACGAGCGCACAAGCAACTGGGGATCGCCGTGTACGACGGTCTGATGAGCAGCGGCGGACCGCCGGAACTGCGGGATCCGGATCAGACGCTGGGGCGTCTGCTCGCGGCGGCACATCGCCAGGCGGGGGATGCGGTTGTGGGGCGTCTGGCCCGGACGGGACGCAGAGCGCCTCGTGAGCGTGCCGTGGCCGACCGGGAACGGCCTTCCGAGGGTCTCTTGATGCGGCGCCCTGCGTTCGTGCGGCTCAAGTACCGTGAACAGGCCTTGAACTGTGCCAGGCGGTACTGGCCTCTGGATGCCGTTCGGGTCATCCGGGATGCGGTGGACACGGTGCAGCAGCTCATCGCCGATCTGGAGGAGGAAATACTTCCGGACACCGCCCGTGACCAGCTCCTGCGGGTGAGCAGCGGCATGGGAGGGGTGCTCGCTCTTCCGCAGCCGGACCATCTACCCCAGCCGGCTCTGGGCGGATTCGACTACATGGAGGAAGTGGAGGACTTCCTGGCCACGTGCACGTTGCGGCTCGTGGCAGAGACCCGCCGCTCGAAGCAGTTGCTCGACAACGAGCTCCTTCTTCACTTCCGCTGGCCGGAGATGTCCTGGCTCGGCGCGCTCGAGGTATCGCAGGACCTGGCCGACGACCTCGACCTGGCCTACCGAGAGGCGCTGGCACTGTCCACGGCAGTGACGGCCGTGAAAGAAGCCAGCACCGACTTCCGGGGGGCCGACCTCCAATCGGTGGAACTGAATGGAGTCGATCTCGAAGGCATCCGGTGGGACACGACGACCAACTGGCCCCCGGAGTGGAAGGAACGTATCTGGAGGACCTCGCTGGCCGCCAGCACGGGACACGGGGAACTGGTCGTCGGCGCGGAACCCCGCGACAGCACCGTCCCGGTGGACATCTGAAAAGGCGCAGCGGCAGCTGAACGAAGCAGGGCTGGTCAATCCCCAGAATCCCTGGGCCGCAGGCGGTGCTGCGGGGAGATGAGGACCGGCGTGTATCTCGCGTGCAGAGACGTGCGCTTGCCACTTCCCGAGATAGGGCTGGTACACCGTCAGGTGCGGACAGTGCGCAGCTCTTGGCCCTAACGAGGGGGCGGGGAGTAAGTCGACTCGAAGGGTACCGGTACAGCACCAGCGGAACGGGAGCGCCGGAGAAGGCGCGCCTCCTCGAACGCTCCCGTCCGCGGATAGGTCAGGCGGCCGGGGTGTAACGGACGATGGTTTCCTCGCACGGGCCTTCGGCATAGGTCTTCAGGGCTTCGAGCTCGCGGTCGTTCGCGGTGAGCTGCCAGCGGAGCTTGGTCGCCACCCACTCCCCCACATACCGGCACTGTGCCTCCGGGGAAGGCGGCATCCAGTCCGCCGGATCCTGATCCGACTTCTGCCGGTTACTGCGCGCCGTCACCGCAACCAGGGAGACCTCCGCGCCCTGGTCGTTCGCGTACGCCTCCCGCCGTTCCGCCGTCCAGGTGGAGGCACCGGAGTCCCAGGCTTCGGCGAGCGGAACCATGTGGTCGATGTCCAAGGACCCGGCGCTGGTGACCTCCTGGCCGTCGTAGTAGCTCACCCACGTGCCGCCGGCCAGCTTGCAGCCGGCCTCCACTGTCGGCGCGACGACCGCCTCGGCGATGAGAACCTCGGCGCGGGTGTTACACCCGTCGCCCGCGTCGTCGCCGGTGTTCCAGTGCTTGAACTTGGTGCGGGTGTAGCCGGTGCGGTCCTCCTCGGTGACCTTTACCAGGCCGACCGCGTCGGCAAGCGTCGTCACCTCCGCCGCCGGAGCGGCCTGCGCGGCAGGAGCGGAGAGAAGGGGGATGAGGGCAAGGGAGAGTGCGCCGAAGCCGCGCACGAAGTTCTTGATCACCACCGTGTTGTACCGGCCGCACCCCACCCAAGGTGAGGCCCTGCCCTTAGTGCTCACCCGCCCGGGGGAAGAGGTTCACCGCAGGAACGCTTCCGCATCCGGATATCGCGATGTGCGGGCGGGGCTGACAGCTCAAGGTATCGGCGTCCACAAGGTCACCGAACGCGGCCTGTCGGTCAGCCTCGTGCTCTGCTGACTGAGGGCTGGCGTCGAACTGAAATTCCAGAGAACCGGTTCTTGCTGCAGGTTCCCTGTCCCCGATCAGTCCCGATCAACTCAAGACAGGTTATGCAGTAATTCGCGCATCGAAGGGCCCCTTTTGACAGCCCACTTGGCAACGGAGTGCCAGAATCGAATCGGTGAGCGTTTCTCGACTTGGGGGCGGGTAGATATATCGGATTACGGCATGAGTGCGTGGCGCTTGAGGCTTCGGCCGAGCTAGTGTCGCGGTCAGGAGGGGGCCTGGGCCCGGCCGCAAACCTAGGAACCAAGCCCCCTACCGCATTCGTTCAGTTACGAGTTCCCTTGGAGGAATCTCATGCCTTCTCGATATGCGTTCCGTGGCGCCGTGGCGTCTCGGGGTGGTGCTAACGGTAGCGGCGGTGGGGCGGGTTTCGCGCGGCTCCGTGCCTGCGTTGTCACGCTGAATCTTGGAGGAGTCCTGGCTCTGGCCGCTCTTCTTTTCGGTCCGGCCGAGGAGACCTGGGCGGCAGCGTATGCGCTGGGAGGGTCCGGAGTGATCGCCTGGGCGTGCCGTGATTCCCGATTCTGCTGGCTGTGGGCCCGCGCCGACTGAAGGCCGCACGGCCTGGATGCGGCAGCTCTGCTGCCATGTGGGCGGGTGTCCCGGCCGGCGCCGCGAAAGGTGCCCCTCAGGGAGGGGAGTAATTGAGTCCGGCAGGTCTTCAGCAGGGATGCCGGTGGCGGCTATCAGCGCGAAGGAGGATGTGGTGACGAAGGATGCTGCGGGTCGTGTCTGTGGTTTCTGTGGGGCGCCGCTTCCTGCCGTCAGCGGCCCGGGGCGGCGCCGTTCCTACTGTGACGAGGGGCATCGGCGCCAGGCGCAGAGGCTGCGGGAACGGGAGAGGCCGGCCGTCGGTCACGGCGGGAGGTCTCCGGGGCATGAGATCGCTGCTGAGGCTCACCGGCTGGCCGGCCTTCTGCTGGAGGCGGCGTACGCGGGTGAAGGCCTGGCGGAGCTGGTGCAGCGTGCCCGGGCTGTCCAGCAGGAGGTCGACTTCTTCCTGGCGGCCGAGGTCGGTGCGGATCGTGATCGGGGTGCTAGGTGGGAGGACATTGCCAAGGCGGTGAATGTCACTGCTGAGACAGCCCGGAACAAATGGAGTCAGGACCGGGTGCGCCGACTGCTGGACCATCGTGCGGTCGCTCAGAGAGCCGCGCCGCTTCCCTCTCCTCGGTCTGCTGTGTTCCCGCTCCAGCAGACCGAGGAGCAGGAGCCGTTGAGGCCGATGGCGGTCACCGCGCGTCAGCGGCTGGCGGCAGCCCTGTCCTACCTGCAGCGGAAGAGCGGCTTGAGTATTCGTGTGATCGCTGATCGCACGATGCTGTCCCCTTCGTTCATCTCCAGGATCCTGTCGGGGGAACGGACTCCGTCATGGGATCTGGTGTGTCATCTGTGCAGCATCCTGGGCCATGAACCTGGGGAGTTCAGGCTGTTGTGCGAGGCGGCCCACGGGGTCGAGCAGCCTCCTCGGCAGACGGTTACGGAGTGCATCGCTTCGTTGAAGGCTGCGTTGCGGGGGCTGCACTTGGCTGTTGCACGGCCCACCGCTGAGGAGATTCACCGGCGTACTCACGGCAGGGTGCCGGTGCAGGTCATTGCGCAGGTTCTGCGAGGGGACGCGGTTCCGGAGTGGGAGGTTGTGGGGGCGTTGGTCACTGCGTTGGGTGGGCAGGCCGCGGATTTCAAACCGCTGTGGGAGGCGATCCACTACAGCTTCCTGATGACGGATGACCCCTGTGTCAGTGATCTGGTCAACGAGACGACCGGCTGAGCGCGGGAACGGTCCAGGATGATGACGCCTCAGCGGCCGGCAGTAGCCTCAGCCCCTCCCTCTGTGTACGAGACCGGTGGTGACCGCACTGCGGTGATCGCGTTCCGTGCCTTCCGCGACATGTACAGGGCGGGCTACGTCGCCTATGCCGTGGCGCGGCTGGGCACGCACGAGCTGGCGGAGCAGGTGGTGGAGGACTCCCTCACCGCGCTCGCGGTCCGCTGGTCTGCCACGCTGGGCTGTTCCCACCCCGCTGCGATGGCCTGGCGTCTGCTGTCCGCCTGTGTGGACGACGCGGAAGGAGCACCGCTCCCCTGCCCCGGGGACCGGATATGCGGCAGCGACGCCCACGTGCTGCGGGACCACCTCAGGATGGATATCGGCCGGGCTTCCGACCTCATGGGGCTGACGCGTGGCGAATTCCTCGTCGCGCTGAACTCGGCCGACCGCCCGACGGATGCTTGCTGCGGGAACCAACAACCCTGCGACGCCGCCTGAGACGGGCATGGTGCGGCTGCTTTCAGCCGATCGTGGTCTCGTGCGCATTCTGAAATTTCACTACGCTGTCTCTCTTCCGGTGCGGGGCCGATCCGGCCACGCCACGAATTCTTCCGGGGGGACGCGATGACGGCCGATGATCAGCTTCCGTACGGTGTGGACGTCAGGACTCCGAGCGTCGCGCGGATGTACGACCATCTCCTGGACGGCAAGGACAATTTCGCCGCCGACCGTGCGGCATGCGATCACCTCTTACAGCAGGTCCCGAGCATGAAGGACCTCGCCCTGAACAACCGGGCCTTTCTTCAGCGGGTCGTAGGAACCCTTGCCCGGGAGTACGGCATCCGTCAGTTCATCGATCATGGGTCAGGGCTGCCGACGCAGGACAACGTTCACCAGATCGCGCAGCGCGTCGACGCTGCCTCCCGGGTCGTGTACGTGGACAGCGATCCGATCGTGCGCAGTGTGGGCGGGGCGCTTCTGGAGACCGATGACCGGACCGCGGTTCTGCAGGCGGACATGCGCGACACCCAGGAGATCTTCGACAGTGAGCCGGTGCGGCGGCTGATCGACTTCCGGGAGCCGGTCGCTGCGCTGTTCGTTTCGGTTCTGCACTGCATTCCGGATGCGGACCGGCCTGTTGACCTCATCCGCAGGGTCCGGAGCCGGCTGGCCAGTGGCAGTGTCATGGTCGTCTGTCAGCTGGTCAGCGAGAGCGAGCAGGTCCGTGACGAGGTGTCTGCGTTCATGGACCGCGAGACCCGGGGGCACTGGGGCCGGGTGCGCACCCGGGCTGACGTCGAGAGCTACTTCGAGGACAACGGGCTGTCGGTTGTCGAGCCAGGCCTTGTGGAGGTCTCCCGGTGGCGCCCTGCCGAGGTGCCTGTCGCTCCGCCCCAGCAGAGTTTTGAGTGGGAGGAGTTCGGCGGGGCCGGCATGGTTCCCTGAACCGGCCCCGGCGGCGTCATTGGCGGCCGGTGTCCAGCTCGTCGAGCCGGTCCTCCAGCTGGGTCAGGGTGAGGGCTGCGGGGTTGGCCATCCCGGACAGCGTGGTGATACGCGACAGGTAGCGTTCCGCCTCTCCCTCGCCCTCGACGCAGCGGGCGCCTTCGCTCTGCTCGAGGTAGACGAAGTCGGACAGCAGGGCGTCGGCGAACCGCAGATGAACGATCGGATGCCCTACAGCGCCGGTCATCCCCATCGACAGCGGAGCGATGTGCAGGCTGATTCGGTGCCGCAGGTCGCTCTTGAGGAGCTGGATCAGGTGCTGGATCTGCCGGTACAGCACGCCGGGGCTGCCCACTGGGCGGCGCAGCACGTCTTCATCCATGATCGCGACCATGGCCGGCGGGTCCTGGTCCCGGTGGAACATGGTCAGGCGGTTGGTCCGGGCCCGTGCGCGGGCTTCGACGTCAGCCTGCGGCAGGTCGGGGAAGCCCGCGCGGATGACGAGCTGGGCGTATTCGGAGGTCTGCAGCCAGCCGGGGACGAGCTGTGGTTCGTAGGCCATGATCCGCTGGGCGGCCGGTTCGAGAGCGAGCAGCGGCTGCACCCAGCGGGCGATGGAGTTGCCGTACGCCTCCCAGGCGTCCGGCTCCTCGCCCTGAGCCGCAATCAACTGTGCGTGGGAGAGCTCCTGGTGGTCGGTAACTCCGCACAGGCGCAGCAGGGCGGTGGCGTGCTGGCCGGCGCTCTCGGTGCGTTCGCCCTTCTCCAGCCGGCTCACGGTCGGCCCGGAGGTGCCGATGTGGCGGGCCGCGGCTTTCCCGGTCATCCCGATGCCGGTGCGGCAGCGTCGCAGGTGCTCGCCGAGGGCTCTGCGGTGGGCTGCCGCACCGAGGTGCGGCCGGGGCGCGAAACCGCGTATAGAGCGGTTTTCCCCGTGCTGGCCAGTCATTTGCGAATACCTCCCCTGAGCCCCCTTGTCCGGGTCGCCAGTATGTCAGCCTGACATAGAGGAAGCATGCATAGGCCAACGCCTCACGAACGGCTACAGGGCGAAGTCGAACTCGCCGTCCTTCACGCCAAGGAGAAACGATTCCATCTCGGCCGGGGTGTAGACCAGTGCCGGCCCTGCGGGGTATCGGGAGTTGCGCACGGCGATTTCTCCCCCCTCCAGTCGGGCGACTTCCACACAGTTTCCGGCCGCGTTACTCCGTGCGCTCTTCCGCCAGACCGCTCCTGTGATCGTCTCAGCACTTACACCGTTGACCTGCACTGTCATTGAAGATCTGCCCTCCTGTCGGCCCCTCGGCCGCAGCCGCCCACACCCGTTGGCGGGAACATTCGTGCGACCTGAGCCGCTGAAATTTCAGCCGTCCTTCCAGGAACGAGCATTAGCGCGTCAGGTAGCGGGACAAGATGCAGTGAGCCGCCGACATGCTCACTTACGGGGAAACCGTTCATGGAAAACCGAACGCATCAGCGCCAGCACCCCAGTACCCGCGGCCACGCCGGGGCCGCGTCCCGGCTCGCGCTCGCGGCACCGCCCTTCGCCGCCCACCGCATCAGCACGAACACCCTGTGCCTGAGAGACGCACGGAAGTTCACCTCCGACGTCATCCACCGCTGGAACCTGAACCCCGTGCGCGAGGACGCTGTGCAGATCGCATCCGAACTCGTCGCCAACGCGGTACGCCACGGCAAACGCCGCACCCCCCTGCCCGACGGCAGCCCTCCCGTCTTATGGCTGGCCCTGACCCGGCGCCCGCACAGCCTGCTCTGCGTGGTCTACGACCCCAGCCAGCGCAGACCCCGACTCACACCGCCCGCTCCCCTGGCCGAGGACCACCGCGGACTGCCCATCGTCGAGGCACTCAGCGAGGGATGGGGATGGAAACCCTCCGGCGCCACCGGCAAAGCCGTCTGGGCACGCCTGGCATTACCTCCCGCTGCGGCCCCCCGGAAGCCCTGAGAAGCCCTGGACATCAGCCTGCGGGCTCGAGGGAGAAGCACTCGCGGCAGTCGGTCAGGGCTTCTCGATGTGTGAACGGGCTTGCCGGCTACCCGTCTGAAGCAACCGACTCCGGCTAGGAACCGGACGCAGCCGAGGCAGGAGCGGTGGGGCTGTAGAAGACCGAACGTCCCTGCTTGGAACGCTCCAGCAGCCCCTGGGCGACCCCCTGCTCCAGAGAGTTGCGCACCACCGCCACCTGAACCGCGCGCTCAGGATGCGCCTCAGTGAGCGAGGCCGCTACTTCTGCCGCCGACCGCGGCTCGCTCTGCCCTCCCAGGTAAGCAGTGGTCAGCTCCAGCCACGTCGGCCCCCCCGCCTTCTTCGGCGACGCAGTCCTCTTGGAAGCCTTGCGCCCGGCGGCGACAGCCGCCTTCCCTGCTGCCTTCTTACGGTTGGAGCCTCGCGCCGCGGGAACCGCGGCCCCCTTGCCGCCCTTGCGCTGCTTCGCGGTCTGCTTGGGTGTACCGCCGAGCACGTCCTGCATCTTCGTCAGGACCTGCTCGCTGTCCTCCAACCGGACCAGCTCATCCTGCAACCGCGCCAGCTCGCCGCGCACGCGCTCCTGATCACTCCTGTTTGCCGCCAGGTCATCAGCGACCCGCTGCGCATAATCGGCCGTGACACTCTGAACGGGAAGGTTTCCAGACATGTAAGTCCTCGGCTCTCAACGTGGGGGGGGGCGTGTAGCGACGATCGTACCCACATAGATCAAGCCAACCCGCAGTGCGTTAGCCGCACGCCAACCACCGGAACGGGGCTGCTCCGTCGCCGTTCGGACAGGAATCCGGAACGCAGGGATGACCCGGCCAGCTGGACCAGCCTCCGTTACGCCGTGCAGCCTGGACGAGAACCTCGTGAAGACCCCATAGCGGCCCTCAGGTTCCGTCCGGGGGCCCAATGAAGGTCAGCGTCTGTTCGTCCAGGTCGAGTTCCAGTTGCCCTCCGCCGTGCTTGCGTAGTTGTTGCCAGGCCATGTATCCGGCCATGATCGCCTTCTCCCAGTCCGCGGCCCGCAGGACGCTGACTTCGAGGTGGGCGGTCATGTGGTCGATGGTGATGAGCAGTTCGTGATCGACGTGGCGGGCGCCGTCGAAGTAGTGGTGTCGGCTGGCATAGGAGAAGACGAGGGCGCTGATGCCCTCCTCGATGGCGATGGCGCGGCCTCCGTCTTCGGCTTCGTCCATGCCGGGGCGGCTGCGGCGTTTGCGGCCGAGGAGGAACCGGGTGACGGGTGACCAGCCCAGGACGGCCGCGTGGGCGAGGTGGAAGGCGTCGTGGAAACGGTAGTCGTCCTCGATGTGACTCGCGCTGGTGAGGGGGTCGCCGGCGCGAGTGCCGTCCTCGCGGGTGAGGACGATGACGGAACGGCCGTCGGGCTGGCGGGTGGGGGTGAACGTGACCGTGGCGCGGCGTGGCAGTTGTTCGTGGGCGGGGTAGTCGGCGTCGAAGTGGGGGCGTTCGGTGCCGGGGGTGGCGCGCCAGCGGTCCTTGGTCTTTTCGAGGCTGGCGGCGGCGATGTCTTCGAGGTCGAGCCCGAGGAGGTGGGCGAGGGTGGCGGTGTACCACAGGACGTCGCCGAGCTCTTCGCGCAGTTGGGGCTTCGAGAGGCCGGCGTCGTCGCCGTCGCGCAGGCGCTTCTTGTAAGCGGTGGCCACGGAGCCGACTTCGCCGACCAGGCCGAGCAGCGGCACCAGGGCGGGGTCGGCGCCTTCGGCGGCGGGCTGCAGGGTTTTGAGGGCTGCGTGCTGGTATCGGGCGAGATGCACACCTTCTCCAATGAACGATCTTCCAACACCCTTGTCGGATTTCCCGACATCGCCCTACACTAGGTCATGCCGGGCTCCTCGTCCGGAAGTTCAGCGAAGGGACCGGATGCGGAGCATGCCGACACAGAGCGTCCAGGAGATCGTGGACATCGTGATCGGCCTCCTTGCCGAGCACCAGAACAGGCCTCGCGAGGATGTGTACGAAGAACTGGCTTCCGGCGGGCGGCACTTGCCCGTCGACTCCGTTCTCGTCATGGAGATCCTGGCGCGCGTCGAGAAGCGCTTCGGGGTCAAGGTGCCGGCGGACGCGGAGGCCGGGCGATCTCTGCGCTCGGTATGGACGTTCGCCGAGACCGTGTACGACACCATGCAGGCCAAGGAGCAACCATGAACGGCAACGTGCCATCCCCGACCGGGTCCGACGACCAGGCCGAGCAGCGGGTTCGGCTGGGCTTGCGGCTGAAGAGCACGCGGGAGTACCTGGGGCTCTCCCAGCAACAGGTGGCCGAGCGTACGGGAATTGTCCGGTCGGCCGTCAGCGACATCGAGCGGGGGATGCGGAGGGTGGAAGTGATGGAACTACAGAAGCTCGCACGCCTCTACCGACTTCCCGCCTCGTACTTCCTGGACGAGGAGGAGGCAGCCGATGCGGGTGAGCACGCGCTCGCCGGTCTGCCGCGGACCGGGCGCCCGTTGAGTGAGGGCGACCGCATCGAGGTGGCGAAGTTCATCCAGTACCTGCACGCCCGGCGCCAGGCGGAAGAGGAGGATGGGGTGCTGCGCCCGTCCCTGGGCCCGGAGGGCGGTGCGTGAGCTGGAACGACGCTCATGGGGCCGCGATGATCGCAGCGGCCCAGGCTCACGACGAACTCGTCGCCGGGGTTGATGCCTACATTGACGTGTTCGGGGCCCTGCGCCGGGCGGGTGTGGAGGTGATGGGCCAGAAGCTCGGAGGCCTGCTGGGGCTGTACGTGGACGACAACAGCGGAGCCGCACCCGGCTGCCTGGTCAACACCGGCCTGGAGGAAGTGGCCATGCGGCACACGGCCGCGCACGAGCTGGGACACCACCGGATGTTCCACGGGACCAGCGTCGACCATCAGGACCAGGCATCCGGCCGGTGGGGCGAAGGGTGGCCGCAGCACGAGCGGGAGGCGGAAGCCTTCGCCTCCTGGTTCCTGATGCCCCGCCCCGCTGCACGGGCGGCGCTGGACCGCTGCGGCCTGGATCTCCCGGAAGCGCCTGCAGACGTGTACCGGATGGCCCGATGGCTCGGCGTTCCCTACGCAACTGCCGTGCGGCACCTCGTGCGGCTCAAGATGATCGACCGCCATATGGAGACGGAGTGGCTGAAACACTCCCCCGCCGACCTCAAGGCCCAGTTGTCCGGCGGCCTGCCGGTCGGCCGCCAGGCGCATGTCCACGTACTGACCGCTGAGGCGCACGGCGGCACACTGCACGTCACCTCCGGCGACTGCCTGCTGCTGGCGGTACCCGGGGGGCGGTTCGAGGATCTCCCTGCAGGAGTGAGCGCCGACGCTCCGGATGCGGCCGGGCAGCTGACCCTCCTCGGCATCCCTGCTCCAGAGCCCTCGCGGGCCCTGTGGGTGGGTGACGGCCTCGTCGAGGACACGGTCCTGAGCGCGGTCACTGACGGCTCCGGGCCGTTCCTCATCTCCCTGCGGCGCACCCCCGGCCGCGAAGGCTCCGATCACTTCTGGTCCTGACGCACTGCACCACCGCACGGCGCCTACCATCCGCCGATCAAGGAGCGAGCCGATGCACACCTTCACCGTCGACGCCCCGGACGTCTCCCGCGCATGGCTGGAGGCCTGTGCCCGCCTGTCCAAGGTCCCCGGGAAGAAGGCCTTCCACACCGTGGTGCGCATTGCGGAGCCGCTCAAAGAGGACGCCCACCTGCGCACCGAACTCGACCGGGTGCGGGCAGCCCGCAGCAAGGATCCGCTGTACTCGATCGACACGGTGGTCAACACGCTCTTCCCGGTCGCTCTGGCCGCGACCTGCAGCACCCACGAGGAGCTCACCGACCGATACCGCGCCTTCTACCCGCGTTTGCAGGAGGTCCGCCGCAATACGCACGGCACCTATTTCGGGCGGCTTGTTGCCTACCCCGGAACACTGGAGAAGCCGGAGCCGGTGGACCAGCTCGCACGGGTCATCCGGAGGCTCGCCAAGCTGCGCACGTCATCCAAATGGAGCGCGGTCTACGAAGCGGGAACTGCCCAGGTGACCGACGACGACAGGTGGGAGGACGGGCCGCATGAGTCCGAGGCCGTGATCCGGGCGGCTGCAATGGACACCCAGACACTGGACTTTCCGTGCCTGAGCCACTGCTCATTCCAGCTCGATGGATCGACCAATACCGTGCACCTGGCCGCGTACTACCGCAGCCACTACATGTTCGCCCGCGCCTACGGCAACTACCTGGCTCTGGGGCATCTGTGCGCATGGGTGGCACGACACGCTGGCCTCACCCCGGGAACCCTGACCGTGATGGCCGGGTGCGCACGTCTCGACTGCACGAAGCTGGAACTCGACGCCGTCCAGAACGCTGTGACCGCACCGCTCTTCAGCCTCGGCGCTTGATTCAAGAGCACTTCCGGCCGTCCAGGCACTCCTCTGGCACCGGCGTACCCCGAGGGGCTGCCATGCCGCTGGCGTTGCCCTGGCCTTCAGGTGTCGAGGCCCCACTTGGGCGGGAACCACGCCTTCACGGGGGCCGCGTCGTGCCGGTATGCCTGTTTGATCCGACTGCGGCCGCTGATGCCGGCGATCTCGGGATGCGCGACGCGTGCGTACTTGTCGACCTCGCAGAACAGGTTCTGGCAGTCGATGAGCTGCAGAGGCCGGCCCTTCAGCCCGGTGAAGGGCAACTGCAGGCGGGAAAAGTGCTGTTCCTGGGAGTCCGCCATGTAGCGGATGACGTCTGCTTCGATGCCGTCAGCCTCGGGCCCGAAGCACTTGCGGATACCGTCGCGCGCACCGGGACCGGGCACGACGAAGTCCATCTCCGAGAACTCCAGCTGCGGAGCGTAGTTCAGGTCGATGGTGAACTGGTATGCCAAGAACGGTCCGAGTGCCGGGTAGCTGAGCAGGACCTCGTAGGCCTCGCGCATCGTGCCAGCTCGCAGGAGGCGGTCGGGCGCGCCGGTGGTCATCATCAGCTCCAGCAGCCGCAAGTGGTTGCGGTGCTTGCGCTTCTGCCCCAACTGCGGCGGCGGAACGATATAGGCAGCCGAGTAGAGCCGCTCTCCCTGGGCGAAGGCGGATGACAGGACCCGGTCGTAGGCCTGGTAGTCGTAGGTGTCCCAGCGCACCTCCCCCACGGCGCGGGTCAAGCGCTGCCAGGTGGCTTCCTTGTTGAAGACCTTGAACAGAAGCGTGCGGAAGAAGACGTTCTCCCACTCCTGCGGCCCTTGATAGATCACGTCGCGGATCAGGGTCTGGCTGACACGGTCGGCGGCACGGTAGCAGTTGGTAAAGCGGTGGCTGGCCAGGATCGGGTCATCGGTCCAGGGCCTAGGCTTGCCCTCCAGCCGGGCCTCGTATACCGCCTGCCGGGCAGCGGCGAAACGCCAGTAGGTGGCGAACACTGGTGTCGGTTGCAGCGTCCGGCCCGCCACCCGCACCGCTTCGGGTGCAGCGTCCTCACGCGCGGAGGCTTGACGGTCTTGCAGCAACGTCACCATGCACGCAATATATATTCGATATATGACCGATGTCACCGAGGGGGTACCGTGGAATTGCTGTGCCATCAGCAGCGCCACCAGACCTCCGTGGTCTGGCCCGAGGACATCGACCGGCGGTTGAACATCCTCGTGCGCGCTGCAGCGGCAGCCGGTGAACGCACCTCCCGGGCAGAGCTGCTGGCGGCACTCGTCGCAGCCGCGGAAACGGACCCCGAGGTGCTCGCGTCCTTGCTGCACAATTACCGCCGCTTGCCGGCCGACGCCCTTGCCGAGGACCACGACCGCAGTGACCTTCCCGTGGTGCGCTCCCCCGGGCCGCGGCGCGCCACATCTTCCTAAACGAGCAGAACCCTCACCAGTCACTGGAGGCTGAAGAACACCAGATCGGACCCCGGATTCGGGGCCGGGCGCAATGGCCTCGTGGGCAACTGCAAGACCGACGTCCGGGATAGCAGCGGCCAGCCTCAGGATGTGTGCGTTCAGTGAGCCGCCAGCACGCTTGTCTAGGGGGGGACCGTTCTCGGGGAGACCGAACGCAGCAGTGCCAGCACTGCGGTGCCTGCAGCCACTTCGAGGGCGTGTCCGTCTCGGCCTCGCGGCAACGCCCTTCGCCCGCACCGCATCAGTGCGAACAGCACGACCGGGCTAGAAGACGGACAGGGCTGCGGTGGGGGCGGTGAGGCTGTAGAAAGCCGAGGCGTCCCGGCTTGGAACGCTCCAGCGGGCCTTGGACGACCCCCTGCTCCAGAGCGTTGCGCAGCACGGCCACCTGAACGGTGCACTCAAGGCGCGCTTCAGAAAGCGAGGGGCGCACGCGCTCCTGCTCGCTGCGGTTCGCCGCCAGACCATCAGCGACCCAAACGCACCACGCACCCTGCCACTTGGCTTCGGCGAGTGACGGTGAATTCCCTCGCGTCCATGGCAACGCCGGACTGCATCCGGGCTTGCGCGGGTGCAGCGATACGGGGACGGCGAAGACGTCCCGGACGTCGGTTCATCGAGACGCACCTATGGCGCTGACCGTGCAAGAAGTGCTCGAGCCGATGCCTCAGACCACCTGGTACCAGCTTCCGGGAAACTGCCAGCCGTCGGTCCCGTCGCCGATGTCCTCCACGACGATGTCATCGATGAAGTACTCCTCGAAGACTTCGTCGGTCAGCTGGCCTGCCAGCCAGGCCTGTTCGATTCGGGCCCACGCTCCGTTTCTGCCGTCGATGCGCAACGGGGCTTCGCCTCCAGTCCCGCGGTCCCGGATGTCGCGTGCGATCTGGACGGTGCCGGTGATGCGGAACTGGTGGACCTTGAAGTCCGGTGGCAGTGGTGTGGCTGGGGTCGTGGCCGCGTCTTCGTAGGCGGTTCTGATCTGTTCCTGGTAGCTGCGGCGCACGGCGTATTCGGGTTCCGACAGCCAGTGGATCAGAGTCCGGGCTGTGACGGTGAGGCCTGCGCGTTCGAGGGCTTCGTAGCCGTGGCGGGTTGCTGTCAGCTGGACGAGCTGAGCGTGCCACTGCTTGGCCCGGTAGGACGTGAGGCGGCCCGCCGGTCGGGCTCCGTGGTCGCGCAGCAGGTGGTTGAGGGCTTCGCCGAGGGTGGCTCCCTGGGCCATCAGGGGTTCTCCTGACCGTGCTTGACCTTGACCTCGCCGAAGCCGGTGCCGACCTTGTAGGTGTCGGGCGCTGTGCCGTCAGGGGTGTGGAAGACGGCCTCGTCGACGTTGCGCAGGGCGATCAGGGTGTGTCCGGCCTGGACTGCCTTCCATGCGGTGACCCAGTGCCGGACGGATGCTTCCGCGACGACGCTCATGCGCCAGTCGGGCCGCCAGAAGGGGGACTTCACCGTGTCGCCCTTGGGCCACAGCAGACGCAGTGCGATGGACAGCCGACGTTTGTACTGGTCGTAGGGTGCGCCTGCGGCGTCGACGAGTTCGGTCCGGGCGCGTCGGGCTTCCTTGTAGAAGTGCTGGAAGAGGCTCTCGTTGGCACGCCCGGTCCAGGAGTCGTGGATACGGAGGGGTTCGGTGATGTGCCCGGATTTGATGAGGCGTTCGATGAGCTGGATGTGGGAGGTGACGGCCCATACCCGGCCATGAGCGTCGGCCCGATCAGCGAGTCGTCCCAGCGGGTGGGGCATCTGGGTGTGGGCCCAGGAGGGGACGTCGATGTAGAAGATGCCGGCCTGGTCGCGGGTGCGTTCCGGAAGAGCCCCGGTGTG
This sequence comes from Streptomyces sp. SID14515, assembly GCF_010548505.1. Classification (NCBI taxonomy): domain Bacteria; kingdom Bacillati; phylum Actinomycetota; class Actinomycetes; order Kitasatosporales; family Streptomycetaceae; genus Streptomyces; species Streptomyces sp. SID14515. The sequence goes on along the minus strand of NZ_JAAGMH010000097.1, from coordinate 394,253 downwards.
GAGGAGTTTGTTGGGGGCGAGGGGAACAGCGGAGCAGGCCGACGGATAGGAGCCGTTGCGGTCGATGGTGCACAGCGCGCCGGGAGCGAAGCTGTCGGGAACGATGAGGGTGTCGCGCTTGCCCGCGCCGTTGCGGACGCGCTCGACCTCCGGGTGGACCCAGCGCGGTTCACCGTCCATGAACTCGCGGAACAGCGTCCACGGCACGTTTTCACGCTGGTCGGCGCGGACTGCCGGGAGAGGGTGCATCTTGGAGCGGCTGATGCTTTCCCTCAGGATGCTCAAGCCGGGGAAGACCGCGTCCTTCGACTCGTGCTCGTCGCCCGGCTGCAGCTCCATCACCTCTTCCCCCGGCTCAGCGTCCTCTCGCTGGTGGGCGACCGTCGCAGCCGCGGCGGGGCGTGGTGCTGATGAGGCGGTCTGCTCCGGTTCGGCGGAGCGCGGAAGGGGCGATGCCGACGCGGTGGCGTAGGCGTTCAGCGCGGTACGCAGCTGCTGTTCCAGCGGGCCGTCGTTCAGCGCCGGGGGGTTGGCTGCCAGTTCGGCCATGGGGTCGCGCAGCGTGGCCAGCAGTCCTTCGTCGCCCTGGCTCTTCGCGTCCCGGAAGGCGGCCAGGATCTGCTGGGCGGGGGCGGGCAGGCCCTGGCGGGCGCCGGAGGTGAAGGGCAGAGCAGCGCGCAGGAGCTGGTCCTCGACATCGTGGGCCAGGGAGTGGTGGAGGTTGGTGAAGCGGGCGTGGGCCAGGTCCTCGTTGAGGCGGGCGGTGGCCAGCGGTCCGAAGTCCCTCTCAGCGACCGTGATTTCGGCGGTGCCGTCGTTCTTGCGGAGGGTGAGGTGGATGGTGACGTCCGGATCCAGCTGTTGGATGAGGTGCGGATCGTCGGTGTCGATGACCGCGAGCACGGGAAGTCCGGACTGCCGGGCCAGGCGCGTCAGCGTACGGGCGGCTGCGGGAAGCTGGTCCCCCGACAGGGGGATGTGAGCGGCCGGTGCGCATTGGAGGCGGTCCACGACAATCAGGGCCAGGTCGTTGACGTAGGGGGCGGTCTGGGCGATCGCCTCGGCGGTCAGTGCGCTGCCGTCGTCGATGAGGAGCGGGGCCTGGGTGAGGCGGGCCTCGGCTTTCTGCGCTGCAGTGTGCTCGTGTCCGGTGAGGGTGTTGGTGGCGAGCCGGCGGTAGTCGGCGCCGGTCTCTGCTGCCACGATCCGTCGCGCGACATCTGCTCGGGTCAGGCCGGAAGCGGCGTAGAGCACTCGTTGGTTGGCCACGAGCGCGGTGTGGCGCGCCGCAGCCAGGGCGAGGAGGCTTCCGCCTGCTCCTGGGGCTGCGGCGACAAGAACGAAGCGGCCGGGCTGAAGGCCGCCGACGGCGGCGTCCAGGTCCGCGAGCCCGAACTGCGGGGCGGGGAGCGCTACGGAGGTGCGGACTTCACCGATGACGTCGCCCAGGGCCGCCAGTCTGCGCGGGGTGGCGTTCGTGACTGACGAGGCCTCTTGAGCTACGCCCTCCGCCTGCGGGGGAACGCTCGGGCTGCCCGTGTGGCCGGTCGGCGGTTCAGCGTTGAGTGCCGGGCTGGAAGGACCTGGCGGTTGGGAGCGGGCGGGCAGGAGGACGGCCACGGGGACCGAGCGGCGCAGGAGGACTTGAGGGTCTCCCGCTGCAGCAGCTCTCACCAGGTCGCCCAGGTCTTTCTGCGCGCTGGTCAGGGTGTGCGTGGTCAGCCCCGATCCGGCGTCCCGTGCTGCGGGCAGATGATCCAGCGGAGCCAGCACTGCCTCGTCGTGACGTCGGCGCACGTAGGTGACCTGGCCCTCCTCGGCCGCCTTCACCCGGGCATGCAGGGCAGCACGAGCCTGCTCCACTGTCAGGGACTCTGGTTCGGCCGCCTGACGGCTGAGTTCGCCTCGGCTCATACTCATCCCCTCCGCATCCTCTCTCAACAAGAGCAAAGAAAAGCTAACACGTTCGAGTACGTTAGTAACGCTCATCGATAAGTAATGGGCGATGCTTTCATGCGTATTGGCGTCTCGGGAGCGGTGTGGCGTCTTGAGGTCACTGGAAAGGCGTGGTGCGGCGTTAGGAGACGACGACCGGTCCGCTAGGGCACTTGGCTGCAGATGTTGCAGTAGTGACCGTGCTGGCTCGGCTTAGCGGCACAGTGGGCCTGGCACCGCTGGGTGTCGGGTACGGGGCGAGGCCGGCAGGCGTATCCGCCGGGCATGTGTCCGAGAGAGCATCTGGCAGGGGTAGCTCGGCCTGTCCAGGCACACGAGGTGGTGCCTGGCTGACTTGGTTGAGAGACAGTAGGGGGCGGTGGCCGCTAGATACGGATGTCGATGTAGTCGATCTCGTGAAGCTCCACTCGCAGACCAGTTGCTCGATGCCCGCCGTCTTGGAAGTAGGAGTCTTGCAGTCCGGCGGCGATGAGCTGGGCCAACCGGTCTTCTCCGGCTCCTTCGGCATGGGCCTCGAGCAGGGGTGTCGCGTATTCGGGGTTGAGCCGCTGGGTGAGGCGGCGGGGACGGCTTTCATCGGTGGTTCCGCGGGCTGCGGTGTAGCCGAACGTGGCGCGTGTTTCAACGGTGAGGCCGGCGACGGCCGCTTGCCGGGCGGCAGCACGGTTGCGGGCGCGGGGTTGCCAGTGAGCTTCAACCTCTTGGCGGAGACGGGCGGCGAGGGCGGGTCGCGGCCGGACGCTCTGCCCGTTGAGATAGCGCTGCACGGTTCGGGGGCTGATGTTCAGTCGTGCTGCGACCCGGTGGGGTCTGCCTTTGTCCAACTTGAGGAGATAGCGGAGTTGGGCTGCGGGGCTGTGAGGCAGAGGGCGGGTGAAGTGTTGTGCGGTCGCGCGATTGAGGCTCTCCCCGATAGGTCCCACGGTCCTGTTCTCCTATTCTCCTTGCTGTGCAGCGTCCGGTCCGTGGATGTGGCGGGCAGGGTTGCCTCCTTCTCTTAGCAGGGCGGCTGCCCAGGACATGGGCTGTGTTCCTTCGTGTTTGGCCATGCCGGGCGAGACTCCGAGGCGGAAGGTGCCGGGCAGGGGCAGGCCGGTGTCCGGCGTCAGGGGAAGGAAGTCCAGCGGCGAGGGGCCGCCGCTGGGATAGACGACGCAGTCGGACAGGACGGCGAGGGGGTAGTGGCCGGCTGCGGCTAGCTTCTGGATTTTCCGGTGCATGTTGGTTCGGGCCTTGGAGATGACCGCAGCGCGGATGTCAGGCCGCCAGGTGGGCCGATCGAGGGCGGGCCAGGGTTGTCCGGGCTGGTGGTGGGCCCCTTGGGGACGTTCCCGGAGCTTGCCGATGCCTCCTTTGACGGTGGCTTTGATCGCCCTCAGGACGGCTGCTTGGCCAGGGTCCTGCTGGGTGTGGCGGGTCATGGCATCGAGGTACTGCGCTGCGTCGAGGTCGGTGGTGACACCGAGTTCGGCCATTGTCTGGACGTAGGCGTTGCGCAGGTGGGTGTACCAGGGGCTGAGGTAGGGGCCGCTCTCACGCCTGATCCATGCCTGGAGGGGCTCGGGGCTGTAGCCGAGCTCGTAGGCGTAGGCGAGGGTGGGCGTGGCGTACCAGGCGGGCTGTTGGGGTGGGTGGCCGTCAGGGGTGAAGGGGCTGGGTAGGCGGGGATCCTGGGGAATGTGGGAAAGGTCGACGAGCCAGCAGCCGGGGGTTTTGGGGTCGAAGTCTGGGTGGCGGACGTGGGTGGCACGGCCGAGTCCGACGGTGAGTCCGTTGGTTGCAGCGAGGAAGGCGGTGTTGATGTCCAGGCCCACGGCGAAGGGCTGGGCGGATTCCCGTTCGCTGATCAGGCCGGGGTCGCGGACCCAGTCGTAGGCTTCCTCGTCGAGTACGTCGCTGTCGTGGCGGCCGACGGCCGCGGGGTGCTCGGCGGGAGCTTCGGGTGGAGCGGGCGGGTGGGGGTCGGTGAGGGAGCCGGGCACCTCGCCCCGGTGCCAGGTGCCGGTTGCGGGGTCCTTGACTGGGCGAGTGGGTGGTCGCAGCGCCGTCATCAGTTCTTGGCCGTTGACTGCGGTGGACCCGCGCGGGGTGAGGACACGATGTGCATAGTCCCCCAGGGCTTGCGCGAGCTGGGCGGGAGGAAAGGAGGCGATGTTGTCCCAGGACCGCGCTTCGAAGGCATCCCAGGGGAGGATGGCGAGTTGGACGCACTGGCGTTGTCTGTTGCTGGTGGGGCGGTAGATCCGGGGCCAGGGGCCGAATCCTCGGTGGGTGAGCTGCCAGTTTTCGCCGACAAGTTCGGTCACGGCGGGATGGTCATCAGCAAGGCGCAGGGAGCGCCGGTCCTCGAGGAAAAGAGGTAGGCCGAAGTGGGTGGTCGCGCCGGCCGTGAGCACGATGAGAGGGCCGGCGTCCTTGCCGTAGCGGTGCAGGCGGGAGGCTCCCAGGTGGGTGTGGTGGAGGGTGAAGTTGACGAGTTGGCTGAGGGTGGTGGCCGGGCAGTGCAGAGTTGTGCCGTCGCTGAGGTAGGCGTTCTCTTCGCCGTCCAGGACTGCGAGGGGGCCGTGACCTGCCCGTTGCGCGGGCACCGCGCGGTGGGTGGGTGCGGAAGTCTGGGTCGACGCGGGGTTGGTGGCGGCGGGTTTTCGTGGCGCTGCGGGTGCCTGGGAGGTCGGGGTATGCGCGGGGGCTGGCGGGTGCAGCGGTGCCAGCGCGTCGAGGAACCGTGCGTAGGCGGCTCGTTGCGGCGGTCGGGGTTGGGCTCGTCCGCTTTCCCAGGCTTCGACGTCCTGGATGCTCACTCGGAGGGTTGCGGCGAGTTGCTGTTCGTCCACGCCTGCTGCTTCTCGTAGGCGTCGTCGTTCGTCCGGGTCGGGCAGGGCGTCGAGCTCTGCCTGCGCCAGCAGCGCGTCGACTGCGGCGAAGAGATCCGGCTGCTCGTATGTCACGGGATCACCTGGGGTCGGTTGTTTCTGCGACGGGAAGGTCGAGTGCGTATAGGACGTCGCGGTGGGGTGCGTGGTGCTGGGTGTTGCTGGTGGGGTCCAGGAGGCGTCGTTCGATGTGTGCTGGGAGGTCTTCGGCGGGTGTGGGGCCGGGGTGGGGGCCATGGAGATGGTGGTGCAGGACGGAGAGGAGGTGCGCGGCTTCCTGAGGGCTGAGGGCTGTGGGCCGGTGGCTGTGGTGGATCAGCGATGCGGTCTGGTGGGGGGTGAGGAGGTTGGGGACGGAGGTGAGCTGCAGGTGTTCCTTGGTGCGCAGCAGCCGGTGGGGTCCCGGTTTTGATCGCAGGCGCTTGCCGAGGTCGATGGCGGCGTGTTCGGTCCGGCCTGGGTGCCACAGCAGTACGTCGTTCACCGTGGTGCGCAGCAGCCGGTGGCCGGTTCCGGTGAGGAGGGCGGCGTGCAGGATGGTGGGGTCGTCGGCTTTGGTGGTGGGTGGTTCGGCCAGGGGGTAGGGCGCGCCGTCGGGGGTGTCGGGGTCGGCGAAGAGGTTTTGTGGTGTGGTGTCGAGGGCTTTGGCCAGGTGCAGGAGGCGGGCTGCGCTGGTTGCGGCGGGTGTCAGGAGTTGTTCGAGGCGGGCAGTGGGGACGCCGGTGATGTTCTGCAGGTCCGTGGAGGTGAGCCCGACGTCGCGAGCGCGTCTGCGGATGTACGCGTATCGGAATGAGGGTGTGCTGAAGGCGTTGTCGGGTTCTTCGGGTGTACGGGTGGGCTTTTTCGTCATGGCGCCTGCCGTGTGGTGGTGCGCAGTGGGGCGGCGATGTGCCAGCACCTGGCTTGCTGGTGCCAGTCGGGTGCCGGGTGCGGGTGCACGAGTGTGGGGATGGGGAGGGCGAGATCTTCGGTCAGGGCGGTGAGGCGGTGTCCGAAGGTGTTGGAGAACAGGCGGAAGTGCGCCGGGGCTTGTTCGCGCTGCCGAAACAGCAGGGCGGCGTGCAGGAGTGGGCGGGCGCGCGGGGGAACGGCGTAGACGGTGGTGGAGCGGGGCTCGTCGTCTGAAGGGCTCTGGCCGGTGGGGTGTCCGTGGATGTGGCCGTGCGCGGGCAGGTGGATGCGGCTGGCGTTGGCTGTCACGGAGTCGACGGTGGCTGAGGCGACGAGGTCGGGGTGGGCTCCGGTGAAAAGGAGCGTGGCAAGACCGGCTGCCTGGGTTGGGCCGAGAATGACGCTGAGGTGTTGGACGGTTTTCGGGGTGCAGGGTCGGGTGGTGATGCCGGGGCCGCCGGCGGCATCGAGGTCTTCGGGGACGTCCAGGAGCAGTCCGTTGCGCAGGAATCCTGCCTGGGCGCCGCGGATGCGGATGAGGGTGTGCTGGGGTGTGGGGCTGTTGTGGGTAAGGCGGGAGAGGAAGTACTGCAGGGATGGAATGTCGTTCCATGGAGTGCCGAGGTCCGGTGGGTGCGGGCGGTTGCTGTGGGGGCGCTGGGTGAGCCAGTGGGCTGCGGCCTGGAGGGCGGCCCGGTACTGACCGTCGGCCTGGTGTTGGTCTTCGGGCAGCAGGCGTCGTCGCAGGTCGGCCCGGAAGCCGGTCATGGGGGTGGTCGGCAGATTGGGGAATGTGTGGTGGTGGTCGGGTCCGGCCTGCTTGACACGGGTAGCGGGTGCGCCGTGGTGGGTGATGGCGGCTCGGAGCTCTTCCTCGCTGTGCAGGCCGGTGTGAAGGTCTGCTGAGGTGAGCAGGGAAAGCAGTGCCTGGTGGGCCCGGTCGCCGGAGGGGTTGGCGTGCAGGACCAGTTGGATGCCGGTGTGCAGGCGTAGGGCCGCGAGTTGCTGTGCCCGTTCGAGGGTGAGCAGATGTGCGCGCAGGATGGTCACCTGGTGGATGTTCATGGCGGTGATCCAGCAGCTCACGGCTCGCCACGCATCAGCTGCGGGCAGTGCGGGGGCCTTGGCTGCCGTCTCCAGGCGGAGGCGGCCCAGGGCACTCAGGAGGTCGCGGGCGAGGTAGGCGGAGTTTTTCGTCTGTGGAGTGGGGTCGACGGCGATACGCCCGGTTTGCGGGTCGGATGCGTGCAGGGCGGCCCGCTGGGGGCGTGGATCATCCGTGGGGTCCAGGAACAGCAGGACAGGAGGTGCTGCTGGTGCAGATGCCGGGTTGTCGGGCTGGAGGTGTGCCTCGGGGTCACCGGGCGAGTTTGGTGGCGAGGCGGTCCAGGTGGTGCTGGCGGGGATGAGTGTCTCCGGTGCGTGTGAGGAGGCGTTGCAGGTGGCGGGTGGCGCCGGCCCAGCGGCGCAGATTCCCGCGGCCGTGACGCAGGTCGAGGTCGCCGAGAGCGGCTGAGGGCACGTCCTGCCACAGGGGGTGGAGGAGGGTGGCGGCGTGGGGCATGTCGTTGGCGGCGATCGCCTCGGTGGTCAGCCATGCGCAGGTCCGGGTGGACAGCATGGGGTGGACGTCCACTGCAGTGCGCCGGTCGGTGCAGCTGTTGAGGACGATGCACAGGCCTTGGGCTGCGTCGAACAGGTAGCGCAGGTATTCGAGGCAGGAGTGGGACATCTGGTGGACTTCGTCGAAGAGCAGCACCGGCCGCTGGGTGTGCAGGACCTGCTGGATCAGGGCGTCGGCGAGTCCCGGGTCTTTAGGGGGCGTGCCCTCCAGGCCGAGGGCGGTGTGCAGGACGGCCCGCAGGTCTTGCGGGCCGGGGCGGGCGCGTTCAGCGCCCAGGACGTAGTGCGGGATCCCCAGGACGTCCAGGAGCGCTCTGGTGGAGAAGGTCTTGCCGGTGCCCGAGGGGCCTGACAGGTGCAGGAAGGCTTGGTCCCGTTGGGCTTGTTGCAGGCCTTCCCGGACGGCTTGGACGGCAGGGGTGTGCAACGGTCGGATGCCCGGGACGCCCAGGAAGTGCAGCTCGGGCTGCACGGTGGTGGGCAGGAGGGCGTAGAGGGGGTGTGGTTCTGGGAGCCGGCCCCGCAGTGCACCTTTGTTGAGGTCCTGGCCGGTGTTCAGCACTTGCGGAGAATCCACTCGACGAGCTCGCTGTCGATGGTCTTCTTTTTGAGGAGCTTCTTGCCCTTGATGGCATGTGCGGTGACGCTGACCCAGTTGCGGAAGCCCCCGCGGGTGAAACGGATGTCGAGGGTACGTAGGTGCTCCGGGTCGACGCCGTTCCAGACGGGATGGAAGTTCGGGATGGTTCTCAGGACCTCCTCTTCGGACATGGCCAGGACCTCCTGGCGGATGTGGATGCGTGACGCGAGGGCGGGGTCGCTCTGCATGGTGTCGTAGGCTTCCTTGCCTCCGACGAAGATGATGGTGGCCCGGGTCTTCTCCGGGCCGGTGTCCCAGAGCCTGCGGATGTATTCAAAGCTCTCGCGCTTGTATTGCTGTGCCTCGTCGCACACGATGACGTAGGGACGGCGAGGGAGTGCCTCGGTGAGGACTCGGTACATCTTGGTCGGCTCCCCGGGCATCACGCCGGGCAGGTGAAGCTGGTGGAAAAGCGCCTCTCGAACGTCCTTGGGCCCTGGACGTGACCGGGTGAACTCCAGCGTCAGCAGGAGCTGGGGATCGACCTGCTTGAGCGCTGCTTCCGTTCCGTAGGTCTTTCCCAGTCCGGCGTCACCGTAGATGACGCTCATGCACCGTGCGTCGATGGCGTCACGAACGTTGTCCTGGATTTCCATGAGTGTGTCGGTGGCAACGGTCACCGTGTCCTTCAGATCGAGGAAGGTCCGCGGCTGCCCGTTCTGCGGCTGCTGCTCATCGGGAGCGGGGGCGGTCGGGCTCATGCGTCGGTGTCCTCTGCTGACGTGGGTGTGCCCGGTAGGACCCAGTCGGGGGCCGCCGGGTGGGCCGGGATGTAGGGCGTGGAGCTGCGCCTGGGAGAGGGCGCGGGTGGGGTGGACTTGTTCAGCGCGGTCTTCGCCTGGTGCACAGTGAGAACCTTGGTGAGTTCTTTCGCTTCCTGGTCCGGCTGGGTCATGGGGGCGAAGCGGGTGCGTCGTTCCTTGGCCGCTTGGTTCAGGACTCGGCGTGCCCGGGCTTCCTGGTCTGCTCGGGCACGCCGCACTTCGCGGACGGTGTCGGGGCTGGCCCGGTCGGACAGCTCGCAGGTGCCCAGGTAGCGGCCGTCGCCGTCGTATTCGTACACCTCGATCTCGTCGTGGTGGTGCGGCAGCCAGAACACCCGCACGCGGTCCCCGATGCGCCCGGTGATGCAGGAGCCCATGTAGTAGCGGTCTCCCAGTTGAATGCCCTTGGCTGTGACGCGGTGTCCTTTGCGGTCGCTCTCGAGCATGAACTGGTGCAGGGCCCGGGCCGGCACGTCACGCACCGGTGCGGGATCGCTCTCCCATGCCTGGTCGGGGGTCATGCCAGTGCGTGAGTTGATGTGGGAGCTGTTGTAGTCCCGGATCCACTGGTCCAGGAGCGTGATGAATCCGTTGAGCGTCAGCGGAGGGTCGGCGTCGCCTGACCTGGTGCGGTGATCGAGCTGCTGGCTTTTGGTGTAGCGGGGAAGGTCGGCGAAGAACCTTGTTGTGACGGTCAGGTTCATGCGCTCGACACCACCTTTGAGGTGAGCCCTTTTCACAACGTGGACAGGGATGCCGAGGAGAGCGAAGGCCGCGGTGGCGGTCTTGGAGAGGAAGTCGGCGCCTCTGTCGATCCGGACAAGATCGGGGCGGCCGCCTGCCGGCCCGAACTTTCCGTCTCTGCGCATGGAACTGTGCATCGCTGACAGCACGGAGCCCCGGTGTGCCGAGACAGGTGTGACGGCGTATCCCATGACCCTGCCGGAGCCCCGGTCGATGAACCAGGTCAGCCACGGGCGGACAAGCCGCCGGTTGGGCAGGGCGATGTCGGCGGGCACCTGTTTGTGGTCGCCTTCCCAGACCTCGTTACGGTGAACGGCCGGGCGCTGGAATCGTGGGTTGCACGTCTCGGCTGCGGGAAGCCCCAGGCGGAGTGCTGCTCTTTGGGCCGGGGTCAGGTCGCGTCGCACCGCGCGCCGCACGGCAGACAGAGAAACGGGCTTCTCGCCCCTGGCCACCGCATCGACGGCCAGCTCTTCGTGGGTGCGCTTCACATTGCCGCGGTGATAGGCGAGAAGGACCTCGATGTCCTCGGTGATCTCGAACCGCTGACGTGGCTTACGGTCCAGGCGGCCTTCACTCTCGGCCTCTTTCAGCCAACGCCATACGGTCCGCTCGGATTTTCCCAATGCCCATGCGCAGCCCTGCACTTGTGCGGTGGACAAGGTGTGCGCCTGTCGCTCTGCAAGCAGCGCTGTCACGGCGGAAGCACGCAGCGAGGCAGGGCTGATTCCGAGGTCTTCCTCGACGGGTGCGGTTGGTTTCACCATGCCGGCGGTTGCGTCGTGCAGGAGACGCGTAATGCGGCATGCAGTGGCACTTCGCCGGGTGGGTCCGATGCGCATGAGCGCAGTGCGGGAGGGGTGGTGTCTGACGGAATGGCGCGTCCGGGCATCGCATGGCTCGGCGCAGCAGTAGGGGGCATCAGTCTCGGTGGTCTTTCGTGGCGGGCGTGTCACACGCCCTAGCCGGATGGCGCCTGAGCGGTCAGACAATTTGATCAGCTTGATCACCTGGATCGGCCTCGTTGATCACTGTTGTCGAGAACCGTTCGCTGATGCCGTGATGTAGCTGGCTACGCTTCTGGTTTCGGCCGGTCTTGAACAGCCAGGTGGGCTTTGGTTCCGTTTACTCAGCCTCAGGCCGATGTGTCGCGGACAGGTTCGGGCACCCGCCCCTTGGCCCCGTCGCCACACCTGCAGTAGCGGCCATGAAGTTGGTCAGCCCGTGTGACAGCAGGCAACACGGACAGGGGGCAGGGCCGTGTCTTCGCTCCCCCCCACCGTGCGCCCTGCGACGCCCGCAGTTCCGTGATCCTGGCCGGCACACGCCTCACAAGGGCGCCGCGTGCTGGGCTGGAGAGCCGCCAGGGCGAGAGCGCGAGAACAGTCCTCCCTGCGGCGCCGCGCAGGCTGCCAGCGGGCAGCTGCGAGGGGTTTCAGATTGGTCGTAGTCGGCAGCCGAGCAGCGCCTCTTCGACGGCCTCGTACTCACGGGGCATGAGGCTGAAGACAGATGATTGGCCGGGGGCTGCGGTCAGCTGCTGGTAGCGGCTTGCCGCGGCCACCAGAGGCTGCGCCCACGCCGGTGCCCAGCCGGTCAGCTCCGCTTCGGGCAGGCGGATGAGAGTGGCCTGGTGAGTGGTGCAGCCGGTCAGGAAACGCACCGCGACGATGGCGGCGTGGACCGGGTGAGCAATGTGAGCATGGATGCGATCAGCGGCCACGCTGTCCTGGCGGGCAGGGTCGGTCGTCTGCTTCTTCCTGGCCACGACTGGCTTGTAGGGCCGGATGCTGTCAGGAGCGGGACGTCGCGGCGGCGGGGGCAGATCACACCAGGGGGCCTTCGGACTGGCGGGGTAGACCGTGTATGCATGCCGCCATGGGGTGGGTTTGCCGGGAGAGGCGCAGTTGGGTGGAGCCAGGGCGTCCATGCTGTCGATGCTGCAGTGGTCGACGGAATCCAGGAGCCGCTTGAGCGGTGCCGGCGCACGCCCATGGATCACGAGGACGAGGCGTATCCCGAGCAGGGCACGCAAAGCAAGGAGCCCGGTCCACTGCGAGGGCCTGATCCCCTGTGCCCGGCAGATGACGAGGCGGGTGATGCCGAGTACGGAGATCCAGGCTGCCACCGCTCTCCAAGGAAGAACCGATCCCGACGCCCAGAAGTCGTACTGGGGAGCGTTCGTCAGGGGGGACTTGCCGAGCGCACGAAGGACATCGTGGGCGAGAGTGGCCCGCATGGTGCTGACCGGGGTGGGGTGGACGGTGATCTGGCCCTGGTCGGGGCGATGTGCCCCAAGAGCTGCAGCCATGACGCTGCGCTCGTCGCCGGGATCGTGCAGAACCTCGACCGGTGGCAGGCCTGCCTCTCCCCCGCCTGGCGCCCAGTGCACACCCCAGGCGTCCCTTGTGTTCTGCTGGAATTCGGTAGTCACAGTAGTCCCTGTGCGTGGCGGAGACCTCACGGGCGGTCTGGCTTAGGCCACGGCTCGTGAAGGGGAGAATGCACTGTGGTGGGTCGTTTGGTCGTGAGGTTGCTGACCGCGGTTGCTGCGTGTTACTTGCTTCCGGTTCTGGCAGGAGCTGGGCAGGAAGTACAGGCAGTGGCTTCCGCCGCGTGCCTCTTGGTGGCGCGAAGGGCTGGGACGGTCGGTCGCGGGGGACAAAGCTCGAGTTCGTCAGGAGCGCGGCTACGGTCTGACCAACCGCAAGCACCTTGTAGATAGAACGGTGCTCGGATCCTCGCACTGGATATCTGCAGTGGTGCGGTCAGTTGATCATTGCTTCCACCAAGACCGCATTGAGCGCGTCGCGTTGCGCAGCGGACCCGATGTCGGCGGGCTCGGGGTCACCGCTCAGCCCGCAGCACAGCACGACTGACTGCAGCTTCTCCGCCATGTCCCACATGGCCGGCGTCATCGGAGTCGACGGGACATGCAAAGCGACCGACTCGCCGTCTCCGGGAGGCATGCGGAACAGCCCTCTGAAAGTTCGGCGCTTGCTGTCGAAGATCGCTTTCCACTCGAAGTTTCTGGGCGGGACTGCCGGGGCTGGCCAAGCCGGCCAGCCGAAGTACTGCACAGTTTCCTCAAGTTGCTGCGCCTGCACGGCACTCAGAACGATGAGTACCACCCTTTCCTCCGCAAAGGTGACGGTGACCTCCCGCCCACGAGGGACGGCGCTCTCCAGGCCTCCGGTCCCCACCGCACAGTGCGTGACAGTCAAATTGACGGGATACGGAAAAGGCTGCGGGTGAGTCATAGACCCAGCATGGCGCAGCATCCCGGCCCCCTCGCACTGGAAGACGCATACGCACGGACATGACCGAAACAGGCGCCGAGAGGACCGAGTTCGAGTCACTTCATGCGTCTGTTGGACCAGTCGCATGCGTAACCGGGGGTCGTCCCTGCCAACCAGGGCCGGGACTGGTCGTGCCGACCGGATTGCACCGAGCCGACCCGCAGGACGGGCTCATCAGGGAGATGCGACCTCTACCCAAGGAGAAAGTGTCGGCGTGTGGTTGTGGCAAGTTCCCAGCCACGTCGTCGGCCAAGAGCCTGGGCATGTGGCTCAGCTCTACCGCCGGTTCGCGCTCCCACTGTCTACGCTGGCAGATCAGGCGGACTCGCGACGGAGGCATATGAGCATCGACTACGAAGCGGCACTACCGCACCTTCGCGTGAAGTTTGCGGAGATGGGTCTCTCGTTCGCCGACGGCACCTTGGCTCAGGCGGCTGCCATGGGGATCACGCAACTGGCTGGCGCAACGGTCCGATCGAGAACGCTCAGGCCGGGGAGCGCGGGAGGAGGAACGGTCTCCATGACGGCGTGATGTTCGCCCGGAACACCTGGGTCTTTCACCAAGCGTCGGAGGCTGTGCGCAGCACGGACCAGTACTCTCTCCTCAGCTTCGAAGACCGGATCCTTGACCGTAGTCTCGTCTGGCCGGGCACCCGCAGCACACTCAGTCGCTTCGGTTACGGAGCGCTGGGTGACATCAGAAAGCACGCCAAGGGCCGGGTCAACTATCTCCTCGAGTTGGAGGATGTTTACGGGCAAGGCAGCGAGGAGTTTCTCCTGCTTGCAGGAACCGGAGCGCTGATTCAGCAGGATCACTTCGGTATGCCCGGCTGGGAGCCGGTTGTCGAGCGGATGGCTATGAGACTCCGCGATGAGGACAAGGAGTTCGTGTCCTACCTGGCCGCAAGAGAATGCCTCGGCTTCGAGGCCCGGGCTCGCTACAGCGCCGTCCCTGGTACATGACGATCTGCCGCGCGTCGTGGAATCTCTTCGCCTCGCGCCGTACCGGCTCGATGCCCAGGTGCTGCAATGGTTTACCTGGAACCCCGTACTGACCCACAGGGCTGCGTAGTCGAGGTCCGAGGCCGTAGTTGTCACAGGCAGTTCCGGGAGCACTCGCTCATCCAGCAGCGCTGCAGGCCGCCTGGCCCCGGAGCAGTTCACAACAGCCAGACCGCATGCAGGACGGCACCGCACTGGTGGGTGCCGATGAGCCCGTAACACAGCGTCGGACAGCAGGCCGTGGCTGATGCTGTGACCGAATGCGGATCTCTGCCCTCCCTTGTCCGCCTACGATCTCTCCAGAATCTCGGCTCAGCGGCTCTAGGCTTACTGCTGAGCCGTAGGACTGAGGGGGTACATGGTGGCCACGCTGAACCACATGAAGGAACGCACGGTTGGCTTTTACGAGGTGGTGGTCGTCAAGGACGGGGCAGCCCAGCGCATCCCTGAACCGATGGACTGGGATGGGGCTCTCGCAGATCTGGCACAGGCGCCCGTCGGCGCCCGCTCCCACGAGGGTGAATCACGGCTTGTAGGCACCACATTCCCCCACAATATGGAAGACCATCTGCTGCTGCACCGGGTGAAGGACGCCGGCGAATGGCTGTCGGTCATCAACTTCGACACCGGTGACCTCCGCGAGCTCGAGCAGTCGGCACACGAGGGCTACCTCGACACGTCCGTAGTGTGCTTTCTGCCGTTCGGCAACATCGTGGGCATCATGCCGGGCGGCGTCTCCGCCCCCAGCCACAAGTCCCTGGAGACCTGGCTCAACGGCATTGACATGTTCCCCGGCAGCCAGCTGCGGCTGCTTCCCGTCGTCGCACATTCCGAGATCGAGAAACTCAAGTCAGCTGTGGGGGCAAGCCGCGTCGAGGTGAAGGTCCTGGGCAACAAGATGGGCGCGCTCAGCGAACGTGAGAGGCGAGGCGGACTCGCCCGGCTCCTGCGCGTCGCCAGCGAAGAGTACGGAGAGATCACGGTCACGATGGTCATCGCCGTCCCGCGGGGCAAGGAACTCAACGAGCACCGAGAGCACCTGCTGGCGGACCTCGATGAGATCGCCGACGTCGTCACCGGAGCTGAGCGGGCCCGGGCACGGCTGGTGTACTCCGACCCCGGCGGCCCTGAGCAGACCCGTCTCGTGGAGCTGGTCGAGCACAGCATCACCGCCAAGAAGCGGGTCCCGGCCACCGACGCCGAAGGCAACTCGATCCGGATCGTGTCAGCGGTGGATGCCATCCTGGCAGCAGCGGCCGAGCACGAAGACGCGCTTCGGCTCGCGGTGGACGCGGGGCAGTCATGACATAGGCGGGGGATCGTGTGGGCGTCCGTACGAGCATCATCGACAAGTGGGCCGATCGCACCTGGGTCGACTACCTCATCGCGGTGGCGGTCATCGGCGCCCACCTGGCCACCGTCCGGGCAACACGGTCGGGAGACTGGCTCACCTGGATCGATTCCTCGCAGCGTACGGACATGTACGGCGCAGCGATCGGTGCGGTCTCCGCGATCGGCGGTCTCAGCGCCATCGCCATCGCCATCTACACCAGCGCGAACGGCGAGCGGTTGCAGGCCGTGCGACAACAGCGGCGAGGCGAGCTCCGGCGGACCTGGCGCAGCCTGCTCCAGGGCACCGCACTGGCATGCGGCCTGCTCCTGACTGCCTTCTCGCTCGACCGGGACGCGGACCCCTTCTCGGTACGCTTCGTCTTCGAATACGCCATGGTCTTCGCTGCGATGCGGTTCGCCCGGTTCATATGGCTCTTCGACAGAATCATGGCCGTCTCCGATGCGGATCTGGTGGAGGAAGGATCCTCCGCGGTGGTTCCTGTACGCGATCCCAACTGGCTCGCACGCCGTCGCAGCCAGTACGACAGCAGCACGTGACCTGAGGATCCACCCGTGTAGCCGACGGGCGACAGCACTTGGCAGGTATTGGCTACTGACGAGTTCGCGGTTCGATGAGCAGGGCGTCCATGGGTTTGCTGCGATGCGGGCGCATGACTTCGAGCCAGGTGACGCCTCCGTCCAGGAGGCGCCCCATATGCCCGAAGCCGTTCCACCCCAGATCGATGAAGCAACGCTCGGCCTGTTGCTCCCGACCGGACAACCGCTTGCCGTGCAAGGTCACTTCTGTGAGATCCATGCCTCGCTGCTGCAGGGAAACCAGGGCACACATCGCTGCCTGTCGCAGGGGGCTCGTCTTCGTCCACCGCCGGCGTACGTGCAAAGCGGCTTCCGGGTCTTCGAGTTCGGCGTCGGTCAGCCTCAGCGGCGTGATGCTGATCTTGCCCTTCGCATGGCGGCCGTACAGTTCGATCCTCGCCGGGCGCGGCACCGGGGTCTCCAGCTCCTCGAACGCGGCCAGCATGTGGTCCCGAGGTGCAGTCCCGGCTTCCGGGTCCGCCTTCAGCGAAGCAAGGCGTTCGCGAGCCAGGGAGAACGGCTCACCTCTGCGCCAGAGCAAGAACAGTTCGAATTTCTCGTCGAGCAGGCTGCTGCGGCCGCGGAATTGGAAGGAGATTCCGCGTGTGCGGCCCCTGAGAGCCTGCCGCATCGCTACATACGAGTCACGCCCGTTGATCGACGCATCCAGCGACTCGCCCAGCCAGCGCTCGTCCGTGCCGTGCTCGATAACGACATCCACGTCGTTCGGCTCCAGCGCGCCTCGCGCGTACGAGCCGAAGACGTACACCTCCTCCACCAGGCCCAGTGGCCAGGCGCCGCCTTCAAGCCGTGTGATCATGTCAGCCAGCAGACGCGTCGCCCGCTCACGTTTCACCCCGCTGCTCCGTCGGCATAGGCGGCACGGAACTCCTGAGTCGTCACAAAGACAGAACCCGGTACCGAACGTGGTCTCCCATCCTCAAACGTTCGCCCCAGTACCTCCGCTGCAGCCCTCCCCCGCTTCCGCTCATACACCTCGATGGCCGCAGCGAATTCCTCAGGCACTTCACGCCGGTCCACCACACCCATGACAGCTACCTGAGGGAACGAGCCACCGAACGTCTGCAGTCTCGACCACCCCAACGACCGGCCGGCTTTCCGCATCGCCGAGCGGATCAGCTCGACCCCACCCAACCCGGCAGCCTCCTCAACGCCGAGCCGGAGCTCGTAAGATCCCCCGAAGCCACCTCCGCCCGGCGGACACGACCGACGCAACAACGGAACGAGGACAGCGGCTAGACGCTCATGGCGCGGATCACCCGCATAAGACGGCATCCACCGAGCGTAGTCAGACAGAACACTTTCCACCCAGCATTCCGCCACAGAGTGCTCCCACCGCAAGGTGGGGACTTCTCGAAGGCTCGCGGGCCCCGGAGCCTCAACCATCTCCAAAGGCGCTGCCGCATAAGGACGTTATCCAGCGGTTGCGTGAAGGCGCGGAGGAGAGCGATGAGGGTCACCGAGTGCCCGTTGCAGGGGCCAGTGCCCGTCCTGCACCACCTGGCGGGGCCCTGTCTCTGGAATGCAATCGCCTCGTGGCACCAGTACGGCACGAGGGCTCCGTCCGGACTTCTGAGCGTGTAGACAGCGAGACGGACGCCAGGCGCAGCCCGACCGGTACGGACTGGTGGCTGATCGCCCAGACGTCGGGCCCTCGTTCGCCGCGGTGTCGGCCGCGAGGTCCAGGTGCTGTTGGTCACCGTCTACAGACACACCAAAATGACGGTACGACAGCTCGTCTCGCGGTTCCCAGCACCTCACCGAGGCATCAACCGCATCGGCTCCCTGTTCTCGCTCAAGCCCCGCTAGCGCACCGTCCTCGTCGCGGACGCCCTCCGGTTCCTCAATCACTGGGTCGATACGACACCGCGCTTCGTCTTGGCCAGCTGGCCGTTGCCCGGTGACCCGCGAGGACTTCAAGGCGTTGGCACTGTCCGGAGCCAAAGGTAGGAGCATCGGCTTGGACGCGCTGAGAAGGAGCTACACCTCGACATCCGAGGCACGCCCAGCCGTCCTCCCCCAGACTCCCTGCCCCGTTCCGTAACCTATTCGGCCGATGCGGTGTTACCCCGGCAGTGGCCGCCTGTGACGGCCTCGGCTTCCGTCGCGGCCCGTGACCGCGACACGGTGCACACAAGAGCCGAAAGTGGCTGAGCAGCAGCACAGATTATTCCGGTGAGCGTTCGTTTCTGCAGCCGGGTCACGGGGCTGTGCTGCGGTGAAGGACGACGCATGAATCCCCACCACTATGCGAAGCAGAGGGCCAAGGCTCTGACGCGGCAGAATGGCGAGCCGTATGTAGTGAACTTGGCACGGGTCCTACGTGAGGAAGCCGCGGCTGCCTCTGGTGGGGCGTCTTCCGCAGGTCCGTATTCGACGGGCGGCGGCGGCACAGTGCTTGAGCACCGTTTCGGGGCTGTCATGCTGTCTCATCTCCTCACACGTAGGCCGGTGCCCGCGCTCGGAGATCACATCACCCCCACCCACGTACGGTTCCAGGGACGCAACATCAGCAAGGTCGACGACATCCTGGTCCGTGGGCGTAGCGCGACAGGTGCGGAGCATCTGCTGTCGGTCGGGGTGCGCCGCCGGCCGCGCCTGGTTCCCAGCGAGGCAGACTCGGTGCAGCTCATTCGTGCCTACCTGGATGTTGTGGTCGGAGACTGGCCGTTGCTGCAGAGCGGTCGACAGCGGCTGGCTCTGGCGGTCGTTCCGGCCTGCCAGCCGGCGCACCAGCTAGCGGATCTGGCCAGCATCGCGGCAGCGGAGCCGACCCCTGCTGAGTTCAGGCGGCGGATGGCCTCAGGCGGCGGCTACGCGAACAAGGGTGTACGCGGTCGTCTGGCCCAAGTCGACGCGTTGGTCGCCGCCGCCCTGCGTCCAAGGCCCGCCGGCGGAGCTGCATGTTCACCCCACGTGCTGACCTGGCGTCTGTTGAGCAAACTCTCCCTCATCGAACTGCGTCTGGAGGGAGCTGACCTATCCGACAGGACTGAAGCTGTCGCGCGCCTTCAGCAGCTCACACCCGAGGGGCTGCCCTCCGAGGCCGATGCTCTGTTCTCCCGCCTCGCGGAGCTGGTAGGCATCTACGCACCCGAGGGTGCGGAGGTTTCCCTATCTTCTCTGACAGCCGATCTTCATGGTCTTGCGTGCTTTGCCCCCCTCGCTGGGGCGAAGGGCGCCGTTGGAAAGGCGAAGGTCACCGGTGTGCCGCAGCAAGCGAAATCGCAAGAGTCACGGGGCCGAACAGGTTCAGGCCGCCAGCAGTTCACTCTGTGGCGCGCGCCGACCGTAAGCGGCAAGGCTCTGCAGCCGGTACTTGAGAGCGAGACGCTCGTGGTTCGGGACGGATACTGGCTAGTGGGGTTCGACAAAACCGCAGGAAAGCGGATCTGGGCGCTGCAGACGGCCTTCGACGCCCTACCGGTGACGGGTTCCGGTCAGGTCTTCGTGGCCGACCGAAGCGGCCGGGTGGTGCCGATCGACGCACGGACCGGGAGGAAGGGTCGACCGCTGCCCATCCACATGACCGACGGGTCAGCGGTCGTGGATCGAGGCACGCTGTTCACCGCGGCACCGGACGCCCATGTTCATGCGCTCGACCTGGCCTCTCGTGTGCCGCTGTGGACGCGGCCGGTTGGCGGCGGACCTGCCGGCCCGCCCCGGGTGTGCGCCGGCCGGGTGTTCCTCCAGACCTGCCATGGAAGCAACAGCGGCGATGGCACCACGATGGACGGCGATCTGTGGGCCTTCGGCGCCGACGGCAGCCTGCACATGCACGCAGTACAGGAAGGAGAGTTGCTTCATTGGGCCGTCGATGACTCCAACGTTTACGTCGTCTCACGCCACCGGCCAGGTCAGGTCGGGATCACCGCTCTGGACTCAGACAGCGGACGAATGCGGTGGCATCACTCCTTCGACGGCGATCTTGCCGGGAAGCCTGCGCTGGCACGCCGCTCTGTCTACGTGACCACGACCGGTGGTGACGTGGTGGCGTTGGCCTCAGACACTGGGCGGGAACTGTGGCGGACAGGGGCGGGCGTTCGTGCAGCAGCAGCTGCGCGCGTCTGTGACGGCGTGGTCTATCTCGGGCTTTGGCAGCCCCGCCAGTTCATCGCACTCGACGCCGACTCGGGGGCTCAGCTGTGGCGGAAGAGGACCTCCGGCTCGTTCGTCTCCGCGCCGTTCACCGCTTTGGGCGTTGTCTATGCGTGCCATCGCGGCGGGCTTACGCACGGGTGGGACACACGTTCGGGCAAGGAGGTCCGGCGCGCCGAGGTGATGTGGGACGAAGCTCGGCAAGGCAGCTCCTTGGTTACCGGTGGCAGAGCGTATGTGACCGGCAGCGGAGGTGAACTCCTCGCCCTGTCCCTGCACGCGACCTGACAGCCCGAACGCCGCTCCCTGCTCCTGAGCGCCGGGGGCGGAGGGTGCGCATCAGGAGCAGGCAGCGGCTCGCCCACGACCGGAATATGTCTCTCGCTGCCTTCGTGCAGAGCCGCACCGCGCTCTGACCAGAGAGCTTCTCGCAGGGGTTCGGTATCGGGGTCGCAGCGAACGCCCGGCGCAGCCCTCTTACAGTGAGCGCGGGCGAGCGGAGGGCGAACAGCCTTGATGTCTACTTTGCCTTCTACGTCAGCGACAGCAGCGAATCGCAGTGAGTTCAGGGAACCCGTCACGTCTCCTTCCTCCTTCTTGACTCTCAAAGATGCACCGCTCTCTGACAATTCCACATGAGTCGAGTGATCTCCTGCAGCACGCCTGGCGTCCTGTATGCGGCCTATGCAGCGGGCCCTTCCGCGGCTGACGGCCCGCGGTCATGCCAGGCGCGGAAAAGCAGTGTGACGGATCTGGACACAAAGCCCATGCGCGGCAATTAGCATGATGATCTCCTCGCAGCTCCCTCATGGCGCAGGTTCCTTGTGGTGCGCCGGCGAGGGTGCAGCACGTCTTGAACCGCCAGGAGTGTCATGCAGCTCAGCCGCGTCCGGGTCAGGAACTTCCGCAACTTCGAGGACCTGACGATCGATCCGTTCCCCTCTCCCGCAGTCATCGTCGGGGAGAACGGGGTGGGAAAAAGCAATCTGCTGGCCGCGCTGCGCCTTGTTCTGGATCCCGACCTGCTCGATCGTCACCGTGTTCTGGGCTCCGACGACATTCGTGACGGCGGCCCCACGCTCGCCCAAGGGGTCGAAGTGTGGGTGGAGGTCGACCTGTCGGGCTTCGACGACGACCTGGACGCGCGCAGCGTCCTAGACGGGGCCATCATCCGTCTCGATCCGCTCACTGCCCGCTTGACGTACCTCTTCCGTCCCCGACGGCGTCCGGTCGGGGACGGAGCAGCCACAACTGGTCCGTCGACACCGGAGGCGGGTGCAGTTGAGGAATCCGCACGTCAGAGCGCGCAGGACGCAGATGCGGCGGCGGACGTCCTGACTGCGGCGGACTATGAGTGGACCATCTTCGGCGGCACTGATCCGGGCAACAGCATGCGGAACGTGAAGCAGTACGCCTCCTTCTCAGTACTGCCCGCTCTACGGGACACCGAGCAGGATCTTGGCCGACCTGAGCGCAGTCCGCTCACCCGGCTGCTGCGCGAGTTGCCTCCGGCACCGGAGATCCTCACACAGACGCTCAACACGATGAAGCAAGCCCGCTCCCAGCTCGCCAATGATCCCAACGTCGAGAAACTGACCAAGCACCTCACCAACCGCATCGTCGCGCTGGCAGGCCCCCGCCCGGGCATTGTGCCGTCGCTGGACTTCGCGGGGCGTGAGGAGGATCTGCTGCGCAGTGTGCGGCTGTACATCGACGCGGCCGGCACCCGTGACATCGCCCGTGCCTCCACCGGCATGGCGAACGTGCTGTATCTCGCGCTGCTGCTGGAGCGGTTGGAGCTGCGCCGCAACGCGGCGGAGGGCGAGGACACGCTGCTGGCCGTGGAGGAACCCGAGGCGCACCTGCACCCGACGCTGCAGCGGCATCTCTTCTTCCACCTGCTGCGCAGCCTGGACCGGTTGATGCTGACCACCCACAGCCCGCACATCGCTGCAGTCACCCCGCTGACCAGCTTGGTGCTGATGTACGAGGAGGGCGATGGGGCGGTGCAGGCCAAAGCCGTGCCGGCGTCGCTTCTGGAGGAGCGGGAGCGCAAGGATCTGGAGCGATACCTCAATGTCAGCCGGGCGGAGATCCTCTTCGCCCGGGGCATCGTCCTGGTCGAGGGTATCGCCGAGGCCTACGTGGTCCCGGCCCTGGCCAAGGCTGCCGGCCTCGACCTGGATGCGTACGGGATCGTCGTCGCCAGTGTCGAGGGCACCGCGTTCACCCCTTATGCGCGGCTGCTCGGACCCGACGGTCTGGACAGGCAGTTCTGGATCCTCACCGACGGCGACCAGACCGACCTCGACATCAACCAGTTTCCACATCTGCGGGAAGGGGGGCTCACCCGGGCTGTGGAAGCGCTGGACGCCCTTGCTCCACAGGCGCGGCTGGACTGCCGCGCACGGTTGGAGGAGATGCGGCAGCTCGCCCTGCCAGCCGACGGCAGCGCACGAGCGGGGCGCACACAGCTGGTGAAAGACGCGGCCGAACACCGTGTGTTCGTCGGCGAGCACACCCTGGAGGTCGATATCGCCAGGCTGTTGCACGTCGAGATGCAGGCCGCGTTCGACGAACTCGTTGACGGCCGCATTGCACGGCGAAACTTCACCGAAGCGCTGGAAGGAGCACGCGCGGCCACCACTCTGGAGCAGCGCGAGGCTGTCCTGACCCGCATCGAGAAGAAGGAGGTCAGCAAGGGGCGGTACGCCCAGCGGCTTGCCGCTCACATCGAGCAGGTCGACGACCTGCCAACGCGGATCCGTCTCCTGCTACAGGCCGAAGAGGACGCAGTTGTCACCCGTGACGATCTGCTGCGGATGGGCGGATGCGGGCCGCTGCTCGCGCTGATCAACCAGCTGTGCCTCGCCTGCCTGGGCCAGCCGCTCGTCCCCGCACCGGGGCCGGGGCCGGAGCCGGTGGCTGAACCGGCCGGAGAGACTCGCGCCGCCGGCTGACCCAGACCGCCCCGTCCGCGCAGCCCAGGAGAGATGCGATGCACCCGCCCCAGCTCGTCACTGCGGAGGTCCGGCTGCCCGCCGCCTTGGCCCAGGAGTTCACCGGCCTGTCACCCGAGCAGCGGGAAGCCGCCAGGCACCAGGGCAATCTGGTGGTACTGGCCGGCCCCGGCGCGGGCAAGACCCGCACCTTGGTCGCCCGTATCGGCTACCTGTTGGCCACCACCTCGCGACACCGCTCAGTGGCAGCCATCACCTTCACCGACACCGCGGCGGCCGAAGTCGGCGCACGGCTACGTCGCCTTGGGATGCCCGGCGGTCGACGTGTCGCGAGCAACACCATCCACGGATTCTGCCTCCGTCACATCCTGCGCCCCTACGCCCGCTTCGCCGACGTCCCTTTCCCGGACCAGGTGACCGTCAGCGACGACAAGCAACTAAAGGCATGGTGGGAACAGGCAGCTCTTGACTCTGGCCTGGGCCAGGTCGTCGACCGGGACATCACCAGTCTCAACAAGCAGCGGCGTCAACTGGCAGCCGGCGCGGACCCGCAGGATTTCGATCCGCGCTATCTGAAGACGATCGCCCGGTACCAAGCACTCCTCGACGAGCATCAGGCCCTCGATTTCGATGCCATGACCGAACGCGCCCTGGCCGTCCTGCGCTCCAGCGCCGAAGTCCGGCGCATGCTGGCCGCGCGCTTCCCTCATCTCGTTGTGGACGAGTATCAGGATCTTGGTCCGGTCCTCCACGCCATCGTGCTGACGCTGCTGGATTCCGGTGTGCAGGTCACCGCGGTCGGAGATCCCGATCAGATGATGTTCACCTTCCTGGGTGCCGACGCCCTTCACCTCGAGGAACTTCGGCAGCGCGCCGACTTCACCTCGCGTGTCCTGAGCGTGAACTTCCGCAGCGGTGGCCGCCTGATCGAGGCAGGTCTGCGCGTACTGGGCGCCTCTCACGGCTACCGGCCGGCACCAGACCGCGAGGAACTGGGACTCATCACGCACAGGAGGGTCGAGGGCGATCTCGACGCGCACGCCGCCCACGCCGTCGCGATTGCGCAGGAGCGGATCAGCGCCGGCACGCCTCCCGAAGAAGTCGCTGTGCTGTACCCCGGCAAGGGCCCCCTCCTCACGCAGCTCAAGGCCGAACTCGGCCGCACCCAGACAGCCTACGACGCCGAGAAGGCACGCAAGATCCCCAGCGGGCCTCTCGCGGACTTCATTTCCGACTGCACCAGCCGGTACTTGTCCGGCCCCCTGCCCGGGACCAGCGCACGCGTGGCCGGTACCGCACAGGCCCGCACCATCATGGACCTCGCGACCCTGTGGCACCGACGCCTCATCGACGCCGGTCTCGCCATCGAGGAAGACACCCCGCGCAGCCTGGCCCGTCGGCTCGCAGCCCTCCTGGACACCACGCCCGAACCTGCGCCCAGCGACCCTGCCAGTGCCTTCTTCGAAGGCGTCTGCGCTCTACTGGAGCTGGATGCCCTCGCACATGCCAGCTCCGATGAACGAGACCACACGGCGCTGGCAGAATGCCGGGCCGCATGCGCCAATGGACTTACCCTCGCCGAGCTCGCCGGCGGCCGCTCCCCCGGCCGAATCACCCTGACCACGTATCACAGCTCCAAAGGCCGCGAATTCGACGTCGTCATCCTCCCTGGCCTCATCAACAAGCACGTCCCCTACTACGGACAGTACGGCCTCACGGAGGGTGAACTACACATTGCACGAAGGAACTTCTACGTGGCGCTGACCCGCGCTCGCCACGAAGTCGTACTCCTCACCGGCAACTTCTTCACGGACGCCTGGAATGTGCCACGCCGCACCTCTCCTTCCATCTTCGCGCTCGACGTACTCACCGACAGCCCCGCACCTGATCATCAGTAGATTGCGGCTACACTCCGCAGGCGTGCGGTGAACTGGGTCTTCGTTCAAAGCAAGCCGAGCATGCCAGGCAGCTGCCGTTCAGCCGAAGCGCAGCTGCTCGTGGTCTGGCAGGTCGAGCACCACCAGCTCTTTGCACTCCAGGTCGCCGAGCAGATTGGCCTCCGCCCTGTTCCGCAAGAACACCCGCACCTGCCTGAGAGCGTGCGACGGTACGGCCACCTCAGGGCAGGGGCGGGCAACCCCGTACACGTGCCCGTCCGTGGTGATCAGCGGGGCGCCATGCCCATAGCGGAGTTCGGTGTAGGGCTCTTCCGGGATCCGGAGTTGTACCTGCTGCTTCTGGCGGGCCCGCGCCGCGACCGCTCTGAAGAACTCCTGTACTTGTTCCGAAGACAGCGGCGACCACCACGCTCTGCTGGCTTCTTCTGCACGCAGCACTCGCACGGCTGCCTCGGCTTCCTCTCGCAGCCGGCGTTCCTCGGCCTCCGCAACTTCCCGCTCGCGTTGGGCCACTTGTTGCGCCCGTTCTTTTAGCCACCGGGCGTGCCTCTCGGCCTCCGGTTGCCGTGACCGGCGGTTGATCTCCTCCACCTCCGCCGCGCGGCGGGCACTTTCGCGAGCTGCTTCCTCCTGCCGGACACGTTCGATCTCCGCCTGCGCCGCCAGCCGCGCTTCCTCCGCGGCCCGCTTCTTTTCCTCCTGGCGCCGGCGCATCGCCTCGTGCTCCGTCTGCAGGCGGGCGGAGTTCGCCGAGGTCCACCACATCCCTCGGCGCAGCACCCGACGCTTCACTCGGTGGTAGCGGCGCAGGCTCACCACTGGTTCGACCTGGCCTTCTAACGCCCAGCGCACGAACTCTGGCAACGGCGTCACACGCACGCCCCACGCGCCGAACGACCAGTTGAACGCAGCCACTCCATCGTTCACCGACCAGTTGCCGCCGGCCTCCGACGCCAGTGCCTGCACTGCAGGTGCTTCGTCGATCCACTTCGGCGCCTGCTCGTGCGGGGATACCCAGCACACCCGGATACCCGCTTGCGTATACCGGTCGGTGCGCTCCTTGATGTGCTCGATCGTGATTGGTGACAGTTGGGCCTCCCACGCCATCAGCTGACTGCCATCGGGGGAGGTGGCCATCACGTCTGCCCGCCAGGACTTGTCCGGCGCAGACACCTCCAGCTCTGCGTGCCAACCCGCGTCGCGGATCGCCCCGAGCAGCACCAGCTTCGTCATGTGGTGCTCGAAGCTCTCGTTCTCCAACGGGCAATCCTCAGGGCGCTTCCCGTTGTGCGCAAAGAACCGGGTGCCGCCCCGCAGAACTGCGCTCATCGTGCCTTCACAGTCCGGACAGGACAGCGGCGCCCGAGGTCTGACCCGGTGGATGTCCTCCCACGGAATCCTGCACCCGAGATCCGGCAACCCCGCATATAGCCGCCCGAAGACGGCATGCACCGTCGTATATGGCACGAGCCCCTCCTCTCGCACGAACCCACACCCATGCATAGCAGGGCGGGCCGACAGCAGCCCGAGCTCGGCGAGGAGCTTCCTCGGGCATTACGAGCCTGCTGCCTGCCGACAGCCGGACCGGTGCAGTTATCCCGGTCCCCGGGCGGCGACAGCCTCCGCATGCCTGCAATGGATGGTCGAGCTGATCTACAACGCAGTGCGGGTCTCCGCTTCAGATGCTGTCTCGCCGGGGTGCACCGAGGATGGTTACGTATCCCCTACCGACCTGGTTGTGCACTCCTCCTCAAGGGAGGGAGATGTGGCGAAGTTCCGAGAGGACTGGAAAGCAGCGCCCGGGTACATCCGCGGTCTCTGTATCGGGTCCCTGTGCTTGGGAGCGCTCTTGCTGGCGTTCCTGCTGACGACGGAGCGATGGTCGTATCTGTCCTGGCTGCATGACTCGGCCTACGGATCGAACCTGCTCTCGGCCGTCGTGGGTGTGCTGTTCGGCGTTCCCTTCACAGTGTTCTTCTTGGACGTCCTCAGTAAGGACCAGGCGGAGCGCTCCGAGAAGCGGGCCATTCTCAGCACCGCCGGGCGGGCCGCAGCCGACTACCACCGGACCGTGTGGGGCTTCCTGCCAACAGCCGGGCCTAGCGCCGACGCGGCGGTCACCATCGTCGTGGCCAAGGCCGAGCACTTCTACACGGAAGCTGTCACCAGGACCCTCAGCATCCGCAATCCTCCCCTGGGACCGGAGGTCTCACCATCCACGGATGTCTGGCAGCGAGCAGCTGCCGCAGCCGCCGCATTCCGGGACGCCGTCTACGCGGAGACGGACCTCCGAACGAGTAGACAGGCCTCAGAGTGGGCCCGCAAGGTCGAAGCCGAGTGGCGATTTCTGGAGCGCGGCCTCCGCATACGGCTGATCGCCGCCGGCTGCCCCTGGCTGGACCCCGACACTGCCCAAGCGATCAGCCGAGACCTCGACATCCTGACCGGACCCGACGCTAAGTGCCTGAAGGAGACAAGGCGTGCGATCCATCCTCTATCCGGAAACACGGCGCGAACGCTTGCGGACTTCCACACGCTGGCCAGCTGCGCCACCAAGGCGCGCACCTGGGCACATGCCCTGAAGACCCTGACGGAGTCATCGCGGCGCCCGACCGATCTATGGCCAGCAGCAGGCGGCCGTGCCGCTGTGGGTGACTGAGCACCCGGACGGGCGAATCCGGCCGCCTTCCCTGGCCTAGATGACGCAGCGGTAGCCCTTCTACGCTGCCCTAGCCGGGCCCCGGCGACGTCATGGCTGGTCCCCCGGCCCCCATGGCGTGCCCGGTTACCAGTAGCAGCGGATGGGGCCCGGTTCCCGGGGGCGGGCAGCAGCACGATTCTCGTCCGCGATCCGCTGCCGGTCTCGCCGCAGAGCGTCCACTCGAGCCTCGGGAGTGACGGCTGCGCCAACGGTGATCGCCTCGGTGCCGACCACCGGGGCCAGCGAGTATCTGCAAGGCGCTCTTCTGGACCACGAGGGTAGGTGGAGTCGGGCCACGCCGGGCGGGAGCTCGGCACGCAGCGCTCCATGCCAGCGGATCCATAGCGCTGGGTGCCCGCGGAGTGCTTCGTCGCGCAGCTTGTCCACGGCAGTACTGTCGTCCGCGCGATCGATCTCCACGGCGATCGGAGGGCCATCTTTGCGCATCACGCGCAAGTCCAGGTAGGCAGACCACGAAGGCGACCAGTAGGCGATGCAGCCCCCGCTCTTCAACACGGGCGGGTCGATGTAGCGCATCTGCGCTTCTGATCTGCACCTCCACCCCGATGCTCCCACCCACTGCACCACCGCCCGGGTGATGGCCTGGGTTGCCTCCTTGCCAGTCAGGCCGCTGAAGGAGAAGCCGGTTTCAGACAGGTATGCGCGTAAGGAGGCAGCGAGGCTCTCGGACTCGCCGACCTCCATCAGTTCATGGGCCATCCAGTGATTCTCCACTCGCCCACTGACAGGGGCCGGAGAGTAGCGGCGATCACCATCAGGGTGCCCGCCCACATCAGCCAGTGATGATCGCACGGCCTCGGAGGCCACGCGTGTGAGGGCGGCCCGCGCCGGCGAAGTGTGTTTCGGCCGAACCCGCAGTGCACGTTCAGCGTGTGAAGTTCGTGCGGCTGCTCACCCCGGACGACCAGCTCCTCGCACCCGCACCGACCTGCTGCCCTCCAGGCCCCCACCGGAGGCACATTCACCGTCCACTGCAGCCTGTAGACCAAGCATCAGTACAGCTGATCATGACCAGAGCGCGGCGATCGACGAGATTGATCACCTCTGACCTGCGCAAACATCCGGCTGTCATAGGAGTCTGCGCACGATTGACCTGGGCTTTCGTCACTACTGTCAGTGCCAGTTCGTCACCACCCGACAGTGAGAACTAGCAGGTCACTCGGGCTGCATCACTGACATCCAGGTGACGATCCTCCGCTGACAGCCTCATGCAGACCATCAGGGGTGATGGCGAGGGCCGTGCGACACCGCAGGTCAACAGCATGCGGCCACCGCAGGAACGGTGAGACCTCACACCGACAGAAGGCAACTGCTCACTATCGGCGCGGCCGACGGCGTATAGGAGGCGCCACTTAAATGACAGCGCAGAAACGCCACATCTTGTCAGTCAGAAGCACCACTACCAACCGCACCTGATTCAACAGATGTCAAGGCCAGGGGCACATCGGCTACGGAACGCTACTGCCAAATAGGTGGCTTCTTCGACTGGCATCCTGACGACCTCTCACACCAGGTGGTGAAGGTGGTGCCGGGGGTTGCGGGGTAGTGCCAGGCGCGGTCGCCGGGGGCGGGTGCGGGGAGGATCCCGATGTGGTTCCAGGTGGCGGGGACGGTGACGCGGACGTGCCAGTGGCCGCAGGCGAACAGGGCTTTGGTCTGTTCCTTCTGGGACCAGGAGGCGAAGGTGGCCGCGGTGACGCGGCGGGGGGTGCCGACTCCGGATTTCCAGGTGTGTTTGGCGTAGGCGAAGGTGCGGTCGTACTCGACCAGGGCGGGGAGCTGGGCGGGAACGCGGGGCGGGGTGATGAGTTCGGTGCGGCCCTGCCCTGCGGTGGCGTGGAAGAGGCCGCGGAGCTCTTCGGACAGGACGGGGTAGCCGTCCGCGTGCTGGCCCTTGGTCGGGATGGTGCGGGTCCACAGGTCACGGCCGGTCTGGGACGGTGAGCCCATCAGGACGGCGTCGGGCCAGTGGCGGCGCAGGGCCTTCCACAGCAGAACGAATGCGTCACGGATGACGGCGGGCTCGGCGCCGTCGGTGTCGAACCACTCCCCCGCCGACCGGATCTCGACATGCTGGTCGCCGTGTTCGCGCTGGTAGCGGGCGACGGGGTTGCGGGGGTGGACGAAGTGGCCGGCCATCCGGTCCTTGCCGCGGCCGGTGTCCGTGCGCCAGCCGGGTGTGGGGGCGTTCAGCCAGGCGGCGACGGTGTCCTTGAGGAAGGGGTGCTGGTCGGCCTGCCGGTGCCAGGGGGCGCCCGCGGTGATGTAGATCCGCTCGACGCCGCCGGGCAAGACGTGGAAGACGGTGTTGAGGATTTCTGCGGCGCTGGCGGTCGGCAGGTCGATGCGGAACGTCTGGTCACGGTGAACCAGCGCACCGGTGTGCGTGTCGAGGAAGACGGTGCTGCGGGCCTGCTGGGTGAAGTTCGGGTGCGTGGAGGCGAGGTTCGCGGTGTGAGCGAACCAACGGTCGCCATCAGGGCCTTCGGGGATACCGGGAAGGGTGCGCTGTGCTCCCTGGGCCGCGAGAGGAGCGGAGGCGGCCGGGGCTGACTCTGAGGGGGCTGCGGGCCGTTCGGGCTCCGCTGCCGTTTCAGGGGCGGGGCGGGTCATGGCCGGGGCGACCGTGCCCGCCTGGGCCGGGGTCTGTGCGTGTTCGGTGCTGCTGGGCAGTGCTGTTTCCCCGGCGGGCTCGGGGGCTTGGACGGCTGCGGCGGGCGGAGCTGCCGGTTCGGGCGACGGGGGCACGGGAGCGGGGTTTGGCTGTGCTGCGGTGATGAGCCGGTCGGGGGCGAGGATGGGGGCGATCGCCACGATATCGGCCAGGCTGAGCCCGGCGGCGGGAGCGATGCGCTCCGCCTTCGCCTTCTCGTATCCCGCGAGCGCATTGATCTTGCGGGCGCGGTCCGTCTCCAGTTTCTCCAGCGCGGCCTGCGCCTTCCTGATGCCGTCCCGCAGGACGCGCAGCTCGGCCAGCTCCGCGTTGTAGGTCTTTGCGTCCATCACGATTCCTTGTACCTGCAGGTCAGTTGGCGGAAAGACTTCCGGTGGAGACGTAGGCGACAGCGCCGCCCGAGTGGGAAGGCAGACGGGTGCTCAGAAGGAGGTCAGCGACATCGCGGTCAGCCTGCCGCGGTGCGGTCAGGTGCTTGACCGGGGTGGCCAGATCGGTGACGTACCCGGCCAGGACAGCGTCCGGGAAGACGTGCCGCCCGTCTTCCCTCTTCTCCCACGCCCCCAGGCCTGTCAGGACGGCCACCACGTAGCCGGACAGGGTCACCGGGAGTACTCCACCGGCGGCCACACTGGCGGCATCGCAGCGCCATCCGCCGCTCAAGCTCTCCAGAAGACCCTCGGGGGCAAGCCTGGCCGAGAAGCCGGTCCGCCGCCCGTCAGGACCACCGCCTTGGCGGGCAGCGTCGACACGCAACACACCGATCTCCTTCACGTCCAGCCTGTCCACAGGAGCGAAAGGGCGCACCCGCAGAGCCTGTACGACCTGAAGAGGAGTCATGACCCGCACGCCTCGGCGGGAGAGACCGGGCAGGACCTCTGCAGTGATGAGGCGGCGGAAAGTAGTGATGGCGCAGCCGAGTTCCTCGGCAGCCTGCCCCGTCGTGAGCAGCATTGCCTGGCTCCTCACCGATCGAGGCTCTGTCCTTGCGAACGTACCGCCAACCCTCTCCATAGGCAAGTCGACTCAGTTATCTGATCTGGCTTGTATCTGGTTCGGGAACAGGCGGCCGCGCGGCGCTCACGTCCGGCGGAACCTCATGACTGGGCCACGGCATGGGATCAGGCGATGTCTGCAGGGCGCGCGTGGCGGGGTGTCGGTGAAGAAGTCCCGCAGCGGCTGTTCGATGAGTCGCTTATGGCCTGGCCCCTCGGCGGCGACGTCGACTGCGGCCGTTGTCCCGGCCTGCACGCACGTGATTCCCGCCCTTCACGCTGCGCGGCTCACCGTACTTGGCTCTGCGGCGCACGGCTTTTGGCCGTGTGCTGCCCCGCCGTGCCTGCACTGGACCATCCAATCTGGGAACGCACGCGGTCAGAGCAGGCGTTCCGGGAGGTGCCCTGAGGCGTGCGGGGGCTTTCGGGCGTCACCTAGGCGGTTTCGTTTGGATCAAGGTGGGGCGAGTGATGACGGCGGTTCCGGGGTGGCACCCTGGAGCGATGCGACCTGGAACCGACGTCACCGAGAACGGCCTGCGGCATCTGCTCGATGAGTGGGATCCGATCGGCGTCGCTGACGACGTGCGAGACGAGTACGACTGCATGCTCGTCCCTCTCCTGCAGCGGCTCCGGCGTGGCGCCGACCAAGCGGAGATCGGCGAGTTCCTGCGGCATGAGCTGGAAGATCACTTTGGTCTCGCCCCTCTTCCGTCAGAGTCGGAAGCGATGGCTGCCAGAGTGACCTCCTGGTGGACAGTTGCCGTCCAGACCGATGACGCCAGCTGCGTGTAGTCGGCCCCTCCGGGTCGTCTGCTCGTCGTCTGGGTGTGCCGTTGACTGGCGCGCAGTGGGCGCGGATCGAGCCGTTGATTCCGGACCGGGGCACCGAAGCGGGGTCACCGAGAGGTGATCGACGCAATCGCCTGGAAGTTTCAGACCGGGGCACAGTGGGTGCAGCTACCGGAGAAGTACGGCAACTGGCGGGGCGTCTACAACCGGCTGCGGATGTGGTCCGCCGATGGCATGTGGGAGCGGTTGTTCACCGCGCTTGTGGCACAGGCCGACGCCGACGAGGAGCTGAACTGGGTCGTCTCGGTGGACTCCACGATCGTGCGAGCCCACCAGCACGCGGCCGGAGCCCGCAAAGAGGGGCCTCCGCCGGCGAGCCGGACGATCACGCCATCGGCTGGTCCCGTGGCGGACTAACCACGAAGATCCATCTGGCGGCAGATGGCAACTGCCGACCCCTTGCCTTTCATGTCACCTCCGGACAGGCCGGTGACGCGCCCGCCTTCGCCGACATGATGGCCCGGCTGCGTGTTCCCTGACAGCGTGGACGGCCCCGGACCCGACCGGAGGCAGTCCTCGCAGACAAGGCGGCAGCCCCGAGGCCCGTTGTTCCTGGTGAGTGCCTGTGGACCTCTGCTGACCTCTGCGCGCAGGCACGACGTCGGCCTACCGACGTGCCTCTCGTGCCGGTCGCCCGGTGGCGAGTGTGTGCGCGGCACCGGCGGTGGCTGGATAACCTGCGGGGAGCGGACACGACGTGGCTGTCGCTGGCCGCACTGCCCGAGGTGGTTCAAGCGCATCGGGAGCGAGTTGCGCTGGAACGGCGCCTGGGAGCGGGCGGGCGTTCCTTGTTCGCGGACGCTCTGCACATCACCGCCTTCTGGTGGAACGTGCCCTCCCTGTCACCGCCCGCTTGGGCCGCGCGCCGCAGAATGCTCACGGAACCGGCCGGCAGCGATCTACGGATCGCGCCTTTGGTGAGCTACCCGGAGACAGTGCGCCTTGCGGGTGAGCTGGCAACCTGGGAGCGACGGCGCCTCCGGGGCACGTGGGATGCCGATGCCGACCAAGCATGAAGGAAGCTGGTCGGCGGGCTCTTTAGGGGGTGGGAGATGCCCGCCCTGCTGGCGTCCTTGCCACTCGACCAGTGGCTGGACCAGCACAGCGGCCCGGTCGCTGCCCTCAGCGAGAAACGGCCGTCCCGGGGTCGCTGGCGTCGACTCCCGGTTCCTTGTCCTCACACGGGCTTTCCACCGGAGACTCCGTTGGAAGAACTGACCTGCCTGCCCTGGCGGTTCGGCGATGAAGCCCCGGAGCCTGACGTTACGCAGGTGTGGTCGGTGTCCGGTCGGGCTGAGATGTCAGGCGCCCCTGGCAGCGGAGCCGAGAGAAACCGTTGGGCTGGGATCAGGCATGTGGGCGCCGACTGGGGCAGTCGGCGCGCCATGACCGGTTTGTTCGCGGCCGGTGCAGAGTGACGTGGCTGCGGTCTGTCGCCTTCATGGAGTCGCGGCTGGTCGGCTAGAATTCTCGGGGCCGGCATGCAGCTGCGCCGGAGTGCTGGAGCGGGGACCAACGGGTGAACGAGGCGGAGTATCGCCGTGCGGGCATTCCCGCAAGCGCGCACAAGGAACGCGCGAGTTATTACACCCTCGGGTTGCTCGCCAACGGCGCAGGCTGTCAACTGCAGGATCCGCACCTCGACTACGAGTGCATCGACGTAACGATCCTGGCGTCCGGGTCCTTTCCCGTCAGAGCACCTCGCTTCGATGTCCAGCTGAAGGCTACGAGCAGCGGGCATACGGCGAGACTGCTGAGGAACGGTGACTACTCGGTCAAGCTGCCTGCCGAGCAGTACAACACGCTTCGGCAGCCGGGCTTCGTGCCGATGCGCCTGGTCGTTCTGATCCTTGCGGTAGGCGTAGATATTCCACAGGTGAGAAGCACGGAAGACCGTTTGGTTCTGGATGGCATCATGCTGTGGTCCGATCCTGCGGGCTGGGATCCTCTCGCTGCAGGGCAACGCTCAGGCACAGTGATTCTCCGGCGTGAGAACGAGTTCACCACGGAATACATCAAGGAACTGGTGAAGATTTTGGGAAACGGAGGTGGACGATGAGCAGGAAGAAGGTTTCTCCGAGCGATTTTCGCTCTCTCGCCCCTTCGGTACCCGCTGCGCAGATCTCCGGGTTCCTTGAATATTCCGGATGGGATCTTGTCGAGCAGCGTGACGGTCTTCTGGAGTACTGGCGCGATCCGGTTGCTCACCGACCAGAAGAAGGTCACGTATATTTCCTTCCACTGAACAGCACCATGCGAGATTACGATCGGCGGTTCCGTGAGTTCCTTGCGGAGCTGGCTGACCACTTCGGCGATACACCTTCACAGCTTATCCGGCGGATCAACGAGATCAGCTGGGACAGGCTACTTTTCCGTATGACTCATGTGGAACACGATGAGTCCGCCGGGCTCTTCCGCGCATCGGAAACGTTGAGTGCCGGCATGAAAATGCTGGAGCTCTCGGCGCTCTACACAGCAAACCCGCGAAGGAGATCATGGGGCGGAAATCGCAGCGCTCTGGTTAGGTACTACCTCGCAGAGGATGTGCGATTGGCACACACCGAGCGCGGCAGCTTCGTCTTCCCGATCCTTTCGCGGATCAGGCAGGACAGTGGGCCGGACACGCCTTTTGGCCGCGAAGTGGTGACCAACCTGTCCCGGGCCCTTGAGCGGATCAGTCAGTGGCCGGAGGAGGAAAGAGCCCCGGGAGAGGAGACCTTGGCCTTTGATGCGGCCCTGGCCAGGGCGTTGAGCCCGCTGGGACACCTTGGCCAGCTGGAGTCGTTGACTATTTCATTCCAGTGGGCCCCCGTACACGGTCTCCCTCAACACGTCCCTCGGCACTCTCTTGATTTCAGCACCCCCCGTATCCAGGCGATTTCCACTCTTGCACAGTCGCCTTCTATGCCCTCTTTCGATATTCCTGGCATAGTGCATGCTCCGGGCCGGAGGACCGTGACAGCAACGCGTGCCGTCCCATCGCGGTCACGGGTGTCCGGTCCTGTCATCGCTTGGGGTATGGATGACAGGAATAGGGAACGGGGCGAAAGCTCTACTTTCGTGTTTCTCCGGACGTCTTTCGGTGATGTACGTATGACTGTCAGCGAGGAAGAGTACGATTTCGCCCTGCAAGCCAGAGAAGACGGCAGGGCCGTTACGGCGGTCGGACGCCTGGTAGAGCGTGATGGCGTCTCGACGCTTGTCGGGCATATTGACCGAGGCGGGTCGAAGTTCCTGTCGAAAAGCCCAGGCAGCTGAGGAGAGCGGCTGCAGTCCCGCCCGGCTGCCGGAGGCCGGACGGGCCTCAACCGTCGCGTCACGCAGGTTCAGCAGTGCCACCCCATGGGGCGGAAGGCCGCATCGGCATCGGGGGCGTCTTCACCGGCCAGCAGGCGCTGCACCTTTGCCACGTAGGCAGCCGACGTGGTCCCCGCGGGTGGCGCCATCACGCCCGCGTGGGTCAGGGTCGCGGAGACGATGCGCATGGTCGGCACTGTCGGCCCGGACCAGTGGGCGTAGTCGGGTACGGGCACGGTGGGGGCGGTACCTCGCGACCTCCATGCGGCGTGGCGCACGCTTTTATCTCCGAGGAAGGATGCCTGGGCAGCGAGGTGAGTGAGCACGCGCGCAGTCGTTCCCGCGGGCAGGGCGAGATGCTCGTCCGTGGAAGGAGCCAGGTCTGAGCCCAAGGCACGCAGTGCACGGGCATCGAGGCGTAGCAGCAGGACTGCCATGGGCTGGGTGAGCATGGGGTCGAGCAGCATCTCGGCGAGCATGCTGCGCACGCAGTTGTGCAGCGGAGCGGGGACGCCGATGCCGCAGTGAGCTGCGGCTGTGGCCACAAGGCAGGTTTCCGCAGCTGAGCGGGCTTACCTGCGGGGGTAGGCAAACATGCGTTCCAGGTGTTCGGCGTCGTCTTCCAGGAGTCGAAAAGCGTGCGCCACAGGGGTGTCGCCGAGCCCTTGGGTGAACTGGGCGGGGTTTTCGGCCAGCTTGCCTGCGCGGGCCAGGCGGGGCAGCTTGCCGGGCAAGTCACGTCGGGGGTTGCACCTGGTGGACTGGCTGGTGATGGCGCTCGTCGTCCACCGCGGCGATGACCAGCAGGTGCACCCAGCTCGGCTCTCCGGCAGATGCCGCGTCCCGCGCGTGAGCACAAGGCGGTGATGAACATGACGAACAAGCAGCTTCTCCTGCTCGACGCCGATGCCTACGTGGCCGTGATGCGGTGCGTGTCCGCCATGTTCGTCGGGCTCACGGCCTCATGAGCGCACCAGCCTCTCGTGACGTCTCCAGCGCCGCGAAGCGGTGGCCCCGCGGTGAGGGGGCATCGGGTGGACGATGAGAATCAGCAGCCCGATTGAAATGACGTGCACTTCGACCGACCAGCACCTCCCGTCAGGGCCATTCGCTCCATCGAAGTGAGCAATGCGCAGCTCACAGAATCCGAACCCGCTCTATTTCAACGGAGTCACGACAGACACGTGGCCGCTCGACCGAGACAGTCTTGTCACTGACGGGTGGCATGCTCGCTGGATGATCAGTCAGAACTCGGCGGTGTGGTACTTGAACAATGAACTACGCGACTGCCCGATCCCCATGGCTCCTGAGGGATTCAGGCGTAAAGACCGGGCACCCCACGATTTCGTCTTCATCGGGCACGTGCCGGTGCGTACTTACAAGCTGGCCGGTCGGTGGCAGACCCAGCAAGCAGACGTCGTACGTGCTGCACGCAGGGTCGCCGTACTGCCCTGGGACCCCCAGGACCTCGTGAGCCCGGAGCCCGGAGCGGGCGGCCAGCTCACACCGGACGGCTTGGCGTACACCAGCTGGCGAACTCAGATGCAAGGGCTCGTCCGCACCAGCGCGTTCGGCTCCGCCTGCCCGTGCCGGGCGGGGTCTCCCAAGAAGCGACAGCCAGCCTCTCACACTCCGGAGTGCCTTCTTCGGACCTATCAGGACTATTCTATTGCCTGCACTTTCCCCGTGCGCGCACTGGTGCGGGCGGGCGAAACCTGGATGATTCCGCGCACTCTCGCTCACATTCTTGACCAGCGAGATGCCGAGGAGCGCAAACTGCTCAGCATCGACCACCCGTGCGACAGCTGCGGCGCCTCCAGCCCCGAGAACGGCTGGCGCACCCCGACCTCCACCGGCTGGAAGACCACGTGCCCCGCCTGCGCAGCAGCCACCCTGCGTTGCTATCAACAGCAGTTGCAAGGCATCCGGTACGGCCGTGTGCGGGAGAGCGGGCCGAGTGCTTCTGATTTCCTGTGCGCGACGTGCCCCACGCCTCGTCCCGCCACGGACTGGGATCACTGCCACGCTCACGATCTCATCCGCGGTCCTCTGTGCGGCAGCTGCAACACCAAGGAAGGGCACGGCAAGGATTTCCTCCAGCTGCCCGGCAGCGCGAAGCACCTCATGCGCTGCGACGAGTGCCACCTGCGGCGCGCCCTTCCCCCACACCACAGACTCGCCGCCCTGCGCCGGCACCTCCACCTGACCTGGGGCGTCACAGACTGCGACGGGGCGCTGCACATGTGCGTCCGTACAGAGCAAGCCGACGCAGGCAGCTACGACTGCACGATCCAGTGTTTCGGCCTGCGGTCTTCCAGCCCTGACCCCGGACCTGGCAGCTTTCACAGCCTGCGACTCACGCACCAGGAGGCTATGGACATCCTGACCGCCACGGTCGAGGAGGGGTGCGACCCCTGAGCCACCTACAGACCAGCTGGCACCAGGCCCGCGGGCGAGCATGATGTCCTCCCACGCGATGTGCGAAGGGCAAAAGGGTGCAGGCCAGGTAGTCTCGGCCAGGACTGTCGAGGCCGTTGACCGGCGCCATGTAGCGGGCCATGACCTGCCGGCCCGTGGTATAGCAGAACTTGCGGACCATGCCCATCACCAGGCGTGTAGCGTGAGCGACCTTGATCTGGCGGGGGTTGGTGTCGCTGTCGCGGGTGATGCCGATCAGGCGTAGTGGCGGCCGACGGCGCGGGAGGCCAGAAAGTGCGCGGTGCGGTACTCCGCCTTGGGTCCCAACCGCCCGCGGGCGTCGTCGTCGATCGCCCGTTTGAACGCCCCGTAGAGTCCCCGCTTGCGGGTCACAGCGACCATCAGGATCAGAGTGGACGTCTTGCCCGTTCCAGCACCTGCGACCAAGGCGAGGTCCTGGCCGGAGGCGAATACCTCGTGGGCAGCGTGCTGCTCTTTCGTCGGATCCATGACCATGGATTCCACTCCGGGAAGCGCGGCTTTATGTATCATGCCCAGAGGCTGAACCGACTGGCAGAAAGCGTCAAGTCAGCCATGTATTCGGTATATGGTTCCAGTTGTTCAGGAAACCATTTTAAGAGCCCAGGCCTACCCACTGGCTGTGGAGCCCTGCGTTCGCGGACATTCAGTTCCCTCCCGGCAGCCAGGGCGGTGAGATGCCTTGGCTCTGGGGGAATTTTTCAGTCCCGGTTCTATGATGTCGCAGCCAAAACCTCTGGGCGCCCTGGTGCCCAGCCTGACGCTTGCATGGGAGAGATGCGGGATGCTGACCTGTACCCGCCTGGCCAAGACGACGGGGCGCTTATGCCTCCGGGAAGCCGCAGAGTGGCCGTACCACGAAGACCTGCCCGCCCCGGTCGTCGCGTGCTCCAGCCACCTCACACCCGAGGAATGGGCCGCCTGTCAGCAGGCCCGTGCCCGAACCAGTGGTGAACTTGCCGCACGCCGGGCGGCAGAGAGGTCGGCACGCGAAGAACGAGGCGAGAGAACACAGCCGGAAGCAGCCCCCAGCGACTGTGCCGACCGGCCGTGCACCGGCCAGTGTGTCTCTCAGGCACGCGCCTGGGGCCGCGATGCCGACAGCGCACTGAGCCTGTGCGCGACCTGCGACGGCTTCGTTTGCCTGAACTGCGGTAAGACCGAGGTTCACGGCGAACTCGAAATCTGCGACCAGTGCGAGCAACGGGAAGCTGATGACTACGAGGCGGCGATCGCGTTATGGGACGAGACGGACGCCGGGTCGGATCCGCGTGTGCAGTTGTCGGCGGTGGTGACGGAGATCATCGCGGCCACCCGTGCCAGTTACAGCTTCGCCAATGCGCGCATCAACCACAGCATCGGGGTAGACACCCGCGTCGGGGCCGACGAGCAGACCATCCGCCGCGCCCTGTGGGCCGCGCGTTCCTGGCTTCACGAAGTCCAGCCCGCTCCGAAGCGAGCCGTCAGTGCCGTGCCCGACGCGCCGGACCTGACCGGAGGACAGTGCCCGCCGAGCCCGCTACACAGGTAGACGTCACTGCACCTGGAGACGGGCGATCAGAACACACGGACATCCCCGTCCAGCGCCGCACCGACGACACCGGAGGCCATGACGGTGACGAGTACGCCGAACTGACCGTCTGACCGGCCAGAACACCCAACGCCTACACAACGCGGCCGAGATCCAGCAACGCATCGAGAAGGCTGTAGTCACGCGCATCGTGATGAGACGCGCCAGCACGCGCACAACACCAACATCGCCCATACGGAACTCGGGACGGCATCGCCAGGTGCCTTACGCGCATCTCTGACGAACTGCGCTCCCTGCCAATTCAGGTACACCTGACACATGATCGCCCAAGCAGCTGAGAATGGGAGTCAGTGAGAGGAACGGCACTCAGGTAGATCGACTCGCAAGTTCGCTGACGCGGGTGATGGGTGGCTGGCCGCCGAGTGAGGTGTGGCAGCAGTGGCGATTGCAGGTGTAGAGGAAGTCCGCTAAAGCCGCTGTCCGCTCGACGTCCGAGATGTATAGCTGCTGGTAAATCCGCATCGAGCAGGTTCCGATTGAAACGCTCGACTTTTGCCGTTGATCTGCGGTAGACGCGGGGCAGTTTGCCGGCCGCGCCGAGAGAGCAGCAAGATCGCCGCCGCGAGCCCGGCGATCACGAGCAGCGTCACTCCCTGACCATCGGCCAGGACGATTCTCGATGCCAGGCCATTGCGGTAGGCCCCCAGGCGTTGTCCGTGAGCACGCGTTCGACGCGGGAGATGCCGTACGTGCGGAAGAAGGCGACCGCTCGGGTCAGGAAGCCCGCGCAAGTCGCGACCTGGTCACGACAAAGGCTCCTCGCGGGAGAGGGCCAGGCGGGGTCTCCCGGCGGCCCTTCACGCTCGGCGGCGCCACCGACAATGAGACCATCAACTCCGTTGCACATAAATCGAGTTGATGCTCGAAGTCGGCTTGATTCGTCCGCTCGTTTCCGGTATCCCCCCATTCTCTGATATGCCGTCAGTGTCCGGTGCTGCGCTGTCGGGCAGGATGGGCCGATGTCCGGTTAGCTCTTCTCCAACGATGCCCCCCGTCGACGGGAGCGCTGACGCTCCTGACCTGCTGGGGCGCCAGCAGTACGCCCGACATGCCGTCGAACTTCTCCACCAGGTGCACGAGCAGAGCGAATGCGGAGTCCCCGCGCTCATCGGCCCCTGGAGTTCCGGCAAGTCATCCGTCCTGCAGATGGTGATCCAGCACCTCAAAAGCGCGGCTGACGGCGTCGGCACCGGTGTGTGGTCGGTCGCCGAGCTGAAACCGTGGATGTACTCGGGCCCTCGAACCACTGACACTGACGCTGTTCAGCGAGATCCGCGCCGC
Organism: Streptomyces sp. SID14515; assembly: GCF_010548505.1. Lineage (NCBI taxonomy): Bacteria > Bacillati > Actinomycetota > Actinomycetes > Kitasatosporales > Streptomycetaceae > Streptomyces > Streptomyces sp. SID14515. The sequence goes on along the minus strand of NZ_JAAGMH010000097.1, from coordinate 353,683 downwards.
CCTCCCCGACGATGGCCGGTGGTCCGAACTGCGCAGGAAGGTCGGAGCGTTCGGCCAGGCCGAGCAGTCCGCTGGGAAAGCTCACCGGACTGCTCGGCCTGGACTCCTCGGAGCTGATCAAGCTCGTCGCCGAACGCGTGGCCGGGGACACCAGCGCCACGGCCGCCAAACACACCGCCGAGACGGCGCTGCGGCAGGCGGGCCTGCACGACCATGGGGCCCCGGGAAACCAGCCATGCCTCCAGGGCCCGTCTTCCGGAGCCAGACAGGTCAACAACGGTGCGCCCCCTGCGCTACGTCGCGGCCAGCTCCGGAACCTCGAGAGCTTCCCACCCGGCGGGCCATCGCGGCCGCCTGCGGCGGCAGGTAGCTGTCCAGCGAGTCAACGTCGTCACACAGCCGTGCCTTCAGCCCGTGCAGGCACGCTTCGGTGAACAGTTTCTGCGGGTCGTCCTCGGGGCGCTTCGCCTGCTCAGCCTGGAGTTGGCCCTGGTGGTGCTGCATACGGTTCGTCGGCGTTCGCATCGCCTCGCACGACAGCGCCTTGTCCATCAGGCCCGACACGTGCGCGTGGTCCTCTTCCTGCGTGCCGTGCGCACGGATGTCCTGCTGCCCGGCCTGGAGGTAGCCCTTCAGCGTGTCGGCGGACATGCCGGTGCGCTCGCAGTACGCGGCGATCAGCATGGCCACCATGTCCGTGGTGTCCGCCGCGTCCGTGGCCCGGTACAGCGTCATCCGCTTCCAGGTATGCGCCTGGTCGGGTTCCGTGTACGGCAGTACCTCCTGGCAGTTCTGGACTGCCTCGGAGACGAGCTGGTGGACTGCCCGCCGCAGCGGCTCGGGCAGCGCAGTGGATTCCATGGCTCGCAGGCTAGAGGCGTCGCGCGCCCAGACCTCCGAGACGGGGCCTCACTCGGATGAGCGACGTGCTCCAGCGTCAACGACCGCGCTGACACGGACTCGACTGCCGGTTGGCCAAGGCGGAATTGGCCAACCGGCACAGGCCTGACGTGCTACACGACTTGGTCGTCCATGCGGTCGATGAACTGTCCGAAGGATTCGTCGTACCCGTCCTGCGACCGTGAAGCCAGCTCTTCGGCCACAGCGTTCCACCGGTCAGGGTCGCCTCCGCACATGCGTACGAGAGCATCGGCCGCTACGGGCTGGTCGTAGTAACTGAGCACGATGTGGGCACGTACCTGGCGAACCAGCGCATCGGTGCGGTGACGCGACCTGATGACCGCGTACTCAACCTGGTGGAAGAAGGAGCCCTGGTGGTCCTTGACTGCATCGAGCCAGGACTGCATCACGGCTTCCGGGTCCGTACAAGAGTCGAGCTCTTCATCCGTCAGGAGCCGGGGCACTTCCTGCTCCTGCTGGGCAGGGCTCGCTTTGTGCAGGACAGCCGCTTCCCTGAGCCACGCCGGAACTACGTCGTAGGTACGAAGCCACTGGATCTCAGCCGGGTGGAGGTGGTCCAGCTGATCGCAGACCAGGCGCCGCTTAAGGTGCGGGTTGCCGGCCAGGGACGCAAGGGCGCTGACACGGTTGTCATCGCTCAGGAGGCGCTTCGGTGCGAGGGGCTCAGGCCCGTCGAACGGATGGGGGCGTTCGACGGCCGTGGGCCGGGGCAGCTGCGCGACGGCCTCACACACCTTCGCCAGACTCTTCGCGTCGCCGCTGGTCAGAGCGAGGTCACGAGCAAGAGACATCACCTCGTACGGCCGAAAGCTCCGCAACTTCTTGGCGTGGAGCAGACTCCCTTCTTTGACACAATACGCGGTCGCCTCGTGCAGGGCGCTTGTGGCCATCTCCGCCAGCCGAGGATGCAGCACCACACGCCGGGCGATATTTCGCAGCCGCTCACGCTGGCTCTTTCCCGGCGTCGGGAGCTCCGCCCACTCCGAGAGTGCCAGGGCCGGCACGCATGCGGCCAGAACCTCGTCGGAGAGCTTCTCGGTCTCCACGCAGTCCATGAGAACGTGCTGGACCACCCGCCCGAATCCCTCGTTCCGCGTCAGCTCCAACCACCGGTCCGGGCACCGCTCCAGCACCATGCCCACCGTGCTCCAGACCGGCCACCCCGACGGCTCCCAGTAGCGCCCCCTCCCCTCGGCATTCACCGTCGCGAAGGCATTCAGCTGTGCGGCCATCAGTCTCAGACCGCCTCGCAGCACCGCATCGACCAGCCACTCCGGTGCCACCGGAAGCCGACTCAGATCGCTGCCCGGCTGCGGACTCTCCGCCGCCAGAACAACCCCGAGCAGGTCCTCCTGGCCCAGGGACTCGAGGAGCTCGAGCACCAAGCTTCGGTGAACGTCGTGCGATGCCAGCGCAGCGAGGAGCTCACCGTCGGCCGGACGGCAACGAAGAACAGCCGGGACATCCCGCGAACCCAGCACACCTTGACGAATGAGATCAGGAAGCCGCCTGGGTGATGCCGCGATCAACCGATCACGCAGCGCCTGCTCACGGACCCGGCCGAACAACGACGGCAGCGCCTGGCTGAACTCATCCTCCTGCCACCCCCGAGCGAAGCCCTCACCACCAGGAAGCAACCCGTCGACCACCGCGGCGAACGCCGCCTCCGGTAAATCCTCATGCTGGGCCAGCCGCACCCACATGCGGTACTCCGTACCGTTCACCGCCATTGGAACCTCCCCTGCCCCGGCTGCTGTTGCGACAGCAACGGTATGACGCACGTCACCGATCCCGGAGGCACATGCGAAAACTCAGGCACCCGACCTGGCTGAGCCTTCCGCGCGGCCACGTTCACGTCGGCCAGAAGGCCCACCAGTCTGGTGGGCCTTCTGGCCGACGAAGCTCCCGCACGGTGTCACGCGATCCGGGCGGAGGGCGTCTGTGCTCTGGGCCCCCGATACCGCGGGCGAGGGACGGTCGGGGCGCACCTACACGCAACCCGCTCGCTTCGGAGGCAATCGACGAGGTCCAGCGGCCAGGGGCTCCCCTTTCCCAGCCGGTCGAGCATGTCGTTCAGGAGCGTGGTGGCGCTCGCGTTACACGCCGGCCTCCGCTGGTTGGTTCGGATGCCGGTGGCTTGGGCTGGTGGTTTCCGGTCTGCCGAGGGTTGGCGGGGCTCTGGAGATGATCCTGCTGAGGGTTCCGGTGTAGGTGGTGCCGAGTTCGGTCACGGTGCCAAGGAAGGGGCCCGAGCCGTACCTGAGGGCGCTGACGTAGTTTTCCGGCAGGATCACCCGGTCGCCGACGTCGAGCGTGCCGGGACCGCTCCAGCTGTATCCGTAGCCGTCGACGGTGACGGTCTGGTCGCCATCGACGTTGAAGCGGCGGTTCTTGGCGTCGAGTTCTTCCCGGAGGGTTCGTATCTGGCGCTCAAGGTGTCCGACCTGGGCGGCTTCTGCGCGTTGTCTCCACTCTCGTTCTTTCGCCCGGCCGGTCTCCAGGCCCTGCCGGTATGCGTCCACGAGGGCCTTCTCGTGGTCGGTGGCGTGGAGTTTGCAGGCGAATCCCGGACCGGAGAACTACGTGCGGCAGGGAGTGCCGGACTTGGTGGGGCGCCCGCAGGGCCGGTGATGTATCTCGTCGAACACGGAGATTCCTCACAGAGTGGTAGGGCCGTGGCAGGTGTGTGGCGGCGACCTAGGGCAGGGTGGTCGGCAGTGAGGTCACCGGCTGGGAAACGGTCTGCGGGATGCTAGGCGGGAGTGGTGCGGCCTGCCTGGGTGCAGGTCAGGGTAAGGAGCTGGAGGTAGCCGTCCGGGGAGCTTGCCCGTTGCCTGTTCGAAGCGCCGCGATGTGGCGGGCTTGATGCCCAGGTGGCCGGCGGCGTCGTGGAGATCGAGTCCTGCGGTTTCGCGGGCCTTTTCGGAGGGTTTCGGCATTGTCGTGCCAGACCTGCGGCGCTGACTCGGTGCTTTCCCGGGCGACACCGGCTCGGGCCGTGGCAAGGGCTGCCTGGAATCGGTCGTTACGGGTCCGAACAGGAACCGGGCCAGCCGGGCAGCGTCGGCCTTGCGGTCGACACCCCCGCCCCAGGGCCGGGAGGCTTCCTCGTACACGCGGCCTCGGGCCGTGGTGCAGTCCTCGCGCTCAGCGGGGTCGACGCCGTAGGGGCTGTGCCGTCGCTGGTGCAGGCCAGCATGCTGTCCTTCGCGAGGTCCATGTCGCGGTCCTCGTCGTCGCGCTCGATCCCGTCGATCACCTCCCGGACCTGCTGGCGTTCCTCTGGTGACAGGACACTCGCGAGTGCCTCCGCGGCCGCCCGGGCTTCGTGCCGGCCCGCAGGCTCGAAGCCTCCGCCCCAGGCGTGAGATGCGTCTTCGCCCCCGGCCTTCTGAAAAGCTACGTCCATGGCTTCGAAGGTGTGCGGGCTCCACGCACGCATCATCAGAATGATTTCCCGCAAAGCCCCCTGGGTAGCAGGCTCCGTCTCCTGGACGGCACTGTTGCTGTGTCGGCGCCCGGCTCCGGTCATCCAGTCGGTGAAGGCCTCGGGCCGGCGGGGATCGGACAGCTGTGCGTCGGCGAACCAGAGTGCCGCCCTCATGACACAGGCGTGCGCGTGCTGGATGACGGCGTACCAGCCGAACAGCGCTTGGCGGTAGTCGTCCATATGCCGGTCTGCGTGCGGCAATGCTGCGGGCATTCGGCTGCGCTCACCCGGTACAGGGCGGCGCGGGTCTCGGGAGACGTCAGCAGAGCGGCGTCCAGGTGCTCATATTTGGGGCCACGGTCTCGGCGCTTCTCGAGCCCGTGCTCGAGGAAGACCTGGAAGCGGGGTTCCTCCCGCCAGTGAGCCGCAGCGCTGCGAACACGCACATCGTCTTGCCACGCTCCGGTCGCGATGGCCTCCCGCAGCGCCGAGGTCACGTCCCGGCGCAAGTCCGCAACCCATGCGATCAGGACCGGCAGGCACCGCGGATCGTCCCCAGCGCGGACATCACCACATTGACGTCATCGTGACGGTGAGAATGACGCTCGAACACACTCCCATTGATGCAGCAGATCCCGGCCCTGGCGCCCCGTGGGCGCGTGAAGCGCAGCGCTTTCATCCTGCACTACGGCTCGGACACCAGGCCCCAGTCGACTGGACCACCCAACCGAGCCTCAGGGGAAAGGGGTTGCCCCGGCATCTCCGGAACGTTTGCAATCCTCCCGATCCCTAAGGTCAGGATGTTGGAGGAGCCGGGTGGGCCACCCGTGTGGGTTTATTGTGAGGAAGCATGCCCGCCACGTCGATGAGGGGCACCACAACGGAGTACAGGCCCTCTCCGACAGGGTTGGCGAGTCAGTGGTGGCGCTGCGCCACGGCAAACCCGGCGCCCGAGATCAGGTCCGCTAGCTGCAGCGAGGGGCGCTGCGTGGATTGCCCTCACAGGGGGTGATCCAGATGCACTCCCCTAGACAGGTAGCGGAACTCGGGGTACCCACGGTCACGTGCTCCGCCTCGATGTCGTCGAGGTTCGTACCGGATAGGGCTCTCTGATCGTCTACCAGCATGTTGACCTTGCCCAGATTCCGGGAACCAGATCGCGGTGATGGCGGCAACGGCCTGGATCAGGGGCTCCAGTGCCTGCGGGAGAACCGCGTCTAGCCCGTGCTCATCCTGGTGGCATTCGACGGCTTCCTCCCGGGTGGTGCGCAGCAGCGCCAGGGCTTCGGTGACGTTGCGCCGACGGGAACGCGCCCAGGCTTCCTCCACGACCTCATAGAAGTCGTCGACGGTGACCTGTTGGTCCCGGTTCTTATGGGAGGTGAAGGCGACGGTGGACGACAGCAGCCAGTCGAAGAGCGCCGGTCCCAGAGCACGCGGCCCTTCCTCGAACAGGCTGCGGGCCATCTTGCGCGCATGTCCGGCGTTGCGGATCTCAGCGACGATGGGCTCCGCGTCATCGTCGCTGATGGCGACTGATCCGATCGACAGGTAGCGGCTGCGCTGCTCGCCGTGCAGCTGATCACCGTCCCACCCCGATTCATCGATGGTCACCCGCCGTCCCTCTCCCTCGATGTCCGCAGTGGCGCCGATTTGGTTACGGCGGGCGCAATTCGAGCCGGGCAGGTCTGTGCCTGGGTTGGGGCGACGGGAAGGATGACTCATGCGCGTGCTGATCTGTTGTGCGCCACCGCCTGGGCAACGCATTACCCGAGGTGCGCCAGCCCTCAAGATGAGGGCTGGCAAGCCGTCAGTGGACCACGAAGCATCGGGGCCGTGTGCTCGGCGAGGAGCTGCATGTCAGAAATCTGAGCCGGCCATTGGGACCGCGAGTTCCTCGACCGGAGAAGCCACAGCCGCATCCCGAACCCGACCGTGTCCTATCCCATCTGCTTCCCCTCTCCCGGGGCGAGAAAGTAACCGCGCGGCGCCCACTCTCACCGCACCCTTCCTCCCGGCGGACACGGAACAACGGCCAGGCAAGCGCAAGCTGTAAACCTCCCGCTTCTCGCTGTCGCCGGCGTCATGGCCGTATCGGAAGTGTCGGCGGCGCTCGCCTAGCGGGCACTGCGCTACGCGCTGGAGCAACTGGCCGCCCAGCAGATCGGCGGAACCGGCGACAACAGCGCCAACGATGGTCTCTCTCGAACGCACCTGGGTCAGGCAAGTTCCCTGGGCAGACACCCCGGGCTCAGAGCAAAAGACACCTTGGTCAACAGGCGAAGGCCTGACATCACCTCATGGATCAACTGCTGCACATGGACGTGCCACATGCTCGGCGAGGTAGGAGCCGGTGCCGGTGCTGCCGTACCCGGTGGGATGGCCGGCCGGTCTCCTGGGCGTGGTGCACCCTGACGGGCCGGGCATCGTCCCGGGGCGCCGACCGGACTCGGCCCGGACGGTGGAGACGGCAGCCCGGCACGGGTGGGCGTCCCTGGGCGGCGGAAACCCCGGCGACGCGGTACCGCTGGGCACTCCGGGACCGCGCCCATGACCGATGGTGCGGTGACAGGGGCGGAGCGGTGTGGCTTACGGCCCGGGTTCAGCGTGGGCGGGTTGTGCCTGCGGGGTGGCGTGGTGGGCCCAGGCGTAGTCGGGTGAGGACGGGCGGGCGGGCGAGGCCGGGCATGATCAGGGCCCACATGGCGCTGACTTGTTGGTGCAGGGCGTCGCGTTCGGCGAGGGCGAGGGCGAGTAGTTGTACGCCGCTGTAGCAGCCGACCAGTGTCCGGGAGGCTTCTCCGGGGTCGACGTGGTTCTGGAGTTCGTCGGCGTCCCGGGCGGATTCGAGGACGGTGGTGACGGCCCCCAGTGATGCCGCGTAGCTGTCGGCGGTCTGGTATGGGCCGGGCTCGATGGACAGGCGTACGGCGGCCCGCAGGACGGGGTCTTCCAGGATGCCGGCGGTGTAGTGGTGGCTGATGTCGATCAGGGCTTGGAGCCAGAGCTCGGGAACCGGGCCTGCCGCCATCTGTTCGGAGACCTGTTGGAAGTAGTCGTGCTGGTGGGACAGGATTGCGTCGCCGAGGTCTTCCTTGGATGCGAAATGGTGGTAGAAGCCTCCGCGGGAGACGTTGGCCAGGCGTTGGATCTCCGGGGTCGTCGCGCCGGCGTAGCCTTCCCGGTCGAAGACGATTCCGGCGGCCTCGACGATCCGCTGGACGGTGCGCTCACCGCGATCCTGCATCGTCGTCACGCCTCCCTGAGCCGTGTCCGACGCTACCCGAGACCCCGGCACCACGCTCGTCCTGGAGGAGCCTCCGTCCGGGTGTGGGAGGGGCCCTGCTGTGCCGGGCATTCCCAGGAGGCGTCTTGGGTATCTGTGGCAGGTGCCGCGGAGTCGGCGCTCCGGATCCGTTTCATGGGTAGCAGAGCGAGAAGGCGGTCGGGGTAGCGGAGTGGGGATCAGGGATGGTGCCTCTGACTCGTACGGCGGTCACCGGGAGTGGTTGGGGGCCTTCCTTGCCTGTGTGCCGGGGTGCGGTGGTGCGCGGCGTCGTCGCCGGGGTCCGAGGCGTCGGGGCGTCGGGGCGTCGGGGCGTCGGGGCGTCGGGGCGTCGGGGCGTCGGGGCGTCGGGGGTTTCCGTTCCTGCCGGCCGCGCCTTACGCGTCTCCTGGATCCCAGCCCGTCCGTCAGGGCGGCAGCCGCCAGGGACGCATTCAACGCGGTGACCCACCAGAACAGCATCTACGAAGCCACCGTGCCCGTAGCGCTGTACGTGGCGGCCATCTTGAACCACCCGGCTACCGCGGCAGGCGAACACGCCCTGGAGGCTGGCCTCCAGTTGCGCCACCGAACCCGCGAGATGCTGCTGGACCGGCTGGGCTCCACTGCCTACGACGCCGACGACGAGCGCGTCGCCATGGGTGAACGCTATTTCGGATTTCGGGGAGGGCTTCCTCGACGAATGCCCCGACATGCGGGCTTTCCGGGACCTGCGCCCGGTGATCTTCCGCGCCGTTCGCCCCTTCCTCACCCATGACAACGCGAAGCTGCGCGACGCGGTCCTCGTCGCCGCGGTCCCCCTCGCAGAGCACCATGCCCTCACCGGGCACCGGAACAGGCCGGCTGGCCTCGCCCACCGTCTGCTCAGCACCAGCACAGACCGACACAGACGTGACCGTGCACTGGATGCGCTGAACGCCTGGGGCCACGACACCAGCAGCCTGGAGAACGCGAACGACGTCGCCGCCCGTGGACTTCGCACCGGCGCGGAGGACCACGATCTGTGGTGGGCGAGCAACGGGGCAGGCGAACGCGCCGAAGGCCCGTTGTTCTGACGCAGAGAGGCCCAGTTCGCTACGCGGTGGCCGTCACACCCTGCGTACGCTTCACGGAAACGGAACGTGGGCCGGAACCGGACCTCGTGAGCATCGATGCGCCTGCCGGCCTCGGTCTCCTGTCAGTCAGAACGCAGCAACAAACACGACCGTCAGGAGCGGACCAGGCCAAGTGGGTTTCGTTCGCACCCTGTTCGGAAGAACCGGCGTGAAGCCGTACGTCAACGGGTCCGGTCCCTCCTCGACGACGACCACGGACACCTCACCAGCCTCCGCCCCCGCCCTGCCCTGCCCAGGCCTGGCCCCTGGCCCGGTGCCCTCCGCGTGCCTCTCGCTCACGCTCTCCGGCGGCGGCCAGCGCGCGGTGCGGGAATCCTCGGCAGCAGCTCCCACAAAGGGTGCGAGCCCCCGGCCCAAGCAGCAAGAACCCGCCGATCGGCCAGGTGCATGTCCAGCTGCACGGCCAGAGGCCCGCACCGCGCGGAGAACCGGCCGTTCGTGACGATCAGAACGATGTCCGCACCGTAGAGCTGGCGGGCGGTGCCATTGACCCGCTGGAGGTCAGGGGTACCGACCGCCGAACCGCGGTCGCCGTCCTTGCGGTGTTTGCACTGGATGACCCAGCTGCGGCCCAGCGGGTCGGTGGCCAGGACGTCGGCGCCGTTGTCGCCGGCCCCGCCGATCTGCCGGGCGTCGGTGCAGCCGTCACGGCGCATCAGGTCGCGCACCGCGTACTCGAAGTCACGGTGGTGCAGACTGTCCAGCTCCATCAGGCCGAAGCGCAGTGCCTGCTGCCGCACCCGGTCCCAGACCCGCTGCTGCCTGCGCCGGTGAACCCACCCCGCCCCACCGACCAGCGTGATCGCTCCCAGCACGATCAGGAACCACCAGTTCGCCACGAGCCAGGACACCGCCGCCCATATCACCGCCGCGGCCAGGACACCTACGCCGATGACCAGCATCTGGGCATCACGCTGCCGATACCACTGCCGTTGCCGCTGCTGGCGGGAGCGGGCAGGTCGGCGGCGCGGCACAGTACGGCGTGCGGGGCGGCGGCGTTGCGGGCGGCGATCGGCCATCGAGCGGCTCCGGAAAGAGGTCAGCGGCTGGAGTCGGTGATACCGGTGGCGAGCCGGCCCGGGGCGTCGAGGATGCCTTCGCCGACCGGGGTCGGGGCGATGACAACGCCGAGGGCGAGCACGATGATCACGGTCAGCTTCTCGTCGTTCCGGTACCGTGCCTCGGTACGGCGGCGCAGCCTCAGAAGAACGACGGCGAGCAGCACCCCCACGTTGATGGTCAGCATTCCGCCTGCCCCCGCACCGTCCCCGGTCTCGTTCCGACCCCCTGTGTATCCGCAACCGCCCCCGCAACGCTGCTCGGTCACCGGATGATGACGCGAAGTGGTCGGTTGGCCTGATCCGGCACGCTGAACCACAGGTGCGACAGGTCGCCAGGGTGGAACGAAGCAGGACGAGACACGACGAAGCACGACGAGGCGGCCAGTTCAACATCACCCCGTGGACGGGCGCAGGCGCGGGTGCGAACGAGGACGCGGCAAGCACGCACGGGCAGGCGCGGGCAGCTTCCCTTCACTTCACGGCACGGGCAGCTTCACGGCGCGGGCAGAGCGTCCAATCAGTCCGGAGCTCAGCCCGGCCCGGGCCTCCCACGGTGTGCGGGGACGGCCTGCGTTATCGAGCGGCCAGGAACACCTGGGTGTGTACGCCGACGTCTCCCCCGGGCTAAGGGACTTCGCCGTGGCGAGCTCGGGTGCGGTGACGGAGAAGGTAGCTGGCCGGGCTCGCCCAGGTGTTACTCGGTGCCGCGAGCGCCAGTGCGCGGCCTGAGCCGCCTTCCCCAATCAGCAGCGTCGTCACCGGTATGCGGGCCGTGACGACGTCTGTGAAGAGTTCAGCGACGGCAGGGCCCGCGCGCCGGTCACCTCTGCCACTGGGCCGCTCGCGGCACCCGGGGTGTCGACGAGAGTCACGACCGGAAATGCCCAACCGGTCGGCGAGCCGGATGAAACGGGCCGCGGTGCGGGTACCCGAACGGCCGGGCCGCGGCACCACACTGCGCCGCGCCACGTAGGGATCGCGATGGGCGAGAACCGGTTCACCCTCACAGCCCCGACGCACGCACGACCAGCAACACGGCCACAGCGACGACATGCCTCGTGCGAAAGGGTACCGGGGACCGGGCCGGTCAACCGATCGTGCGCAGTACCAGCCGTACGACTCCCATGGCGCCTCGCCCGACCCATCCGAGCAACCCCGCCTCCACGGCCAGTTCGGCGGCGTCCATGGCCGTCTCCCCCTGGTCCGACGATCCAGAACAGCACCAGAAACAGGAACGGGGCCAACGTCGTTTCCGTGCACCGCACTTCTTGCACATCACCATGCCATCGATTCTTCCTGCTGCCGCTCCCAGAACATCAACCGAACACACAGCCGAGAAGTGCACATATCTTCCGCTCATCCGGCAAAACGAGAGACTCGAAGCAGGGATCGCTCCCGGGACGACAGGCGCGGCCACCGGCAGTGACACGACGAAGTCCAGCGGCCGGCAGTTGCCGGGACGGTGGATGTGGTTGGCGGGGGCCGCGCCAGAAGACCGGAGTCTGCGCAGACCCCGGGGTTGGTGAGCTCATGTACGCGCAGTCTGCCGGACCTGCCTCCACCCGGGCAGTTGGTGGACCGCTGGTGGATGGCCCGGCCGTAAGGCGGGAGGCGACCAGGGTTCGAGAAGAACCGCCCGCCCGTGCACGATGCCGTCAGCGCTCATCCGGTCGGGCAGGGTGAGGCGGCAGCGCCCGGCCCAGACAGACGGTGAGCGGATCATCGGCGTAGTAGCCGAAACCTGGAACGCCGGTATAGCCGCACGAGCGGTACAGACCGATCGCCGCAGGGTGCCGTCGGTTCGTCTCCAGAACCATCGCCGGAGCTCCTGCCGCGGCGGCCGATTCCTCCAACCACGCCAGAACAGACCGGGAATACCCTCTGCCGCGACACTCATCGATGACGTACATGCGCTTCAGTTCCGCACGGCCGTCCGTACGCGAACGCCAGCCGCCCATGGCGACGGGCGCATCCTTCACGTATCCCACCGCGAACGCCCCGCGGGTAGGCGAGAACTGGCCCGGTTCGGTCGGGCTGTCGTCCGGCGCCCCGTAGATCTCGACGTACTCCGCCTGCAGACGCTCGACCAACCGGGAAACATCCAGGTGGCCGTAGGCACAGGAATGTTTTTCCACCCCCCGTCAACCTACCGGCCCCTGGACGGCACCCACCATCCGGCCGAGAAAGGTACGCCGAGAAGACCGTCGGCAGGCAGCGGCATGACAGCCGGTCGCTGACAGCCGGGGCGAGGGCCACGATCACCCCGGGGGCGCGGCGCCGGCGCCCGTATGCCGCTCGATCTGCGTAACGGGGAAAGGCGTCCGCTTGCTCTCGGTGAGCAGACGGCGGAAGAAGGAGTCCACGACCACGGCAGGGCGTGCGTGCCGGTCGATGATGGCTGTGATCTCGGGCGGGATGCCGTCAGGTCGCCGGTCAGCGACCCAGTCGTGCAGGAAGGCTTCCTGTTCCGTGTCACCGCGCACGCCGTCGAGCACGTGGTACCGGAGCAGGTGGCTCCCGGTGTAGCAGTGGTCGTACGCGAAGTGGTCCGCGAGGAAGGTGGACTCGTCCGCCGAAAGATCGAAGCGAGAGCTCAGGGCAAGTCCGAAGTCAGCGAAGTAGAGCCGGCGCCCATCGGTCAGGATGTTGTCGAAGTGAGCATCGAAGTGGACAAGTCCACGAGAACTCATGAAGGCAGCTCCGCTGACCAGGGCCTCCTCCACCCAGGGCAAGGGCGAGCTGCTTCCGTCGTCCGGCACCGCGGATTCACGCTGGTGGGCCAGCCATCCGGCGAGTGTGTGCGGCACGTGCTCCAGGAAGACCACCACGCTGGAGGAGGACTGGCCGATGGCCTCCAGCCGGCCACGGACGGCGGGTGATCCCTCCCAGTGCGCGACGGCCCCTTCCAGGCCCCCGAACTCGTCGATGAATCCTTCTGGAACGGAATCGGGCAGAACCCGCCAGTGATACATCAGAGGAAATCCCGCATACTCGCCGCCGAGGACCCAGTTCGTGGTCATGGTGTGCACGGCAAGCTCCCGCCAGGCACCGAACCCGGCAGAGCCCACCCCGTACTGGTAGAACATCGGCAGTTCGAAGACGTTCGCCGTCGACCGCACGTTCTCCGGGCGCAACTCGATGTCCGTCAAAGGGATCCGCTTGACGAAGACACGCGTTCCGTCGATGTCCAGCTCTGCCGACCTGCCGCCAATGCCCGACCCGAGCGGGGCAGCGGCTGCCACGACCTCCCCCAGCCGGTAGTCGCTCAGCAAGGAAAGCTGAGTGCTCACGGCCCCGTAACCGGCCAGGCGCGTGGAGCGCAGCACATCCTGGCTCAGCATCAACAGCTCTCCTCGGTGCCCGAACCAGGGGCTTCGGCAATCCCGCGTACGGCACCAACCCTACGCAGACAGGGGTCAGCCACTCTCATGAACAAATCCCCCCGGAACAAGATCAAGAACTGTCGGCGAAACGCGGGCACGCTCCGGCGCGGTCGCCGGCCCCTGACACGGCCGCTCCACCAAGGTGTCCCGGCTCGCGACACTCCCGCACGTACCCACCCCCGCGGCCCCAGCCCTGACCCCGGAACCGGCCCAGCCCCCGCCCCGGCCGTGAAGCCCGGGTCGGCGACCCCGGCGGCCCAGAAGAGAGCGGTCCCTGCCCCCGCGACACCGGCACCACCACCGCCACCAGCCATGGCGATCAGACGGCCAGGCACCCCGGCCCCGGCACCCGCCGACCCCGACACCCTGGACACCCGCCCGCCGCCGGATCCCGCAGCACAACCAGCCGGAGCAGGACCACGACGGCCACCAGCGCCGACTCACGGGCCACGCATCGGAGTCGGGTGAACGCGAGCATGCCCGCCAGCATCCGGCTGCCACCCGTCACGAACAGCAGTCCGCTACACAGGAGTTGCTGGACGCCACACCGAGCGGAGCGACCAGCAGCTCCCCGACAAGCGCTGCTGATCTTTGAAACCGGCCTGTACGGGCCCGACCGGCTCGGCGACCATGTCGGCCGAGGCAGGCGCTCCAGGCGGCAGCACAGGCAGGGCGACACCCCTGACCCGCACCGCCGAGCCGCGACTCACCACGGATTCACCGGGCACCCAAGGCGCGCTCAGCTCCACCGGGGTGATAGCCAGGCAGCAGTCGCCCCCTTCCCCGTCGCCCCGCACACCACTCACCTCCGCCCCGGCTTCACAGCGGGCGGTGCTGCGATAGCTGAGGCAGCACACTGCGACGCGGCTGGACTCGCCACGCGCCTCGCCCCCGCATCGTCCAGGGAGCCAGCCCCCGGACCGGCCACGGTAGTGAGGGAAGCAGAGAGCCGGCCGAGCCCAGAGCCGGGCTCAGATGCGAGCCCAGGTGCGGAGGGCTCTCTTCATGATCTTGCCCACGTCGTTGCGCGACAGCACGGTGAGGTAGCGGACAAAGCGTGGACGCTTGCGCGGGACGAGTCGCGAGGCCACATGATCCGCCAACCCCTCCTCCAGGAGGCTGTTCTGCATCGTTCGGTACGATCCACTCACCCAGGCCAGGATCCGGCGCGCCCGTCACCGCGGCATCGCGTACAGCCGGGGCTCCATGAGGACGTTCTCGATCTCCCCCGCACGATCTTGTACCCACCACTCTTGACGAGGTCGCCGGCCTTGCGCCCCACAATCCGTACGTACCCGCACCCGTCCGGCTCGCACACCGCCATGTCACCCACACGAACCAAGCCGACCTCGGCGAACGCCCCAGCGGCGACATCCGACCTGTTGAGATACTCCAGGAACAAATTCGGACCACGTACGTGGATCTCACCCACCCGATCGGACCCGTCCGGGAGTTCACGGCCCTCCTCCTCGACCAGACCCAACTCGACACCCCGCAGCGGAACGCCGACGGACGCCACCCACAGCCCGCCATCCACCCGAGGATAATCCGTCTACACGGAACAAGCGGAAACCCACACACGAGCACACCCCTGAAGAACCACCACCAGACATCCTCCAGGGCCGATACGGACCAACCCCCACAGTGCAGACAGCAGCTCCTCACCCCGACCCGCCAAGACCACCAACAGCCCACTGACAGGTGACCCGATGGTGCAGGTAGCGGCGTGCTGGAGCACCCTGGCGAGGGGGCACGTTCCGCATTCGAGGTATCGCGGCCGATCCCCGCTCACGCGGCAGGTCGGATTGACCTCGCGGTCTACGAAGAAGCCGGGCCCGGGCGGGGCCGCAGGCAGCCGATCAGGTTCTTTGCGGCGGGATCTCCGCGTGCCGCGTACGCCGTCGATTGGTCTGATGGTCAAGGTGGCTTTGCAGGCATATGCCGATGACACGAAGGAGAACGTTCATGATCCGTCGTATTGCGATCACCCTGGCAGCTGTCGCCGCAGCCGGCTTCGTCGCCGCGGCCCCGGCTTCCGCGAACGGGGAGAACGGACACATTGGCGGCGGGCACGCTGGCATCGAGGCCGGCTGGGCCAGTGGCGAGTACCAGAACCTGGGCGGCCCGTACGGGATCACGACCATCAAGGGCCAGGCGGCCTACTTCGACGCGGAGCGCGGCTGGGTCGTCCGCTGACTACCGCAGCCGGACGCACGTAACGCGTAGTTCCAGATGGGAGCGAGGGGCCTGTGCCACCGTGGCACGGGCCCCTCACTCATCCCATCCCCCACAACAGGTCAGCGCCGACCGCCAAGGTGACCGTCGCGGCTGCGCCGGCGTGCGGGGGATCGTTTTCCCGTGGTGGTGACGCCCGGTTCCGATGCGGTGGTCCGCACCGGGCCCTTCCTGATGGGCGGCGACGTCTCCGTGTACGTCTTCCCTCCCAGGCGGACCGGGCGGGACCACCGCCGCGCGTGCGAGGATGGTTCCGAGGCCGCCCTTCGAAGTCGTTGGCGCAGCACATGGCCATCTTCAAGATGATCGACACGGGCAACGGCCGGGCGCCAGCCGCGGCGATGCGACGTCGTGTCCGCACGGTCGCGAATGTCCGGCTGCTCGACTTGGGCCCGGAGAACGACAGCAGCTGGCACGGCCCGCCCGTACCGGCGGCCGTCCCAGCCCTCCCCCGCAGTCGGCCGGCTGGGTGCAGACCCGGGGAAGCCGCATCGGCCCGGCCGGTACCCTTCCCGGGTGACCGAGCAGACCGAACCGGACGGGCGGCGACCCGCGAACGACGGGCCCAAGGCCGCCGCCCGTAACCGGGCCGCCCTGGTCGCCGCCGCCCGGGAGATCTTCGCGGAACACGGGCTGGAGGCTCCGCTGTCCGCGGTAGCGCGCAGGGCCGGGGTCGGACAGGGTGTTCTCTACCGCCACTTCCCCGACCGGACCGCCGCGGTGACCGCGGTCCTGGAGGAGAACGTACGGCAGATCGAGCAGGCAGCCGAGGCCGAGAACACCTCCTTCGCCGCGGTGCTCGGTGTGCTGACGTGGCATCTCACCGAATCGGCCGCCTTCATCGGGCTTCTCCACGCCGACCGGGCGGGCAGCCACTCCGGGATCCGCGCGCACGCCCTGGCCCTGTCCGGGCGCGTCGAGCGTGCGCTGCGCAGACAACTGCCCCCCGGCCATCGACTGGGTGCGGCGGAGGACCTCGTGCTCTCGGTCGCCATGGTGTCCGCCGCCGTCATCGGCCCCACCCGTGATCAGCGCGAGCACCGGGCGCTGGCCGCCTGGCGGTTGCTCGGTGTCGAGGTGGGGCCGGTGCGGCCCTTCGGCGGTTGAACTGTGGGCGCGTCAGCCGCCGTTGGACTGCCGGATGCCTTTCGCGAGTGCGTCGAAGGTGTACAGGTAGCCTCCCGCGGGGCCGCTGACAGTCAGGTACGCCTTCGTCCCGCCGGGCGTGATGGCCACGTTCGTCGCCGATTCCAGGTCCCCGTCCCGCGAGGGGACCTCGACCGTCGCGAGCCGCTCACCGTGGCGGTCGTACACGGCCATGGCCGCCCGCCCGTGCAGCCCCTGGTAGAGATTGCCGTCCGCATCGACGGCGATCGAGTCGGTCTGAGCGATCCCGCCGTCCACACGGATGGCGGTGTGCCGGGAGATCACTCCGCCCTTTTCGTCGAGGCGCAGGTAGGAGATCCGGTTCTCGGTGAGTTCGCTGAACCACAGCCCTCGGTGGTCCGCGTCGAACGAGATCCCGTTCGGTGCGGCCAGGTTTTCGGCCAGAACGGTCGCCTTCCCGCCCTCGCGGGCGATCCGTACCAGACGCCCGTGCGCCGCGCCCTCGGACAGACCGCGTGAGTCGCTGACGTAGAGGTTGCCCTCCTGGTCGAAGACGATGTCATCGGGGTTCATCCGCGCTCCGTCGACCTCGCCGGAGAAGAAGGTCCGCAGGTCGCCGCCGCCGGGGGCCAGGCTCACCACCTCGCCGTGCGCGAAATCGCTGAGGTAGAGCCGTTGGTCGTACGGGCTGAACTGGGCCGAGGTATAAGCCCCTTCGCCGTCGGTGTGGACGGCACGGGACGTCTTCCTGGCGACGTCGACGCGTATGACCTTGGGCTTGCCCTCGGGCGCGGTGACATCGACGACGTACAGGCCGCCGTCCTTGCCGAACACGGGGCCCTCCAGCAACGTCATTCCCGTCTCGGTGTGCGTCCGGGTCAGCTGCATGTGCTTCTGCGCCCGGATGGTCCTGTCCGGGGAGGCCGGCGCCCCTTCTCCTTCGGGGGCGCCGGCCTCGGCGCCGCATCCGGTGAGGAGCAGTGCGCCGATCGTGGCGAGCACGGCAAGAGACCGGGCCGGTGTTCGCTGCATGGAGAGGGGCTCTCTTCCTGTCGACGGTGCGGGTTCTCGGGGAAGGGCGGGCGGGCGGGGGTACGTGACGGGCCGTGTCGAGTCGGGTCGGCAGCGCTCAGGTGATGGGGCCGGCGGTGTGCGTGCGTCTTTGGCCGGATGTCGTCGCCGCCACCGGACCACAACCGGACAGCGCTGTCCGGTAGTTGCTACCGTAGCGGACGGGTCGCCCGCCCGGGGCCGCCCCGACCATCGGATCGAGGCCCCGCATGACGACTCCTCAAGTCCCGGACCCCCACCAGCTCGCCGCACTGCGCGAGCGCTACCGCCACGAGCGCGAGCGGCGCGTCCGGCCCGACGGCGCCGCCCAATACCGGGACGCCGACGCCGAGTTCGGCTACTACGCCGCCGACCCCTACACCGAGGAACCGGACAGGCGCGGCCCCCGCCACGACACCGTCGACGTCGCCGTCATAGGCGCCGGGTTCGGCGGCATCCTCGCCGGGGCGCGCCTGCGGCAACAGGGCGTGGAGCGTGTCCGGTTCGTCGAGAAGGGCGGTGACTTCGGGGGCACCTGGTACTGGAACCGGTACCCGGGCGTCCACTGCGACGTCGAGTCCCATGTGTACCTGCCGATGCTGGAGGAGACCGGCTACGTCCCGGAGTGGAAGTACGCCCCCGGTGACGAGATCCGCCGCCACGCCGTACGAATCGCGCGCACGTACGGGCTCTACGCCGACACGTTGTTCTCCACCGGCGTCACCTCGCTGACCTGGGAGGAGAATTCCGAGACATGGATCGTGGCCACGGACCGCGGTGACGCCTTCCGGGCCACCTACGTCGTCAACGCCACCGGCACGCTCACCGACCCGAAGCTCCCCGGGATCCCCGGCATCGAGAAGTTCACGGGCCACACCTTCCACACCTCACGGTGGGACTACGCCTACACCGGCGGCACCCCGCAGGGCGGCATGACCCGCCTCGCGGACAAACGGGTGGGCATCGTCGGCACCGGGGCCACCGGCATCCAGGTCATCCCGATGCTGGCCCAGGACGCCGCCCACCTCTACGTCTTCCAGCGCACCCCCTCCACCGTGGACGTACGCGCCAATCGCCGCACCACCGCCCGGGACGTCGGCGCCGACCGTGAGGGCTGGGCCCGCGGGCGGCGGGAGAACTACCTCCGCATCGTCTCCGGCGAGGACGCCGGCCAGGATCTCGTGGCCGACCGGTGGACCGAGTCGGCGGGCCTGCTGGAGAAGCTCCTGCCGAGCTTCCGCCGGCAGAGCGACCGAGCGGAATTCGAAGCCGCCTACGAGGCCGCCGACGCCGCCAAGATGAACGAGCTGCGCGCCCGCGTCGAACAGAGCGTCACGGATCCGGAAACGGCCGAGAAGCTCAAGCCCTGGTATCGCTACGCCTGCAAACGCCCCACCTTCTCCGACCTGTACTACCCGGCGTTCAACCGCGACAACGTCACCCTGGTCGACACCGCGGACACCCACGGCATCGAGCACGTCACCGAACACGGCGTCACCGTCGGCCCCACCACCTACCAACTCGACTGCCTGATCTTCGCCACCGGGTTCAACGTCGGCACCTCCGGCATCAGCTCGGGCAAACTCCCCGTCCACGGCCGGAACGGCGTCCAGCTGCTGCACAGCTGGGCCCGGCGGGGCCCGCGCACACTCCACGGCTTCACCAGCAACGGCTTCCCCAACCTCATACAGATGGGCGCCCTCCAGAACGCCAGCAGCGTCAACTTCACCCACATCCTGGACGAGCAGGCCGTCCACGCCGCCGCCCTCATCACGGCCGCCGAAGCCGCGGGCGCCCTCATCGAACCCTCACCCGAGGCCGAGGACGCCTGGATCGCCGTCCTGGCCGAAAACGCCCCCGACCACGCGTGGTTCCACGCCGAGTGCACCCCCGGCTACTACAACCGTGAAGGCCGCGGCCGGCCGAACGGCGCCTTCGCCTACCCGCACAGCGCCGTCGCCTTCCACGAACTCCTCGCACGCTGGCGCGCCGAATCCATCGAAGAAATCCTCCAGGACCGGACCGCCCACCACAGCCACCGCTGACCCGGCCCAGCCCGGGCCGGGTACGGCGCGTCAGGGCAGGATCTCCACGTACCCCTCCCCACCGTGCACACGGATCCGCTGCCCGTCCCGGACCAGCGCGGTAGCCCGCTCCACCCCCACCACAGCCGGCAGACCGTACTCCCGGGCGATGACCGCACCATGGGTCATCTGGCCTCCCACCTCCGTCACCAGACCCGCGATGCCCACGAACAGCGGCGACCAGCTCGGGTCCGTGAAAGCCGTCACCAGGATGTCACCCGCTTCGAGATCGGCCCGGGCCATGTCCAGGACGACGCGCGCCCTTCCCTCCACCGTCCCGGCGGAGACCGCCAGCCCGGTCAGAGCCCCCTCCGGCACATCGTCACGCCGGTACGCCCCGGTGAAGACCTCACCCTCCGACGTGAGCACCCGCGGCGGCGTCAACGCGTGATACGAACGGAACGCCTCCCTGCGCCGTGCGACAAGCCCGTCATCCACCCGGTTCCCGCGCACGGCGTCGTGGAACTCCTGGAACGTGAGGTAGAAGACGTCCTCAGCCTCGGAAAGCACACCGGCCCCCACAAGGCGTTCCGCCTCCGCCAGCAAGGCCTGCTTGTAGACGAAGTACCGGCTGACAATCCCGTACTTCGGATACTCCCGGTACCCGATGAACGTCCTGACCCGATCGATCATCCGCTTCGTCTCATCAGCCTTCCCCTCGCCGCCCGGCAGGGCCCGCAGGCGTGACAGCACCTCCTGTTCCTTCCGGCGCGCCTTCTCCCGCCCCTCCCCGAAACGCCGACCGGCCGCACCCGCCTCGAAGATCCGCACATTGTCGAGGATCACCGGCACCAGCGTGATCGGCCGCTCACCCCAACGCGGCCTGGTGATGTCGATCTCGCCGACACAGCGCATGCCGTACCGGTCGAGGTAGGCGACGATGGCCTCGCGCGACTCGGCCCCGCCCGGGAGCTTCGCCAGGTCGTCCAGGAAACCCCCGTCCCCGGCACCCCCAGCCTCCCCGGCGCCCGCGGCATCCCGCAGGAACGCCACCACCTCCGGCCACGGGCGAATCACATCCGCGACGTCGAGCAGGTCCAGCCCCATCTCCGACGTGATGTTGTCCGGCGCGGACAGCGTCAGCGTGTCAGCCGCGTTCTTCTCGCCCAGCCACTCCCACAGCCTGTCGTTCAGCCACCATGTGGCCTCCATCCCCGCCATGATCACCCGCATGCTCAGCGGATCGCTCAGCACCCGCTTGTGCTCATCGAAAGCCTCCAGCAGAAAATCGAACAGCGCCGGACCTGTCTTCGTCCGGATCTCCCGCTCCAAGGCTTCGACCGACGCCCGACTGCGCTCGATCAGCCCGGCGACGACAACCGGATCGGTCTCCACCGGGGCAGGCGCACCGGCGGGCGGCGGCCCGCCGGGCGGCACCGCGCCCACAGGCGACGGGACGAAGCCACCACAGCCGAGGACGGTCTCCAGAGCATCCCTGATCAACGGATCACCCTTCCCCATCGCCTCGAGGAAACCCTCGCGGGTCGCGGGTGAAGCCACCCGCTCGGTGACGTCCACGAACAGCCGCCCACCGGCCTCCAGCATCGGCACCAAAGCCGTCAGCTGCCACATCGAGTACCCCAGAGGCCGCATCGGGTCGGTCATCATCTGCCCATGGCCGACCGAGACATAGACACGGTTCCCACCATCACCATCACCGGCCACACGCACCGGGGTCGGGACCGGGAAGAGCGTGGTGATCGGGCGGCTCTGAACGATCCGGAACCCGTCCTCCACCAGACACCACTCGATGTCCTGCGGGCAGCCGAAGTACGCCTCGATCCGCCGGCCCAACCGCACCAGACCCACAGCCTGCTCATCCGTCAGCGCCGGCCGCTCCTGCTCCCACGCATCGACCGCCACCTCTCGCGTACCGCCACCCGGCACCGGACGAACAACTCGCTGCTTGGCGGCGATGGCCCTAGCGACCACCTCGCCGTCCCGCACCGTGAAGACATCCGGGTTCACCAGACCCGACACCAGGGCCTCACCCAGACCGAAGCCGGCCTCCACCGTGGCCACCTTCCGGTTCCCCGTGACCGGATCGGCCGTGAACAGGATGCCCGCCGCCCGCGGAAAGACCATCCGCTGCACGACCACCGCCATACGGACCGCACGGTGGTCGATGCCGTTGCGCCGCCGGTAGACCACCGCCCGCTCCGTGAACAGCGACGCCCAGCAACGACTGATATGGCGCAGGACCTCCGACGTCCCGACCACGTTCACGTACGTGTCCTGCTGCCCGGCGAAGGAAGCGGCCGGCGAATCCTCCGCCGTCGCACTGGACCGCACCGCGTAGGCGGTCTCCTCACCGCGCCCGGCGAGCGCGCCCGTGATCGCCGCCGTGATGTCGCCCGGCACAGCGATCTCCTCGATCGTGCGCCGGATCCGTGCGCTGAGCGTGCGGATCGCCTCCCGGTCGTCCGGGTCCACGCGCGACAGCTCGTCGAGCTGACCGTCGAGCGCGGGAGCCTGCGCCATCACCCGCCGGAAGGCGTCCGTCGTCACACAGAAACCACCCGGCACACGGACGCCGTCGATCCTCGACAGTCCGCCCAGATGCGCGCCCTTGCCGCCGACGACCGCGACCTGCGTCTCGTCGACCTCCCGCAGATCCACCACGTACCGCTCGGTCATCGCGACACCTCCGGGGCTGCTGTACGCCGTCGCACCGCGGTGGCCGGTCGCGTCACCGGAGTCTCGCTCTCTGTCGATCTTCTCGTCGAACACGTTCTTCTCATCAGGCACGTTCTTCTCGTCGGGCACGTTCTCATCCCCTGGTCGTCTTCCTTCCGGCGAGCCCTGCGACAGCCGCGCCCGGGCCGGCGGGGCGTACCCCCGCAACCGCACGACCGGTCCCACCCGGATTCGACGTCACCGCGCCCCCGGTACGTCGGCACCGACACGCGCACGTCGTGCCGTCGATTCCGCAGGTGGTAGCGGTCGGCCGACGATTCTGCGCCATCACCCGGGCCTTGCCGCAAGCCCCCCGGTGAGCTATAAGTTGAGAGTGGCAAGGAGATCTCTCTCCTTGCCTTCGTCGTTTGCGCGACCCACGTGAGACCCGGCCCGCTCGGGGCGTTGCCGCGGGGTCAGTCCTCCGCGTCGCGCACCAGCAGCGCGATCTGCACCCGGTTCTGGACCGCCAGCTTGGAGAACAGGCTGCCGGTGTGCGCCTTGACGGTCGCGACGCTGATGTGGAGTCTTTCGGCGATCTCCGGGTTTCCCAGGCCGTCCGCGATCGCCCCGGCGGTCTCGCGTTCCCGTTCGGTCAGTGCCGACAGCCGGTTCCGTGCGGCCCGGCGGGACGCGTCACGGGCGTGGGAGGACTGCGGGCCGGTGGCCGCGGCGATCACCCGTGCCGTGGCGGCCGGCGACAGCACGGGGTTGCCGTCCGCGACGGT
The DNA here is from genome assembly GCF_010548505.1 of Streptomyces sp. SID14515. Classification (NCBI taxonomy): domain Bacteria; kingdom Bacillati; phylum Actinomycetota; class Actinomycetes; order Kitasatosporales; family Streptomycetaceae; genus Streptomyces; species Streptomyces sp. SID14515. The sequence goes on along the minus strand of NZ_JAAGMH010000097.1, from coordinate 330,607 downwards.
CCGCACCGCGTCGAGGATCCGCGACGGCTGGGTGTCCTTCAGGACGAACCCGAGGGCTCCGGCCCGCAGCGCGCCGAGCACCAGGTCGTCGGAGTCGAAGGTGGTCAGCATCAGCACCCGGGGCGGCGCGGGCCGGGTGAGGAGTTCACGGGTCGCGCTGAGTCCGTCGAGGACCGGCATCCGTACGTCCATCAGCACGACGTCCGGCCGGTGTTCGTCCACCACGGTGATCGCGGCCTTCCCGTCGGCCGCCTCCGCGACGACGGTCAGGTCCGGCTCGCCGTCGATGACCAGGCGCAGTGCCATGCGTACCAGTTGGTCGTCGTCGACGATGACGACGCGCACCGGCTCCCGCTCGCTGTCCACTCAGGTCCTCTTTTCATGGGTGGGGGTCGGCCACGGCAGTCGCACGGTGAGGACGTACCCGTCGTCGGGTGTGGGGCGGTGGTGGAGGGTTCCGCCGGCGAGGTCGACGCGTTCGGTGAGGCCGAGCAGGCCGAATCCCGATGCCGGTGGCCGTTGTGCGGTTCCGGTGGTGGCCGGGGAGTTGCGGACACTGACGCCGAGTCCGTCGCCCGCGCCGCCTTCGACAGTGATGTGGACCGGTGCGCCGGGAGCGTGTTTGGCGGCGTTGGTCAGTCCTTCCTGGACGACGCGGTAGCAGGTCCGTCCCACGACGTCGGTCGGTGTTCCCGTGACGGTGGTGGTCAGCGTGACGTCCAGGCCCGACGAGCGGGCGTCGGCCACCAGGTCGGGGACGCGGTCGAGGGAGGGCTGTGGCGGTTCGGGGTGGCCCGGGTCCGCCCGGAGCACGCCGAGGACGTCCCGCAGTTCTTCCAGAGCCTGGTGGGAGCCCTCGGCGATACCGCGGACCAGGAGCCGGTTCTCCTCGGCTCTGAGGTCGCCGCGGTGGTCCAGCACTCCGGCCTGCATGGCGACCAGGGAGATCCGGTGCGCGAGCACGTCGTGCATCTCGCGGGCGATCCGGTTGCGCTCCAGGACCCGTGCCTGTGCCGCCCGTGCCGTCTGTTCCCGCTCCGCGCTCTCCGCGCGGTCCCGCAGGGACCGTACCTCGACGCGGCGCGCCCCGACGGCCATGCCCACGGCCACCGCGATGCCCGCGGTCAGGGCCGGCAACGTGAGCTGGAACCAGAACGTGCCCGGCGGGTTCTGGACCGGGTAGAACCCGTCTGCGAACTGCGACGCGGTCACGTACGCCAGGACGACGGCCCCGATCTCCACGGGCCGGCGGCGGGTGGAGATCGACCCCAGGGCGAGGAGGGCGGCGCCGGTGGCGAGCGCCGACGCGGTCGAGGCGATGGTGACCGCCATGGCGACGGCCAGCGGGAAGCGTCGCCGCCACAACAGCGCGGTCAGGCAGGCGAGGGCCAGGAGCGGATCGCCGATGCGGAACCAGGGGTCGGGTCCGGCGCCCTGGTTGTGCAGCAGCACTCCGACGTAGAGCCAGATCGGCACGCTCAGCGCCGCGGCCGCGGCCAGCCGCCAGGTCTGCTGCCACCAGCCGAGCCGTGGCGCGCCGTCCGTGTTCACCCGTTCAGTATCGCGAAGCCGTAGGGCCGGTGAGTCAGCCCCAGGGCGGATGCGCGTTGGACCGGAGTCGTACGGGCGTCTCGTCTCTGGTCGGTGTCGCTTCGGGCCGCGGGGCCGATGTGCCCGGTTCCGCCGCGCGGACAGACTCGTCCCCGTGCCGAGAGGACCGTACGTGGGACGGAGGAGCGCGATGCGTGAGCGTGGCCTGGTGGTGCTCGAGGCGGCCGGGATGGTGGTGACGGCCCTGGCCTCCCAGGCGGTGATCCGCGGTCTGCCCGACCGGGACGCGGAGCTGCTGTGGGGTCTCCTCGGCCGGGTGCCGGGCGGCTCTGCCGGTCCGATGGTGCTCCTCGGGCTCGTCGCGCTGCTCTCGGTGGTGTGCGGTGGCTGGGCGCACATCCGCCGGGAGTCCGCTGTCGAGCGGGCCGGCGGCTACGGGGTGGTCCGCGGGCGGGAGACGGTCCGAACCGGTCCGGGAGGACGGGCCCGCTCCTCGGCGTCGCCGAGGGGGTGAGGGCCGAAGGGCGGTGGCGGCCCTCATGACCGCTGGTACGCCACACCGTCAGCGGCGGGCGCTGCGAGCCCGCGTTTCCGGCGCCTCGTGCGCCCTTTCCAGGAGGAGTTCAGATGCGTAAATCCTTGTCGCTCGCTCTCGCCGCCGGCGCGGTGGCGGTGGCGGCCGCGATGCCGGGGGCGTCGGTGGCGGCGACTCCGGGAGCCGTGGGCGCGGGTTCGGACGCCGTGCGGTGGGGTCCGTGCCCCGAGGACGTCTCCTCGCCCCGTCTGGAGTGCTCGACGCTCGACGTCCCGCTGGACTACCGGCGCCCGGACGGTCGCCGGATCGAGATCGCGATCTCCCGGCTGGCGAGCGAGAACCCGTCGAAGCGCCGCGGTGTGCTGCTGACCGATCCTGGCGGCCCCGGAGGTTCGGGGCTCGACTATCCGGCCGTTCTCGCCGCCTCGGGGCTGCCCCGGGGGGTGCTGGACTCCTACGATGTGATCGGCTTCGATCCCCGGGGTGTCGGCCGCAGCTCGCCGGTGACCTGTGATCTGACGCAGGAGCAGCAGTACCGCGGCAACTTCGCTCCGTACGCGCACACCGCGGCCGACGTCGCGCGGGAAGCGGGGTACGCGCGGACCGTCGCGAGGCAGTGCGCCACGTCGCGGACGGCGTGGATGCTGCCGCACATCACCACCGCGAACACCGCGCGCGACATGGACCGGATCCGGGCGGCGCTCGGCGAGCGGAAGATCTCCTATCTCGGCCATTCCTATGGCACGTACCTCGGTGCGGTGTACACGACGATGTTCCCGAGGCGCGGCGACCGGGTCGTGCTCGACAGCAACCTGGGTCCCGGCGGTTACGACGTCACGGCCATGCGGTTGTTCGCCCGTGGGCTGGAGGACCGGTTCCCGGACTTCGCGGAGTTCGCGGCCGCGCGCCCCGAGTACGGTCTGGGCAGCACGCCGGAGCAGGTGACCGCGAAGTTCTTCGACCTCGCGGAGCGGTTGGAGAGGAAGCCGGTCCAGGGTGTCGACGGGACGGCGTTCCGCGGGGTCACGTTCGAGCGTCTGTACGTGGATGCCCTCATGCCGCACCTGGCGGAGTTCTGGAAGGCGCTCGACACGGACCGGCCGTTGCCGCCCTCCTTGCCGCTGCCGGCGAACCTGGAGAACCTCATGGCGGCGCGCTTCTATGTGATCTGCGGTGATGCGCGCTGGCCGGGGACGGTGCGGGAGTACCAGCGCAATGTGGTGGTCGACCGGCTGCGGTATCCGATGCTCGGTGGCTCCACGGCGAGCATCGGGCCGTGCGCGTTCTGGCCGACCGGACCGGTCGAGCCGCCGGTGCGGATCGGTGACCGGGGGCCGTCGAACGTGCTCATGGTGCAGAACGAGCGCGACCCGGGGACGCCGTTGGCCGGCGCCCTGGAGCTGCGGCGGGCGTTCGGCCAACGGGCCACGATGGTGACGGCGGATCAGGGCGGGCACGGTGTCTATCCGTTCGACGGCAACGTCTGCGCGAACGACTCGGTGACGAGGTTCCTGACCACCGGGAAGCGCCCGGTGCGGGACCTCGAGTGCGCGGCGGAGCCGGGCGCGTAGGGGCACAGGCCTCGGCTGAGGGGGGGTGCTGCCCCGCGTCGATGTCGTCCGGCGGGGGCGGGTGCGCGAGCTCGTGGTGGAACACCAGGGGTGGTGTCCGGGCTTCTGGTTGTTGCTGACTGACAGCCAGATGCCTTGTACACCAAGGCGTTTGAGCACTTTGCATCATCACCGGCGAACTTTGAACACTGTGGTGACGAAGTATGGACGCCGCCGGTAGAAGCCTCCTACTGTTCTCGGCGCAGCCACCGGAGCCCCTGTCCGGAGCATGCGCTGCCCCACCGCACGAGCCGAACGTTCACCCCCGGGCGCCGGGTGGCCCCACCCACCGCCGCGACGTGCCCCTCGCCGCGAGGGGCCAGGAGGAAGAATGCATCCACGGCCGCTCCACCGTTGCCGCAGACATCTCACCGGTCTGCTGGTCTCCGCGTTCCTCGTCGGCGCCTTCTCCGCCGTGCCGGCCGCCGCCGCGCCGGCGCCGCGGGACGAACTTCCGCCGCAGGAGCCGGGCGTCACCCTGCGCGTCTTCGATGTGCAGGTCCCCCTCAGCGAACTGTGCGACATCAAGACCGGACAGACGCCGAACGTCGACAAGTTGATGCCCGAGATCGACTGGAGCTCGCCGGACGACTTCGGCTTCGAAGACCACTTCGTCTCCGAGATCACGGCCAACCTCACCGTGCCCGAGGACGGTGCGTACGCCTTCCGGCTGACCAGCGACGACGGTTCGCGGCTACGGGTCGACGACTCCACCGTCATCGACCACGACGGGCTGCACGGCGCGGACCCCAAGGACGGCTCCGTCGAGCTGACTAAGGGTCATCACGCGGTGCGGATCGACCACTTCGACCGTACGGGCGGCCAGCAGATCACCTTGGAGTGGAAGCCGCCCGGCGCCGCGGACTTCGCCGTCGTGCCGAACTCCGTGCTGAGCACCGACGCCGATGTCGTACGGGTGACGGCGCCGGGCCGCAAGGAGTGCGAGGGCGCGCTCGACTCCCCCGGCGACGGGCTGCCGCTGACCGCGACGCACCCGGACTACGCGCTCACCGATCTGCGTCCCGCGGGCTTCGAGCCGCAGGTCACCGCGATGGACTGGCTGCCCGACGGCCGGCTCGCCGTGACCACCTGGGGAGGCACGGACAACGAGACCGGAGAGGTCTACCTCCTCGATGGCGTCCAGGGCGAGACCGGTCCCGGCAGTGTGACGGCGAAGAAGGTGGCCGAGGGACTCAAGGAGCCCATGGGCATCAAGGCCGTCGACGGCAAGCTGTATGTCTCCCAGAAGCATGAGCTCACCGAGCTCACCGACTCCGACGGCGACGATGTGACCGATGAGCGGCGGACGGTCGCGACCTGGCCGTACGGCGGGAACTTCCACGAGTTCGCCTTCGGCCTGCTCTACCGGGACGGGTACTTCTATCTGAACCTGTCCGTGGCGATCGACCTGGGCGGGGCGACGACCGATCCGCAGCCGGCGCCGAGCCGCGGATCGACCATCAAGGTGAACAAGGAGACCGGTGAGGTCGACTACGTCGCCGGTGGCCTGCGTACGCCCAACGGCATCGGCTGGGGGCCCGAGGGCGACATGTTCGTGCTCGACAACCAGGGCGGCTGGCTGCCCTCCTCGAAGCTGCTCCACATCAAGCAGGACCGGTTCTTCAACCACTACACCAACCCGGCGGGGCCGTTCGACGCGAAGCCGGTCACCAAGCCGGTGCTGTGGCTGCCGCAGAACGAGATAGCCAACTCCCCCAGCACACCGCTCCAGTTGACCGAAGGCCGGTTCGCCGGGCAGATGCTGTTCGGGGACGTCACGTACGGCGGGATCCAGCGCGCCTATCTGGAGAAGGTCGACGGCGAGTACCAGGGCGCGGTCTTCCGCTTCACCCAGGGCCTGGAGGCCGGCGTCAACCGGATCAGCATGGGCCCGGACGGTGCGATCTACGCCGGCGGGCTCGGCGCGGGCGGCAACTGGGGCCAGGAGGGCAAGCTGACCTACGGGCTCCAGAAGCTCTCCCCCAGCGGTGACAAGGCCTTCGACATCCTGGCCATGCGCGCGAAGCCCGGTGGTTTCGAGCTGGAGTACACCGAGCCGCTCTCCGAGGAGACAGCCGCGAAGCTCGCCGAGAGCTACCGGGTCGATCAGTGGACGTACGCCCCCACGCCGCAGTACGGCGGGCCCAAGATCGACGAGGAGTCGCTCGCCGTCAGTGCGGCCACTCTCTCCGAGGACGGCAAGAAGGTCACGCTGACCATCCCGGGGCTCAAGGCGAACCGTGTGGTCCACGTCCGCTCGCCGCGCCCCTTCAGCTCCGCCGACGGTACGGAGCTGTGGAGCACGGAGGCCTGGTACACGCTCAACTCGCTGCCGGGCGACCAGCCTCCGGCCACCCAGTACGAGGCGGAGGAGGGCGCCCTCACCGGAGGTGCGGGGGTCGACACCGAGCACGCGGGCTACTCCGGCGGCGGCTTCGTCGACAACTTCGGCGAGGAGGGCGCGGCGGTCACCTTCGACGTGGAGGCCGGTGAGGCGGATACGTACGACGTGGGTCTGCGCTACTCGAACGGGCCGAACCCGGCTCCCGGCACCAAGACGGTGAGCGTCCACGTCAACGGTGAGAAGGTGCGGCAGATCGAGCTGCTGTCCACCACCGACTGGAAGACCTGGTCGACGGGGACCGAGCAGCTGGAGCTGCGCGAGGGCCGCAACACGATCACGTACTCGTACGACAGCGGCGACACCGGTCATGTGAACCTGGACATGATCACCGTCCATCCGAAGGGCGCCCGTGTCCAGCTCTTCGACGGCACGGACCAGGCGGCCTGGCAGCATCCGGACGGGCGCACACCCGAATGGCCGGTGAGCGATGGGGAGATGGAGATATCCGGCGGGGACCTGCGGACCAAGCAGGGCTTCCAGGACTTCCGTGCGCATGTCGAGTTCTGGCTGCCGAATCTTCCGCCGGACGTGACCGGCCAGGACCGGGCCAACAGCGGTGTGTACCTGCAGGAGCGTTACGAGGTGCAGATCCTGGACTCGTACGGTGACACCACGCTCGCCGACAACGAGGCCGGGGCGATCTACACCAAGAAGGCTCCGGACGTGAACGCCGCCACGGCGCCGGAGACCTGGCAGACGTACGACATCACCTTCCGCGCCGCCCGCTACGACTCCTCGGGCAACAAGACGGAGGACGCTCGGATCTCCGTCGTGTGGAACGGCGTCACCGTCCACGACGACGTGGCGGTCGACGGTGCGACCGGCGGCGGGGCGGCCGAGGGTCCGACGGCCGGGGCGATCAAGCTCCAGGACCACGGAAGCAAGATCCGCTACCGCAATGTGTGGGTCGAGCCGCTCACCTAAGCCGACCTGAGGCAAGGGTTCCGGGGCGGCGGCCTGCTGTCGCCCCGGATTCCGGTGGCGGCCCGTCAGGCCGTGCTCCGCCGGCAGGAGACGACGACCAGGAACGGCCAGAGCGCCTGGGCGAACGTCACCACGCGCTCGGCGACGCCGGGCGCCCCCGCGCTCTGCAGTTCCGCCAGGAACCACAGAGCGCTCGCGCACATCAACGCGCTCGCGGCGAGGGACACATCGAGTCTCAGGCCCCACGGCACCGGCTTCCTCCCCCGGACGGCGGCCAGCGGAGGCCACACCGCCAGCAGCAGGAGGCCCAGGGTGGCCACGGCCCCGTGCTCCAGCGCCCCGCCGCTGCTCGGTGCGGGCACCAACGTCAGGGCCAGGGCGCACAGTCCGCCGCCGGCCAGGGCCACCCGTCCGGGGAGCGCCGCCTGCCGGAGCGCGTTCGCCGTCACCACGTAACACGTTCCCAGCACCAGCAGCATCCCCGTCATCAGCCAGTAGCTGGCAGCACCGTAGGCGGCCAGCACACTCAGGGTGTGCCTCGCGGGGTCGTACTCCGGGCCTTGGCGCAGCTGCGCAATCGTCCAGGAACCGACCAGGAGCACGGGGGCGCAGCCGGAGGAGACCAACGCCCACCATGGAGCAGATCGCATCGAGCCAGCATAAATGCGCACATCTCGCTAACCGCTGATCCCCGCACCCCGGGCCGGGGGCGCGGCGATCGGCGGCGTCCGGGGGCTCAGGCGGACAGTACGCGCAGGACCAACGCGGCGACCGCCAGCAGGGCGAGCACCACGGCCGGGGCGATCTCGTAGTCCTTGGCGCGCACGTGGAAGACGACGGCCCCGATGAAGTACAGGGCGACGCCGATGGCGGCGGCCGACCCGATCAGCGGCACGCCGAGGCCGATCAGGAGGCCGAGGGCGCCCGCCGCCTTGAGCGAGGCGAGCCGGGGGAACCAGGTGTCGGGAACGCCCACCTTGCCCATCGAGGCCGTGATGGCCTCGTTGCGTGTGAACGTCAGCACGGCGGAGGCGCCGATGGCGAGGGCGAGGAGGACGCCGACCACGGCGTAGGCGATGAACATGGGTTACCTCGGGATCATCAATGATGGATCTGAATATATCGTTGATGACTATAAACGATTTTCTTCGTTCCACAATGGATGCCCTGATACCGTGGGGGAATGCCAGCTCAGGACAGGGCCATCAAGGAATCCGCGGGACCGTCGATGTCTCCGGACCAACGCCTCGGCTTCCTGCTCGCCTACCACGGCAATGCGACGCAGACCCTGATCCACAAGGCGCTCGCGGCCACCGGGCTCACTCCGCGGCACATGATGACGCTGCTGCAGCTCGCCGAGGGGCCGGTCACGCAGAAGGCGCTGATCGAGCGGCTCGACGTCGATCCCAGCGTCCTCGTCGCCCTCCTCAACGATCTGGAGGGCGGCGATCTCGTACGCCGCCGGCGCGACACCGCGGACCGCCGCCGGCACATCGTCGAGATCACCCCGCAGGGGACCGAGCAGCTCCGTACGTCGGACGTGGCCCTCGACGCGGCGGAGCAGGAGCTCTTCGCTGACCTGTCCGAACGCGATCAGGGGGCGCTGCGCCGGTTGCTGGGCAAGCTGCGGACCTCACCGCGGGACTTCAGCTGCACGGAGGACTGAGCTCCGGGGCCCGGTGTCGGTCAGAGCACCGTGTCGTCGGCGGTCCCCGCTTCCGCTCGCCTGACGGGCATCATCGTCTCCACCGCGTCCTGCGCGAGATGGTCGAGGATCAAGCGGTTGACGAGAGCCGGCTTCTCCAGCGGAACCAGATGGGACGCGCCGGGCACGACCGCGAGCTGTGAGTTGGGGATCGCGCGGTAAAGGGCGGTCGTGTGTTCCAGCGTCATCAGGTCGTCATCGCCGACCATGACCAGGGTGGGCGCCACGACACGGGCCAGCTCCTCGGTCGTGAGCGTCGGCTGGGTACGCCACATGTCGATCACCTTCGCGGCCACCACCGGCCAGTGGCCCGCGCCGTCCGGTGCGACGGGCTCGTACAGCTCCCGGAAGAAGGCGAGGTCGGGCCCCTCCGGCGTCATCGCGTCGAGCATCGACGGCTCGACGAAACACTCCGGGCCCGGACGGAAGTTGGCGCCGATCGCCACGACCTTGCGCACGAGGTCGGGCCGGGCCATGGCGACGAGCAGCGCGACCACTCCCCCGTCGCTCCAGCCCACCAGATGCGCCGGCCCTTCGACGACCTGCTCCAGGAAGGACACGGTGTCCTCGGCCATGTCCTGGTACGTCAGCGGCCCCGCCACATCGGCCGTGTGCCCGTGGGCGCGCCGTTCCGGCAGGAGGACTCGGTAGGCGGCGGCGAGGTCGGCGCGCTGCGCGCCCCAGGTGTCGTTGGTGCAGAAGCCGCCGTGCAGCAGGACCAGCGGGTCGCCGGTCCCCTCGGTCTCGTACCAGGTCCTGACACCTGGCAGGTCCGCGTACTCGCCCATCGCTCCAGGCCTCTCCGGGACGCCGTCGTCTCCGGCCAGTCTGCGCCGCGACCCCGGGGGCCGCCACACGGAGCCGTGCGGCCGCCTACGAGCGGTCCCGGTCGACGCCCGCGTCGTCCGGGCCGCTCCCGCGCCGCGCGCGCCGGACGCTCGCCGCCGCGCTGTCGAGGAGCATCTCCAGCGCCGTGGGGTAGGCGCTGTCGTTCATCCTCGCCACCAGCAGCGGCGCGGTGGCGGCGATGTTCGGGTGGGTCTCCGCGGGCAGCCGGGCGTAGGTGGCGCGCCAGACCCGCTCGTCGGCGGCCCGTGCCGCTTCGGGCAGTGCCAGGCTCGCGGCGTCCAGTGCGGCGAAGGCGAGCGCCTGGTCGACGAACGCCTGGTAGATGCGTACGACGTCCGGGTCGGGCAGCCCGGTCGACCGCAGGATGCCGAGGACCGCCTCGTCGCCGGCGATCTCGTTGGCCCGGCCGCTGACCCGGCTGGCGGTCAGCACCGCGGCCTCCGGGTGGGCGAGGTAGGCGGTGTGGATGCGCAGGCCCACCTCGCGCAGGTCCTTCCGCCACTCCCCACCGGGCCGCCATCCCCGCATCGCGCGTCCGATCAGCTCGTCGGCGATCGCCAGGGTCAGGTCGTCGATGCCGCGGAAGTAGCGGTAGAGCGTGCTCGGGTCGGCGCCCAGCGCGACGCCCAGGCGTCGCACGGTCAGTCCGTCCCGGCCGTGTTCGTGGAGCATGCGCAGCGCCGTCTCGACGATCAGGTGCTGGGTGACGACCACGCCCTGCTTGGTCGGCCTTCTGCGTCGGCGCCCGTCCTCGGGAACCACTTCCTTCGCCATCGGAGCCCTCCTCTTCCGGTCCGGTTCCTGCCTCGTTCCGGTCCGGTTCCGGGCTCGGCGCCCTGCGCGGACCTGTCGGACCCGAGCTTATGCCAACTGCGTTGACGTTACTCAAGTACGCCCCTTTCATGGACGAATCCAAGGGCATCGGGCCGCACGGCCCGGCTCATCGACGAAAGGCACATCCGCCATGCGCGTACTGCTCGTCGGCGCAGGTGGCGTGGGCACGGCGATCACCAGGATCGCCGCCCGCCGCTCGTTCTTCGACCACATGATCGTCACCGACTACGACCTGTCCCGGGCCGAGGCCGCGGTGGCCGCGCTCGGCGGGGAGCGGGCCCGGTTCACCGCGCTGCGCATCGACGCCTCGGACAAGGAGGCGGTCACCGCGCTCCTCGCCGAGCAGCGGTGCGACATCCTCGTGAACGCCACCGACCCCCGGTTCGTGATGCCGCTGTTCGAGGCGGCGCTGGCCGCCGGCGTCGACTATCTGGACATGGCCATGTCTCTCTCCTCCCCGCATCCGGAGCGCCCGTACGAGGAGTGCGGGGTCAAGCTCGGCGACGGGCAGTTCGAGCGCGCCGCCGCGTGGGAGGAGGCCGGCCGGCTCGCGCTCGTCGGGGTGGGCGTCGAGCCGGGGCTCTCCGACGTCTTCGCCCGGTACGCCGCGGACGAGCTGTTCGACACGATCGAGGAGATCGGTGTCCGCGACGGTGCGAATCTCACCGTCGAGGGCTACGACTTCGCTCCGTCGTTCTCGATCTGGACCACCATCGAGGAGTGTCTGAACCCGCCGGTGGTCTGGGAGAAGGACCGGGGCTGGTTCACCACGGCCCCGTTCAGCGAGCCGGAGGTCTTCGACTTCCCCGAGGGCATCGGGCCGGTCGAGTGCGTCAACGTCGAGCACGAGGAGGTCCTGCTGATCCCGCGCTGGGTGGAGTCCCGGCGGGTCACCTTCAAGTACGGGCTGGGCGACGAGTTCATCGAGACCCTCAAGACGCTGCACAAGCTCGGTCTGGACCGTACGGACAAGGTGAGCGTGCCCGGCGGTGACGTGTCGCCGCGCGATGTGGTCGCGGCCTGCCTGCCGGATCCGGCCTCGCTCGGCGACCGCATGCACGGCAAGACCTGCGCCGGCACCTGGGTGAAGGGCACGAAGGACGGCGCGCCCCGCGAGGTGTACCTCTACCACGTGGTCGACAACCAGTGGTCGATGCGTGAGTACGGTTCCCAGGCCGTGGTCTGGCAGACGGCCATCAACCCGGTGATCGCCCTGGAACTCGTGGCGAACGGCGCGTGGAGCGGCGCGGGCGTGCTCGGCGCCGAGGCGCTGGACCCGCGCCCGTTCCTCGATCTGCTCATCGCGTACGGATCCCCGTGGGGCCTGCGCGAGCAGTGACCGCGGGCCCGTCCGCGGCCCTCCGGAAAGAAGTCGAGAAGTTTTCGGGCGACGATGTCGAGAACCAGGATCCGGCTCCGTCCCCGTGGTGAGAGCGGCCAGAATGGGTCGCACGGCATCGAGGAGTAAGACCATGGCCAAGTACCTGCTGCTGAAGCACTACCGCGGAGCCCCGGCCGCGGTCAACGACGTACCGATGGACCGGTGGACGCCCGAGGAGATCTCGGCGCACATGCAGTACATGCAGGACTTCGCGGACCGGCTGGAGAAGACCGGGGAGTTCGTCGACGGCCAGGCGCTCGCTCCCGAGGGCGCGTGGGTCCGGTACGACGGTGAGGGCCGGCCGCCGGTCACCGACGGTCCGTTCGCCGAGACCAAGGACCTCATCGCCGGCTGGATGATCATCGACGTCGACGGTTACGACCGTGCCGTCGAGCTGGCCGGTGAGCTGTCGGCCGCTCCGGGGGCGGGCGGGAAGCCGATCCACGAGTGGCTGGAGTTGCGCCCGTTCCTGACCGCGCCGCCCACCGTCACGGAGTGACGCCTCGATGGACGAGGCCCTGCTGCGCGGCCTCACACCGAGCGTCCTGGGAATCCTCGTCCGCCGCGGAGCGGACTTCGCGGCGGCCGAGGACGCCGTGCAGGACGCCCTGGTCGAGGCGGTCCGCGTCTGGCCGGACGATCAGCCGCGGGATCCGAAGGGCTGGCTGGTCACCGTGGCCTGGCGGCGGTTCCTCGACGCGACCCGGGCCGAGGCCGCCCGCAGACGGCGGGAGGGCCTCGTCGACGAGGAGCCCGCGCCCGGGCCCGCGCCGGCGGCGGACGACACGCTTCAGCTCTACTTCCTGTGCGCCCATCCGTCGCTGACGCCGTCGTCGGCCGTCGCGCTCACGCTGCGCGCCGTCGGCGGGCTCACGACCCGCCAGATCGCCCGGGCGTATCTGGTGCCCGAGGCGACCATGGCGCAGCGCATCAGCCGGGCGAAGCGCACCGTCTCCGGTGTGAGGTTCGATCAGCCCGGCGATGTCGCCACCGTGCTGCGCGTCCTCTATCTGGTCTTCAACGAGGGCTATTCCGGTGATGTCGACCTCGCCGCCGAGGCGATCCGGCTCACCCGTCAGCTCGCGGCCGCGATCGACCATCCGGAGGTGGCGGGGCTGCTCGCCCTGATGCTGCTCCACCACGCCCGGCGCGCCTCCCGGACCGCGCCGGACGGGAGCCTGGTGCCGCTCGCCGAGCAGGACCGGGGGCGCTGGGACACCGCGGCGATCGCCGAGGGGGTGGAGATCCTGCAGGCTGCGCTCGCCCGCGACCGGCTGGGCGAGTTCCAGGCCCAGGCCGCCATCGCGGCACTCCATGCCGACGCGCAGACCGCCGAGGAGACGGACTGGGTGCAGATCGTCGAGTGGTACGACGAGCTGGCGGGCCTCACGGACAGCCCGGTCGTCCGGCTCAACCGGGCGGTGGCCGTCGGCGAGGCCGACGGTCCGCGCGCCGGGCTCGCCGAACTCGCCGCGCTGAGCGACTCGTTGCCCCGGTACACCGCGGTGGCGGCGTATCTCCACGAGCGTGACGGCGACCCGGCGACGGCGGCACGGCTGTACGCGGAGGCCGCCCACCAGGCCCCCACCCTCGCCGAGCGTGCCCATCTGACGCGCCAGGCCGCCCGGCTCAACGCCGAGCGTCCGCGGTGACGGCCCGGCGCGGGCAGGTGGTGACGAAGCCGACCGGCCGACGGTTCGCGGCGCACCCCCATCGTGACATTTAGGTAAGCCTCACCTAATATGCGGTTGTCGTCTTCGGGTCCCCCACATTCCAAGAAGCCGGTATCCCCCCTTCTTTCGTTCGCCTCCCGGGAACGGCTCCGTCCAGACGTGCGCCGTCCCCCTCCCCCGAAGGAGACATGCAGCGCATGTCCATGCCCCGCCGCGGCCGCCTGGCCGCTCTCGCCGCCCTCACCGTCATATCCGTGGGCGCCGGCGTCCTCGCCGTACCCGCGTCCGCCGCCCCGGGCGTCCACGCCGCCGCACCGGCGGAGGCCGCGGGCACCACATCGGCGGCCTCCCCGATCCTGGTGTCCGGCGGGTCCTCGTGGGGCTTCAAGGAGTCCTGGGTCCGCTACGTCACGTTCTCGGGCGGTTCGGTGGAGGTGGCGGGCGGCGCGACCAAGGACGCGGCCGGGCTGATCGGCTATCCCGTCAAGCACGGCTCGGTGGACGCCGCGAAGCGTTCCGCCGATGTGCGCTTCGGCGGCTCGGTCACCTACGCGGTGCCCAGCCACGGCATCACCGCCATCACCCTCGCCAACCCGCGTGTCGTCATCAAGGACGGCCGGGGCACGCTCCAGGTGGACCTGACGACCGATCTCGTCGCCGGTGAGGCCCCGGTCACCACGCCCGGCGTGCCGCTCGCCGCCCTCACTGCGACGGCGGGCGCCCTCGACGGATCCACCCTCGACTGGCGCGGCATCACGGCCACGCTCACCGCCGAGGGCGCGGAGGTCTTCGCCTTCCAGGGCCAACCCATGTACCCGGTCGGCACCGTCCTGGATCCCCTCGCCGTCAGCGGCGGCGTCAGTGTCCCCACGCTGACGGTCAGCCAGGTCAGCGGGCTGGGCGCGGAGACCGAGGTCACCATCAGCGGCAAGGGCTATCAGCCCGGGCGCGGGCTGTACCTGGCCCAGTCCATCGCCCTGCCCGGCACCACGTACCCCAGCGTCTACGGGAACGCGGTGTACGTCCGCCAGGTCGGCGCGGACGGCACCTTCAGCGTCACGGCGAAGCTCACCGAGACGTTCACCCCCTCCGGCGCGCCCGCCGTCGACTGCCGCACCACCGCCTGCTTCATCACGAGCTTCAACTCGCACGACGGCAGCGACCCCACCTGGCTGCCCTCCCGCGCCCAGGACGTGGCCCAGCCGCTGAAGTTCGGCGTCGAGGTCCCCGCCGCCACCGTCACCCGGCACCCCGCGTCGCGTACCGTCCGCTCGGGCGCCACCGGCACGTTCACCGCTGCCGCGACCGGCGCGGACTCGGTCCGCTGGGAGCGCAGCACCGACCGTGGCGCGACCTGGAGCACCGTCGCCGAGGCCGCCTCCACCACCCTGTCGGTGAAGGCGTCAGCCGCGCTCGACGGCCACCGCTACCGGGCCGTCTTCGTCAACGCGTCCGGTGAGACGGCGACGTCGGCCGCCACACTCACGGTGTCCGCCGTGCCCGCCCGGATCGTCTCCTTCAACGCCTCGCCCGAGCCGGTCGGCAAGGGCGCCAAGCTGAAGGTGGTCGGCACGCTCCAGACCGCGGGCGCCACGGACGACGTCTGGCGTCCGCTGGCCAAGGCGCCCGTCCTGATCGAGTTCCGGTCGAAGGGCGGCAAGACCTGGAGCCGGACCGCCACGGTCACCACGAACAGCAAGGGCGCCGTCTCGGCATCGGTCACCGCCGTCAAGGACGGCACCTGGCGCGCCCGTTACGCGGGGACCGCCGAGCGTGCCGCGGCCGTCAGCTCCCTGGACTCCGTGGACGTCAAGCTGCGGACCGCCGTGTCCGGTTTCAACGCTTCCCCCGAGCCGGTCCGCAAGGGACGCACCATCACCGTCAAGGGCACCCTGCGCAGCCTCGACGGCACCTGGAAGAACACCTCCGGCCAGTCGGTCAGCATCCTGTTCAAGGCCGACGGTTCCAGCAAGTGGAGCAAGCTGGCCACCGTGAAGACCAACAGCAAGGGCGTCTTCTCGAAGGGGTTCACCGCGAAGAAGGACGGCACCTGGAAGGCGCAGTTCAAGGCCACGTCGGCGCGTCTGGGCACGACCAGCTCCGGCGACCGGGTGGACGTGCGCTGACCCGGGCCACCCGACCGCACCGCACTGCACGCCGCACCGCACCCGGCGGGGCTGTTCCCGTCGGGTGCGGTGCGCACGCCCCGATCGCCGTGGCTCGGCGCCCGGGTGTCCTGCTAGACGCCGCTGCCGGCGCTACCGGTGCTGCCGCCGCCACCGTCGAGCGGCGGGTGGGCGTTGCGGAGCAGTTCCTGGAACTGTCCGGAGAACCAGTGCCCGGCCACCGGGGAGTCGGGCAGGGCGCCCGTGAGGTTGAAGCCGTTGCGGCCGTTGCCGGTGTACGTCGGATCGCACATCCGGTCGAAGCCCTTGCCCTCGTCGTTGTCGATGGGCTCGCTGCTGCCGTCGGACTCACCCGGGGGCTTGGCCCAGACGTAGGCGTCGATCCCCGGCTCGGGCGCGACCGTGGGCCGCTCTCCGATGCCCGCGCCGCTCTGGTTGCACCAGTTGCCCGCGTGGATGCGGCGGTCGGTGCGGCTGCCGTCCACATAGGCGTCGACGTCGGTCAGCGGTCCGGGTCCGGCGGGCCGGGAGGAGCCGCCCCAGCCGTTGCGGGCGGTGTCGATGAGCATGCCGAGGTCGGCGGCGAAGCCCTGGCGGACCAGTTCGGCGCGCAGGCCCTGGGCGAACGAGAGCTCGTCGACGTAGTGGTTCCAGTCCACCCAGCGCGACTGGCGCACCGTGGCGCCGTTCACGGAGTCGGTCACCGCGAAGTGGGGCTCCTGGAGCGCCGAGTAGTTGGCCGTGTTCACGATGAAGCCGTGTACGTCGGCGATGGTGGCGCCCTCCATCGTCGCGGCCTTCTTGAACTGCTCGGCCGCGGGAACGAAGTTGGAGTCCCAGCCGAGCCAGCCGTGGTGGGCCGCGTCGACGTAGTTGTAGACGTTGGGCAGGGCGCCGAGCGTGTGCAGGGCGTACCCGATGCCCTTCTCGTAGTTGCCGTTGGCCTTCATCGTGGCGCACTCGGGCGTCGAACCGGCCGTGCCTCCGGCGTTGGTGACGAGGTTGGGCAGTGAGTCCGGTTCGATGAGCGTGACGATGCGCAGACTCGCGTAGGCGGGATCGCCGAGTATGTCGGCGATGGGGTCGACGTAGTCGTTCTTGTAGCGGTCGAGCTCGGTGGGGCCGAGTTCGCCGTTGGAGGCGAGTGCGGCGCAGTCCCGGCCGGGCAGGTTGTAGACGACGACCTGGAAGAGGTCGGCCCCCTGGCTCACGGCCGTGTCGAGGTGCGCTCGTAAGCCTCGCGCGCCGGGTGTGCCTTCGATCGCGGCGATGCGGTCCATCCAGACGAACGACGGCTCGTTCGCGATGGCGCCGCCGCCGGGTTCCGCGGCGGCCTTGGCGGACCAGTCGGGGTTCACGTACGCGGTGGCGCCCGCATAGGGGTTGTCGACGCGGGCGGCGGCCGACGCCTGTCCGGGGACGGCGACCGCGAGCGATGCGCCCATGATCAGGGCGGACAGTGCGGCGGCCGTCGTTCTGCGCGGTGCGTGCGGGGTGGTGGTGCCTCGGATTCTCATTGCGGCTCCGTGTTCCTCTCGTACGTCCGTCACGGGTATCGACGGACGGGTTCAGGGGTCCGTGACGCTCGGGGAAGGAGAAGCAGGGGAAGCGGGTGGGGGGAAGCGGGTGGGGAAGCGCGCTTGTGGGAGCGCTCCCAAACTGACGGGGCATCCGATGACTGTCAAGCGTTCCAACGCAATCACCTTGTGCGGAGCGGCAGTTGGCGACGACTGGAGCGCTCCCATCGTGGAGCGACGACATCGGCACGACCGGCATGAGTGCGTCACCGGTCGAGTTCGCGTCGACGATTGGCCGACTACCGACTTGCAGAGGCGCAGGGCCCACCGGGGAGCGCGCTGCGGAACACGGCTGGAACACGCCGGGGAACGCACGGCGGGAGAAGATGCCGTAACGCTGGTCTAGGCCAGGCCGTGTCCGTCCCCCTATCCTCACCTGTAGCCGGTGACACACCCTTTCCCCCACCCAGGTTGCCTGCCGGCTCGCGCCCCCCACTCAACTCCGCTCGAGCAGCCGGGTGATCTCCCCCATTCGCCGCCTCCAGGAGGCCACGGTGAAATTTCGCACCAGAAGCTCGGCGATCATCGGCACGCTCTGCCTCGTCACGTCGTTGGCCTTGGCCACGGCGTCGGCCGACGAGCCCGCCGCCCCGGTTCAGCCGGTGAACGCCTCCCTGACCGAAGTGGCCAAGGCCCAGGGCCCGTCCGCCGGCGCGGCCGGGCCCGACGACACGCTGTGGATCGCCGAACGCGCGGGCACCGTAAGGGTCCTGGACGGTTCGGGTCTCGGCTCTCCCGTCCTCGACATATCCGACGAGACCACCACCGACGGCGAACGCGGCCTGCTGGGCGTCGCGTTCGACAAGACGTTCGCGCACTTCTACATCTCGTTCACCGACCTCGAAGGCACCAGCACCATCGACGAGTTCGCCGTGGAGAACGGTCAACTCCAGCCGGACACGCGGCGGACGGTTCTCACCCAGACCCAGCCGTACGCGAACCACAACGGCGGGGACATCAAGTTCGGCCCCGACGGCTATCTGTACATCGCTTTCGGCGACGGCGGCTCGGGCGGCGACCCGCACGGCAACGGGCAGAAGCTCGACACCCTGCTCGGCAAGCTGCTGCGGATCGACCCGAGCGGCGGCGAGCCGTACGCGATCCCGGCGGACAACCCGTTCGTGGCCGACGCGAACGCGAAGGACGAGATCTGGGCGTACGGGCTGCGCAATCCGTGGCGGTTCTCCTTCGACGCGGGCACGGGCGACCTGCTGATCGGCGACGTCGGCCAGAGCGACTGGGAGGAGATCGACTGGGCTCCGGCGGACAGCGAGGGCGGCGAGAACTACGGCTGGTCCTCCATGGAGGGCACGCATCCCTTCCGGGGCGGCACGGAGCCCGCGAACCACGTCCCGCCGGTGCACGAGTACGACCGTACGGGCCTCGGGTGCTCGGTGACCGGCGGATTCGTCTACCGCGGCGAGGCGCTCCCGGACCTGCAGGGGAGCTATGTGTTCAGCGACTACTGCGACGGCACTCTGCGTACGCTCCAGATGGCGGACGGCGAGGTGACCGGCGTGGGCGACCTCGGAGTCAGCGCCGGCGAGGTCATCTCCTTCGTGGAGGGCGGTGACGGCGAGCTGTACGTGCTCGGCAGCAACGGCACCGTCTCCCGCGTCGACCCCGCGTGAGCCGCTGAGCCGCGCGGGCGCCGGCCGCACGGACCTGCGCCCGGGGCCCCGCCGATCATGACGATCGGCGGGGCTCCGCCCTTTCCGCGCCGTCGCCGCGCTGGTGACCGCGGCGGGCGTCCCGGTCGAAGATGCCCAGCAGCTCGCACGGTCCGCCCTCGGCGCCGATCGCGTGCGGGAGCATCGTGGGGAACTCCGCCGCCTGGTTCGTCTCGATCCGCAGGCGCCGGTTGCCCAGGAGCAGGATCGCGGTGCCGGAGAGGACGACGAGCCACTCACGGCCCGGATGCGCGCGCAGGCGCGCGGGGTTGTCGGGCGGCGGCTCGGTCATGCGCTGGCGGATGACGGTCATGCCGGGTTCCGCCTTGATGGGCCACCGCATCTGACCGTGGGCTCCGTCGATCATCGGGTTGGAGACGATGTCGTCGGACGCGGTCTCGACCAGCTGGTCGAGGGAGGTGTCCAGGGCACGGGCGAGGGTGACGAGCTGGTCCAGGGCCAGTCGGCGGCGGCCGTTCTCGATGCGGCTGAGTGTGGACTGGCTGACCTTCGCGCGGGTGGCCAGTTCCTCCAGGGACCAGCCCTGGGCCACGCGCAGCGCGCGGATGCGTTTGCGTACGAGGCTGCCCAGCTCGCCATCTTCTTGCGTCATAGGCATGATTGTATGCCATTGAGGCAAGTCGCGCTTAGCGTCGTTCGTGCTCGGCCCCGGAAGAAGTGGGCTCGCACGAAAGAGGTATCCATGAGTACGAACCAGCCCGGTCCGGTGAGCGTCGATCCGAATGGCGCCCCGCACCTGTCAGGCGAGGGCGATGGGGTGCCCGCCGAGCACCTGTCCGGCGAGGGCGAGGGGCTGTCCAACGAAGGTGCGCCCGGCGAGGGTGTGCTCGACGCGCGCCGGCGGCGCACGATCCTGATCACCGTGTGCCTCGCGCTGATGGCCGTGATCGCCTCGGTCTCGGGCCTCAACGTCGCCCAGCCCGACCTGGCCGTCGCCTTCGACGCCTCGCAGAGCACGATCCTGTGGATCATCAACATCTACACCCTCGCCCTGGCCGCCCTGTTGCTGCCGCTCGGCGCGATCGGCGACCGGCTCGGCCGCAAGCCCGTGCTGCTGACCGGTCTGGCGGTCTTCGGTCTGGCCGGCGCGGCGGCGGGGCTCGCCCCGTCGGCCGAGGTCATGCTCGGCGCACGGCTGCTCAGCGGGGTGGGCGCGGCGATGATCATGCCCATCACGCTTGCCGTGATCACCACGACCTTCCCCGAGAACGAGCGGGGCCGGGCGATCGGCGTATGGACCGGGGTCGCCGGAGGCGGTGGCGTACTGGGCATGTTCCTCTCCGCCGCACTGGTCGACGTGGCGAGCTGGCGGTGGTTGTTCGTCCTGCCGCTGGTACTCGGCGCGGCAGCTCTCGTCATGACGCTGCGGTACGTTCCCGACTCCCGCGAGGTGTCCCGGCATGGGTTCGATGTCGGCGGTGCGCTGACCTCGGTCGTGGCCGTGGTCGGGCTGATCTTCGTTCTTCAGGAGGGGCCGGAGCGCGGCTGGACCGCACCCGTGACGCTGATCGGCCTCGCTGTCGGAGTGATCGCCGCCATCGGCTTCGTGGCCCGGGAGCTGCGCCGCGGGGATGCCGCGCTCCTGGACGTACGTCTGTTCCGCGAGCGCGGACTGGCCGGGGGCTCGGTCACGCTTCTTGTGGTCTTCGGGGTTCAGGCGGGCATCTTCGTGGTCCTCTTTCCGTTCCTCCAGGCCGTCCTCGGCTGGTCGGGACTGCTGTCCACGCTGGCCCTCATGCCCATGGCCGTCCTGATGATGATGGCCTCGGGCCTCGCACCCCACCTGGCCGCACGGATCGGCGCCCGCGCGACCATGGCCACGGGCATCCTGCTGGCCGGGGCGGGGCTCGCGCTGATGGCCGGAATCGTCTCCGTGGACGGCGGCTACCTGTCCGTGCTTCCGGGCATGCTGGCGATGGGCCTCGGTATGGGACTGGCGATGACGCCGTCCACCGAAGCCATCACCGGTGCGCTCCCTCGCGAGCGCCAGGGGGTCGCGTCCGCGCTGAACGACGTGACCCGGGAGTTCGGCACCGCGCTCGGCGTCGCTCTGCTCGGTGCGCTGCTGTCCTCCGGCTATCGCGGTGCCATCGACTCGCGGCTCGCCGATGTCCCCGACGGCCCGGCCGACGCCGCGCGCGAAGGCGTCGCCAACGCGGTCGAGGCGGCGAACGGGGCCGGGCCGTACGCACAGGAGCTGGTCCGCGCCGCACGGCAGTCGTTCGTCGACGGCTGGCAGAACGCCATGTGGGCGGGGGTCGCCGTGATGGCCGCGCTGTTCCTCTATGTGCTGGTTCGGGGGCCGCTGCGCCCCGCCCGCGCCACGGAGAGCCCCCGCCCCGCGGAGAGGAACCCTCACCCGGTGGAGAGCCCTTCGCGGGCGGCCGGCCCGGACGCGACGGCTTCGCCTGATGCGCCGGGCGTCTCCGGACGGGCCGACGCGATCGTTTCCTGAGTCCTGGCCGAGGGCGGGCGTGCCGGGCCGGGCCGGGCCGGGCGTGCCGGCTCAGGCCGTGGTCAGTGACCGGAGCCGGGCACTCCGGCTCAGGCCGCGGTCAGGGCCGGCTCCTCCGGACCGCTGGTACGGGGCCGGCCCTGGCCCTCTTCCTCGCGCGGCAGCAGCCACGGCGTCGCGAGGAGGAGCACGCCGGCGATGCCGATCGCGATGCGCGCGTCGGTGAGGGCGGCCAGGACACCCCACAGAGCGGTCAGCAGCGCGATGGCCCCGACCCCGGTCACCTGCCAGGCCGTCAGTACCCGGCCGACCCGGTCGGCCGGCACCCGCTGGAGGCGTTCCGTCGCGAACAGCGGGTTGAACACGCCCATGCAGGTGATCAGGGCCAGTTCGACGGCGATGACCAGGAGCACTCCGCCGGTCCCGGACATGACGAAGAACAGCCCGACGGGCCACAGGGCGCGCAGGATCCCGGAGGTCCTCATCACGCGCCGCCGTCCGTAGCGGGCTTCCAGACGCGGGGCGGCCTGGGCGCCGACGAACCCGCCGACGCAGGGCAGGCCGAACGCGAGCCCGTACTGCCAGGCGGCCCAGCCCAGGTCGTCCAGCAGCAGGACCGCCATCAGCGGTTCGGTGGCCATGATCAGGGCGTTGACGGCCACGGTGTTCCGGAACAGCGAGCGCAGCAGCGGGTCCTCGTGGATGAACTTCCAGCCCTGGACCAGGTCCGCGGCCCGGAACTTCTCGGCCGGGGCGTGCTCGGGTGCGGCCTCCTTCTGCCGGATCGCGCCGATCCCGAGCGCGGACAGCAGGAACCCGGCGGCGTTGGCGATCACGGTGACGGCGGGCCCCAACAGGCTGATCGCCGCGCCGCCCAGCGTGGGGCCGACCGCTGTGGCGGTCCAGGTGGTCGTCTCGAAGCGGCCGTTGGCCACCAGCAGATGGTCCGGGCGCACGAGCTGCTTGAGATACGCGCCCGCTGCGGAGGTGAACGCGATGTTGGCCGCCGCGCCGATCACGGAGACGATCAACAGCTGGGTGTAGGTCAGCGTGCCGGTGAAATAGGCGAGCGGGATCGTCAGCAGGGCGCCGAACCGTACGAGGTCGGTGACGACCATGACCGGCTTCTTCCGCCGGGCCTCGACCCAGGGGCCGAGCGGAAGCGCGAGGAGTGCTCCGGCCGCGAGGCCGGCAGCGGCAAGCGCCGAGACCTCGGCCGGGCCGACGTGCAGCACCTGGATCGCGATCAGCGGGAACGCGCCGAACCCCAACCAGGTGCCGGCCGTGGAGGCGGTGAACGCGGCCCACAGCCATCCGAAGGAGCGCCCCAGCTCCGGCCGTACGCTCTCCTGCCGTGCCCGCTCATGTCCTGCACGCTCTTGCCCTGCCGCCTCTTGCCTTGGCCGCACTCGCCCTGGCCACGCTTGCCCTGGCCGCTCTTGCTCTGCCATGAAATGAACCTTCCGCCACAACCGATCGTTGACGGCGAGGATTCGACCAGCAGAGCATGCCTGTGATCCAACAACCGTTCAGCCGGTGAGCCACAACCGATCGTTGTGGAGGCATAGGGTTCGGGGCGTGGACATCGAAGCCGTGCGTACCTTCGTCACCGTCGCGGACACCGGGCAGTTCCAGGAAGCCGCCGTGGATCTGCGCATCAGCCAGCAGGCCGTCTCCAAGCGCGTGGCGGGCCTGGAGCGCGCGCTCGGGGTGACTCTGTTCGTCCGCACCGCTCGCGGGGCTCGCCCCACTCTGGACGGGCAGGCCTTCCTTCCGCACGCCCGGGAGGTCCTGCGGGCCGTGGAACGGGCCGCCGCCTCGGTACGTCCCGGGGACCGGGTGCTGCGCGTGGACGTGCTCCACCGGCGTATCGCCCCGGCGCTGGCCGTACGCGGCTTCTACCAGGCGCACCCGGGCACGGACCTGGACGTGGTGACCCTCGCCGACGCGAACGTGGCCGGGGCGGCCGAGGCCGTGCGGGCCGGCGAGGTCGACGCGACCTTCCGCGCCGTGCCCGCGGGCGCGCTGCCCGACGGGATCGGCGCCGAGCGCGTCCTGGACGATCCGTTGCAGCTCCTCGTCGGACCGCGCCACCCGCTGGCGTCCGCCCGGTCGTTGACCCCGGCGGACCTGGCCGGGCACCGGATCTGGATCCCGGGCATCAAGCAGGGCACCGAGTGGGCCGCCTACTACGACGAGCTCGCGGAGGACTTCGGTCTGCGCGTCGACGCGGTCGGGCCCGACTTCGGCACCGAGGCCCTGATGGACTCGATCGCCGACTCCCCGGCGCTGGCCACCCTCGTCGGGTCGCGGGACAGATACGTGTGGCCGACCGCCCATGACCTGCGGCGGATCCCGGTGGTGGGGCCGACGCCGGTCTATCCGCACGCGTTCCTGTGCCGGACGGACAACCCGCACCCGGTGCTGGCGGCGCTGCGCAGATACCTCGTGCGAGTACGGCCGGAGCCGCCGGCCGACGTCTGGACACCGGCCTGGGCCCGCTGACGTACACCGCCGCCCCGGGACGGCCCCGGCTCGCGCCCGTTCTGCGTCATCTCCCCGAGGGCCCCTTCGAGCTCGACGACGAGGGGCGCGCCCGCGTTACGGCACGGGCGTGGCCGACACGTACCGTACGGCAGGTGAACGAACCGCTCGAAGCCGTGACCGGCCCCTTTGCGGACGAACCCGTCCGGGCCACGACGACCCGCGTGTTCCTGGCGCTCGCTCCGCCCGACGGAGCGAAGGAAGAGCTGGCGCAGGCGCTGCGGCCGGCCTACGACGCCTACCCCCGTATGCGGTGGAACCGCATCGAGGACTGGCACATCACCCTGGCGTTCCTCGGTGAGGTACCGGTCACCGCCGTCCCGCCCCTGATGCCGCCGCTCGCCGCGCTCGCGGCGCGACAAGCGCCGCTGCGGCTGGCGCTGCACGGCGGCGGGCACTTCGACGAACGGGTGCTGTGGACCGGGGTCACGGGGGACCTCGAAGGGCTGCACCGGCTCGCCACCGACGTACGCGCCGTTGTCAGGGAGTGCGGTGTCGCCTTCCCGGATCGGCCGCTCCGACCGCATCTGACCCTGGCCCGGTCCCGCCGGGGCGACCAGGCGGCCACGGTGGAGGCGGCCGCCGGGCTGGCCGGGTTCGCCGGGCGGAGCTGGAAGGCGGGGCGCCTCCATCTGGTCGGCAGCAACATCGGCCGCGGCCCGGGGCCGATCCACTACCGCGACATCGAGGCCTGGGACTTCCGGGCCGGGGCAAGCGGGGTCTGAAGCGGCGCGTCGGCCGCCACGGCAGCGGGGCAGCGGCAGCTCCGGCCGGGAGTCAGGAACCGGCCGGGGGCCGAAAACCAGGAACCGGCGGGCGGCTAGCCGAGAACGAGCGGGACAACCGCCGCCAGTTCGCCCAGTTCGGATGTCTCGGCGGCGGTCGGGGCCCGCCGCCCGGTGCCGACCAACAACACGTCCTCGTCGGAGAACGAATCCGGGAACGCGGCCCCGCTGATCCGCTCGACCATGTCACGTGACCGGGCGAGCCCTTCCGGGGGCGGCCCCGCCGCGTCCGGGAGGTGCATGACCAGGTCGAGGTGGTGCAGCGTCCACTCCAGGACGTACGCGGAGAGGTATTCGCCGGCGGTGAGAACCTCGCCGCAGGTGCTGACCCGGAGATCGGGATCGGCGAGCCGTGCGGCGCGGCCCGCGGCGGAGCCCACGTCGTCGAGGTGGAACGTGAGCAGACCCGGATCCTGGTAGGCGGCTGCCAGCCGCACGGTCAGGGCGTCGAGCGGATCGTCGCCCGTGGGTGGCGTAGCGGAGACAGTCCAGTAGGTCACCGCGTCACGGGTCGGCTCCGTTTCGGCGGGTGTCACCAGCGTGATCAGGACGTCCTGTGCGTCGATGATCAGGTGGCACACCAGGTCCCGCACGAGCCAGCCGGTACAGCCGGACGGCCGGTCGAAGTCCTCGTCGGAAAGTCCGGCGACAGCCTCACGCAGTGCTGTCCACGAGTGTGCGAAGAGATCCACACCGGCAACGGTAGTGCGATGGCGGAATGACGGACAAGCCGAACTTCCCGGTCACCCGGACTCGTTCCCCGCGGTCTCGTTCCCCGCGGTCTCGTTCCCCGCGGTCTCGTTCCCCGCGATCTCGTTCCCTGCGGGCCGGGCGTGCGTCAGCAGGAACTCGGTCGCCCGCGCGATGGCCTCGGCGGGCGTGCTGTGGACAGCCTCCGACTCGCCCTCGCCGGCATCCAGCTGGTCACCACGCAGCGCTTCCAGCTCGTGGAGAGCTTCACCCCACTGCGGGCCGGATTCCTCGTCGCGGCCGTCGCTCTCGGCGCGTTCCCCACGGCGGTGCTCGGGGGTGCGATCCTCCACCGTGTCGGCCTGCTGCCCCTCGTCACCGGAGGCCTCGCGCTCGGAGCCGTCGGCACGGTGGTGGCCCTGATGAACTTCGCCACCAGCTCGCCCCTCCTCGTCACCGGGCTGATCATCACCGGCAGCGGCCTCGGCGCGGCCATGTCCGTCGCCTCCAGCGCGATCATGGGCAACGTTCCCGCCGGCAGGGCGGGCATGGCCTCGTCCGTCGAGGAGGTCTCCTACGAGTTCGGCGGCCTGGTCGCGGTCGCGCTCCTCGGCAGTCTGCTGACCGCTGTGTACTCCGCGACCATCGACCTCCCCGCCGGGGTATCCGACCGGGCGCGCGACAGCCTCGACAGCGCGCTCGCCCTCGCCGCCGGCGCCCTGGCGACCGGGCTTCTGCTGCGCCGCCACGGCCCCGGCTCGGCACTGTCCGGCCCCGCGCACCACTGAGCCCCGTACACCACCGATCCGACGGCCCACGCCCCGACGACAGGGAGCAACCATGCGGACCAGCAAACGAACCCAGATCCTCGACGCCGCCACCCGGGTCGTGCAGCGTGAAGGCGTCAAGAGCGTCACCTTCGACTCCGTCGCCGCGGAGGCCGGACTGACGAAGGGCGGTCTCCTCTACCACTTCGCCTCGCGCGACGACCTCGTCCAGGCGATCCACCAGCATCTGGCCGACCGGTGGGAAGCCGATCTGGTCGCGGCGGCGGGGAAGCCCGCCGCCGCGACCACCCCTGACGAGCGGCTGGCCGCCTACACGCGGGTCGCCATCCAGAGCGCCAGCCGTGCCGAGCTGCTGCTCATGCTCGAAGGCTCGACGAATACGGCACACGCGGCCGTCTGGGAAGCCGTGACGGAACGGTGGGCACCGCCCCCGCCCCCGCCATCTCCATAGGCATCGGCATCGGCATCCGCATCCGCATCCGCATCCGACGATCCGGCCGCCGCGCTCGACCGATTCATCCTCCGCCTGGCGGCCGACGGCCTGTGGCTGTACGAATCCCTCACCTCCGACCGGCTGGACCCCGCAATGCGGCGGGCCGTCGCCGGGCGCATCGCCGACGCCCTGGATCAGTAGGCGTCGGCGGCCTTCCCCAGAGCGGTGGTGAGACGGCCCAGCACCTCCTGCAGCCCGAGGACCTCGTCCAGGGACAGGCCGGTCGCGGCCAGCACACCACGGGGGACGGACAGTGCGCGCTCGCGCAGTCGCGCGCCCTCGTCGGTCAGGTCGATGAGGACGGAGCGTTCGTCCTCGCGGCTGCGTTCGCGCCGGACCAGCCCTGCCGTCTCCAGTCGCTTCAGCAGCGGCGAGAGGGTCCCGGAGTCCAGCTGGAGACGCTCCCCGATGGCCTTGACCGGCTGCGATCCGTGCTCCCACAGCACCAGCATGACCAGGTACTGCGAGTAGGTGAGACCGAGGTCCTTCAGCGCCTGCCGGTAGAAGCCGCCGAACGCTCGCGACGCGGCGTGCAGCGAGAAGCAGACCTGATGGTCCAGCCGCAGCAGTTCCGCGTCGGGGACGGCGGGGAGTTCGGGCGAGGCGCTCGGAGCAGTGGTCATGGAACCAGCGTACCGCCGACCACGCCATTGAGTTGTGCACAATTCAGTTGTGTGCAATCTTTATGCCAGTGGCCGCGACCATCCCGGTCGGGGCTCCAGAGGAGGGTCACCCATGGACGCGTTGTACACCGCCGCCGCCACCGCCAACGGGCGCGAGGGCCGTGCCGTCAGCTCGGACGGTCAGATCGATCTGCCCCTCGCCATGCCCCCGGCTCTCGGCGGCAACGGCAAGGGCACCAACCCCGAGCAGCTCTTCGCCGCCGGCTACGCGGCCTGTTTCGCCAGCGCGATGGCCGCGGTCGGTCGCCAGATGAAGGTGGACACCAAGGACGCCTCCGTGACCGCCGAGGTCTCCATCGGCAAGGAGGGCGACGGCTTCGGGCTCGCGGTGGTCATGCGGGTGGAGCTGCCGGACTCCCTCGCGGGCGAGGCCGGACAGAAGCTGGTCGAGGCCACCCACGCCTACTGCCCGTACTCCAAGGCCACGCGGGGCAACATCGACGTCGAGCTGGTCATCGAGTAGTCGCCCTCTTTCCGCCCCGCGCCCACCCGAACCCACCGTTGCCGCAGCGGGGGCCGGCCGAGAACGCCTTCGGCCGGCCCCCGCTCGTCGCGGTGCCACTTCCCCGGCAAGAACCGCGCCGCACGCTCCGGAGCTGCCACACCCTCTGGTGGTGTCAGCCCTTCAGGCGGGCCAGCACCGCGCCCACCGCGCGGTGCACGGCCTCGCGCGCCTCGTCGGTCGGGTCCAGCGTCTCGAAGCCGTGGCGTCCCTCCGGTACGTCGATGATCTCGACGTTCGCCCCGCAGCGGGCGGCCTCGGTCAGGAACTCCTCGACCGTCGCGGCGATCTCGGCCATCTCGCGTCCCGCCCGGACCAGCACGACGGGCAGTCGCCCGGCGTCGGAGAGGGTCCGGACCGGGTTGAAGCGGGCGTCGGCCAGTCCCCAGCTCGGCAGCGGCGCGAGGATCGGGTAGTTCGCGGCCACGCAGCGCAGCCACGCCGGAGGCTTCGCCAGCCAGTCCGCCGCGAGCGGGCCCCCGCCCGAGAAGAACCACAGCGCGATCCGGTCCGCGTCCACGCGCGGATCGGCGCGCACCCGCTCCACCGCGTCGGCCACGTCCGCGGCGGCCGTCCCGTAGTCGGCCACGGAGTGCAGGCGGTGGTCGAGCGTCACGCCCACGGCCCCCTGCCCGGCGACGTGGCGCGCGTATCCCGTCAGGGTCGGCCAGTCCCGGGGCGTGGGCCGTGCCTCGGCGGGTACCGGGCCGCCGTGCACGAAGACCACGGCCGGGTGCGGGCCCGGACCGTCCGGCGGATACAGGTCGGTGTTCCCGGTCCGCTCGCGGGACCGCTCCGGTACGTCGAGGAGGAACGGCCGCAGATGGGCGGGCGGGTCGGCGGCATCGGTGGAGGTCAGCCTGTGGCCCGCGCCGGACGCGGCCTCGATCAGGATCCCGGCCAGCTCGGCGGGGCAGGACAGCATCGGCCAGTGCCCCGTGGGCAGCTCGAAGAAGGCCACCCGGGCGTCGGCCAGGGCTCGGAGGGCGGGATCGCCGACGTCCACCATGATCTGGAGCATCTCGACGCCCGGCCCGTTGCCGGTGCACAGCACTCCGGTCACGGGCACCCCGGCCACGGCGCCGGTGAGCCGCAGCGGCTGGAGCAGCGTGCCCAGCGGCTGCGGCGCCGCGAGGGCGGTGAGCCCGTCGAGCGCCGCCTCGGAGAGACCCGCGGTGCTCCCCCAGCGGGACCACGCGTCCCGGGCCGGGGGCGGCAGCTCCCCGCCGCCTGCCCGGTCCCCGCTTCCGGCGGCGCGCTCCGCCACCTCCTCGCGCAGGCGCTGGTCGGGCACGGCGGCCAGAGCGGGGACGCCGTCCTGGGGCATCCCGGCGTCGAGGTGGACGATCCGGGCGATCGACCGGACCCGCCGGTCCGCCGCGCCGAGCACCGGATGGATGCCGTAGTCGTGGCCGACGAGCACGATCTCCCGGCCCGGCTCCCCCTCCCCCTCCGCCACCACCGAGTCGATCACCGCGAGTACGTCCGCGATATGCGTCTCCAGGTCGACGGTCCCGCCAGGGCCGCCGTGACCGCCGGTGCGTCCGCCGAGTCCGGTGAGCGCCGCGATGCGCACCTCGGCACCGTCCGCGGTCAGCCGCGCGGCGGTGTCCCGCCACACGTGCGGCCCGGTGAACGCCCCGGCCACCAAGATGAATACGGTCATGGTCCCTCCTCGTCACGATGCCTTCCGCGCACCGGCCCGAATCCCCCGGCAGCGCTCGCCGGTACCGTAGGAACTCCCCCTGAGGGAGGTTCAAGTGTTCTCGTCGTCCGACGGCTTGTGCACCATCGGTGAACTGGCCGAGCACGCGGGCGTCAGCGTCAAGACCGTCCGCTTCTACTCGGACCGCGGACTGCTGCCGGAGGCGTCCCGCAGCGCCGGCGGTCACCGCAGGTACGCCCCGGAGGCCGTGGAGCGGCTGGCGATGATCCGCTCCCTGCGCGGCCTCGACCTGCCGGTCCCCGAAGTGCGCCGCATCCTCGACGAGCAGGACGAGCGGGACGGGGCCGGGGCGGAAGGCGCCGACGGTACTGGTGGTGCGGGCGGTACGGGTGGTGCGTTGGAGGACGCTGTGGCCGGGCGGCTGCGTCTTCTGGGCTCCGAACTCGCGGCGTTGCGCTGGCGGGAGGCGGCGCTCCGGCTGGTGCAGGAGTGCCCGCCGGCCGAACGGCCCGGCCGGCTACGGCTGGTCGGTGCGGTCGCCGCCCCGCCGAGCACCGCCTCGCTGGCCCGTTTCTGGCGTTCGTGGCTGCCGGCCCGTATGCCCGCCCGCTCCGTCACCGCGTTCCTGGAGGCGGCGGTGCCGCACCCGCCCGACGATCCGCGGCCGGCCCAGGTCCTCGCCTTCGCCCGGCTGCACGCCTTCGTGACCCGTCCGTGCGACGGCGGGGGCGGCGGCTCCTGCCAGCCCCGGGCGCACGGCGTCGCGGGGGCCCGTGCGTCGGCCGTGCTGTACGCGGGGCTCGCCGAGGCGTACGACCTGGCGGGCGGTGAGCTGCGCCGTGGTGCGGAGCCCGCTCCCGGTGAGGCGCTGGACGGATTCGTGGACGCGTACGCCAGCACGTACGGCGCCCACGACACGCCCGCCTTCCGCCGTGTGCTCGCCGGCCGGCTGGCGGCCGATCCGCGCATCGACCGGTACTGGGACCTGACGGCCGAGGTGATCAGCGCTCCCGGCGGCCGTCCCGAGCCGACCCCGGGGTCGGCGCACGACTGGCTTCTGGCGGCGCTGGAGGCCCAGTCGGAGGCGGCGGCCAGCCACGGCGGTGCGCGGGGCGGCCAGGCGGGGGCGGGGAGCGGGTTCGACGGTGCGGGCCCGGATTCCGGCGCCCCCTCCCCCGTACCGGATGGTGCGCGGGCCGTCTCACCCCGGTGAGCGGGGCTCCTCGTGCTCCGCGACCGCGCTGTGCAGGAACTCCCGCAGGGCCAGGGCCGCCGGGAGCGGTGCGTCGGGCAGTGCCACGTGCACGGTCCGGCGCAGGGTGGGGTCGGTGAGGGGGCGCAGGACGAGTTGGCCGGGGACCGCTCGCGCCGCCAGTGACGGGACCAGGGCCACGCCGAGCCCGGCGGCCGCGTAGCCGAACTTGCCCGCCCATCCGGCGATCCGCATGATCCGTTCCGGGGTGAATCCCGCTCGGGCGCAGGCGTCGGCGAGCATCGTGGGGCGGTCGCCGTAGGCGCTCTGGATCCAGGTCTCGTCGCGGAGTTCGTACAGGTCGACGGCTTCCGCCCCGGCCAGGCGGTGCCGGCGCGGAAGGGCGATGAGCAGTTCGTCCTCGCACAGCACGGTCGTCGTGATCCCGTCGGCCGAGGGCAGACCGTACGGGTAGTCGCTCACGACGGCGAGGTCGAGCGTTCCGTCCGCGAGCTGCCGCATCAGCGTGCCGGTCGGGCTCTCGACGGCCGCCACCTCGATCCCCGGCCGGGCGTCCTTGAGGGCCCGCAGCGCGGTCGGCAGGAGTGCGATGTTGGCGGTGGCGAACGCACCCGTGTGCAGCGGCCCGCCGTGTCCGGCGTGCAGCACGCCCAGGTCGCGCTCGGCCCGGGCCAGGCGGTCGAGCACGTCCACGGCGTACCGGTGCAGCAGCCGGCCGGCGGGGGTGAGCCGTACGCCTCGCGGGAGGCGTACGAACAGCGGGCCGCCCGCCCGGTGTTCCAGCGCGGCGATCCGCCGGGACACCGCGGACTGCGTGTAGTTGAGCCGGTCCGCCGCCTGTGTGAACGATCCGGTCCCGGCCACGGTGACGAGCAACCGGAGCGATTCGTTCTCCCACATGTCCTCTCCCCCTCCCTGGCTCTTCGCTCTGCCGCCGAGCTCGTCGCCGTGCGGCCACCGGCATCATCGCCGATCACATTCCTGTAGCGCATGGGTTCCATGCGATTCAGTCGCTGGTGTCATGTCTCGGGCAGCCATAGCGTCGTTCACGCGGCGGCGCCGGCTAGAAAAGGCGCACGACCGTCCGGGCCCGCCGCTCGCTCACCGACGACGCGCAAGGGCCCGGTGGCCTCGATCCCGAGAGGGCGGTTCATCGTGCGACAGACCCGGAGCGGACCGGAGTTGGGGCAACGGATCGGCTCGTACCACGCCGTGGGCATCGCGGGCGCACTCTCCCAGGCCGCGCTGCGGACCGTCACGCTGCTGGTGGTCGCCCTGATCGTCGCGCTGATCTGGATCCGGCCGAACTCCGCGCTCCTCAAAGGCACTGTGGCCGCGGCCGTGGTGCTCGTCCTGTTCGGGCTGCGGCTGGCATGGCGCACCGTCGTGGCCCGGCGCGGCGGCAACCGGTGCCGGCTGCACAAGGGCGGCGTCGCCGTCACCGGGCCGTTCGGCGGGGTGCGGGACGCGATGGTGTGGCGGGAGGTGACCGGTCTGCGCAGAGTGAGCAGCGCGTCCCTCCTCATGGCCTTCCACCGCGTCGAGCTCGAACGGCGAGGCCGCCCTCCCCTCACCTTCACCGCGTTGGGCGTCGAACCCGCCGTGATCGCGGTCCTGTTGCAGCTCGCCGCGCGCAACGGCCTGGAGTAGCGGGCCCGGCCCGCCCGGACTCAGACGGCGATGACCGCGGCGCCGACACGCCCGCCGTCGACGTCCACCACCGTGCCGTGCACGAAGGCCGCCTCGTCGCTCGCCAGCCAGACGGCGGCGTGGGCGATGGCCTCGGGGGCCCCGATGTCGCCGGCCGGGGTGCCCTTCATCATGGCCTGGCCGGGGTGCGTCCCGCTGTCCCTGACGGCGGGTGCGGCGATCACGCCCGGCGAGATGGCGTTGACCCGTACGCCCAGCGGGCCGAACTCGGCGGCCCAGCCCCGGGTGAGGGTCTCCATCGCGCCCTTGGTGGAGCTGTAGAGGGTGCCGACCGGGATGCCGAGGCGGGCGACCCATTAGCCGAGGTTGATGACGGCTCCGCCGCCCGCCCGCACCATGGCCGGGACGACGGCGGCGGTCAGGAAGAAGGGCGCCTTCACGTTCACCGCGTAGACGCGGTCGAAGGTCTCCTCGTCCGTGTCGGTGGTCGTGGAGCCCGGGAAGATCCCGGCGTTGTTGACCAGGATGTCGATCCGGCCGCCCAGCGCCCGGGTGGCCTCATCGGCGAGCCGGCCGGAGACCGCGACGGTGCCGTCGAGGTCGGCCGCCACGAAGTCCGCGCGTCCGCCGGCCGCGCGGATCGCTCCGACGACCGCGAGCCCTCGTTCCCGGTGGCGGCCCGAGACGACCACGTGGGCGCCTTCGGCGGCGAACGCCTCGGCGATGGCCTGTCCGATGTTGCTCGTCGCGCCCGTGACGAGCGCCGTCTTTCCCTGAAGCCGTCCGCCCATGGCGCGTCTCCTCATCTCATGATCCCGTGCGCACTCCCGCGTCCGGGGGCCTCGCCCGACCGGCTCCGCGGGGCGGTCCGGTGATCCGGACCACGGCACCGACTGTGCTCCGATGAAAATGGACCGGCAAGTCCAGTCCGGGCAGCCGCCCTACCGGCGGCTCGCCTAGGATGGACCCGCCGGTCCAGTCGAGGAGGATGCCGATGTCACAGGCTTCGACCGCGAAGGGGCGCGCCACACAGGCCCGCATCGTCGAGGGCGCCGCGGAGGTGCTGCGCGAGCAGGGCGTCGCCTTCACCACGCTGGACGACATCCGGGACCGCACCGGTACGAGCAAGAGCCAGCTCTTCCACTACTTCCCCGGCGGCAAGGACGAACTGCTCCTGGCCGTGGCGGAGTTCGAGGCGGGCCGCGTACTGGCGGACCAGCAGCCGCATCTGGACTGCCTGGATTCCTGGGAGTCCTGGTACCGCTGGCGGGACGCGGTGGTGGAGCGGTACGAGTCGCAGAACGACCAGTGCCCGCTGGGGTCCCTGTTCCTCCAGGTGGGCCGTACGGAGCCGGGCGCGCGGGCCATCGTCGCCGAGCTGATGCGCCAGTGGCAGGAGCGCATCGCGGACGGCATCCGCACCCTGCGCGCTCGCGAGCTGGTCCCGGCGTCCGTGGACGTCGACCGGAATGCCGCGGCGCTGCTGGCCGGGATCCAGGGCGGAGTGTCGATCATGATGTCCACCGGCAGCTCGGACCATCTCAAGGCCGCGCTGGACACCGGGATCGACCGGCTCCGCTCCACGCCGGCCGACATCCACTGAGCGCCGCGGTCCGCCTGTCCTGAAAGGATCCCTCCTGGCCCCCCTGTACGAGCCCGGGGCCCGGGGCCCCTGCGGTCAGCCGGTGGTGCGCGGGCCGAACCGTTCGGGGGCGAGCTTCGCCAGCAGCGAGGTGACCACGAGATCGGTCGAGGCGGCCATGTCGACGGATTCCGGCGACAGGAGCCACTGGACCTGCAGGCCGTCCATGACCGCGATGATGGCGTTGGCCGCGTTGTCGGTCAGGTCCGCCCGGTCGGGGGGCAGTTCGCAGGCCTCGCGCAGGGCGTCGGAGACAAAGGCGCGCAGCCCGTGGTAGCGGTCGCGGAAGTAGTCCTGGGCGGGGTGGTCGTCGGTGACGGACTCCGCCGAGAGCACCGCGTACAGCCGGACGATGCCCTCCCGCTCCGCGTTGAGCAACGCGGTGTTGACCAGGTGGCGCAGGAAGTCCAGCCCCTGGGGGC
This sequence comes from Streptomyces sp. SID14515, assembly GCF_010548505.1. Classification (NCBI taxonomy): domain Bacteria; kingdom Bacillati; phylum Actinomycetota; class Actinomycetes; order Kitasatosporales; family Streptomycetaceae; genus Streptomyces; species Streptomyces sp. SID14515. Next base: position 296,214 of record NZ_JAAGMH010000097.1, on the reverse strand, counting down.
GGTCGGGTCCGAGGTGCTCGATGTCCCTCTGGTCGCGCAGTTCGAGCACGCTGGTGAGGAGCAGGGCCTTGGAGCGGAAGTAGTGCAGCACTCCCGCCTGGGTGAGGCCGACCCGGTCCGCGATCTCGGCGAGCGAGGCGTTGTTGTAGCCACGGGCGGCGAAGGCGTCCATGGCGATGGCCAGGATGTCCTGCTGTCGCTGCCGGGCTTCCGGGCTGCGCGGCGTGCGGGGTTTGGCCGGGCCGCGTGCCGGTCTGCCCACTGACTGGTTGCTCACCGGGTCAGCTTAAGCCTGCCGGAGCGCCGGTGAAGATCTTCCGGACAGCGGTGAAGAACACCGGAGCCGACTACTTACTAACCACTTAGTGGGTGTGCTTTCATGCCGTTGTCCCGCCCTCTTGTGACCGGCACGCCCGGAGCGAGGCGTCCGCCGCGCTCCCCGTCGGCCGGGGTACCACCTGTCAGCAGGTACGAACCCGAGGAGAGCCGCAACCATGCCAAGCCCCACCCCCCTGCGTTCGAGAGCGCGCGCGGCAGGCGCCGCGTTCGTCGTGGCCGTCGCCGCACTCGGCGTCAACGGCGCCATCACCACCGCCCGGGCGGCCGACCCGGCCGCACAGGTCTGGGTCACCACTCCGGACGGCTCCAAGAAGCTCACCCCGGAGGGGAACGTCCCCTTCGACGGAACCCCGCAGGCGGTCGACATCCGCGTCGACGCCGCCGACAAGGGCCAGAAGTTCACCGGTGCGGGGGCCTCGGTGACGGGCGCCTCCGCCCATCTCCTGCAGAGCCTCCCCCAGGCGCAGCGCACCGCGGTGCTGAAGTCGCTGTTCTCCGCGGAGGGCGACGGCATCGGGCTCAACTACCTGCGCCAGCCCCTGGGAAGCACCGACTTCGACGCGAACACGGACGCGTACACCTACGAGGACACCCGGGGCGCCTTCTCCATCGACCGGGACCGGAGCCAGATCCTCCCGGTGCTGAAGCAGGCCACCGCCGTCAATCCCGCCATCCGCTTCATGGGCTCGCCCTGGTCGCCCCCGGCCTGGATGAAGACCAACAACTCCCTCAACGGCGGCAGCCTCCGCACCGAGCACTACCAGGCGTACGCCGACTACCTCGTCAAGGCCATCAGGGCGTACGGGCAGGAGGGCATCACCCTCACCGACCTCACGGCGCAGAACGAGCCGGAGTTCGCGACCAGTTACCCGTCCATGAGCATGACCTCGGCCCAGCAGGCGGACTTCCTCCGGGTGCTGGACCGGACGCTCACGGCGGCGAACCTGCCGACCAACATCCTGGCCTACGACCACAACTGGGACCACCCGAACTATCCGCTGGACGTCTTCGCGCGGACCGGCGGCATCCAGCGCATCATCGGCGCCGCCTTCCACTGCTACGGCGGGGCGCCCGCCGCGCAGAAGCAGATCGCCGACGCCGGAAAGCGGGTGTTCTTCACGGAGTGCTCCGGCACCGACAGCGAGAACCCGGCCACGACGTTCGGCGACACGCTCAAGTGGCACGCCGAGAACCTCGTCGTGCAGAACATGCGCAACGGCGGTGAGACGGTCATCAACTGGAACCTCGCCCTCGATCGGAACGGCGGCCCCCACCAGGGGCACTGCACCAACCGCTGCAACGGCATCGTCGAGATCGACGGCGGCCAGGTGACCCGCAACGCCGAGTTCTACGTCCTCGGCCATGTCTCCAAGTTCGTGCAGGCCGGCGCGGTCCGGATCGGCTCCACCAGCCAGGGCGCGGGAGGGGTGCAGAACGTCGCCTTCCAGAACAGCGACGGCAGCCGCGCGGCCGTCGTCGTCAACACCGCTTCCGGGTCGCAGCGGTTCTCGCTGACGGACAACGGCAGGTCGCTCGCGTACACCCTGCCCGCCGGGGCCGTCGCCACGTTCACCTGGGACGGGAACGGCGGAACGACGGACCCGCCCGCGGGCTCCATCGACCCCGCCGCGTGGTACCAGGTGCGGAACGTCAACAGCGGCGCCTGCCTCGACGCCGCCGACTGGGGTACGGCGAACGGCACCGCGCTCCAGCAGTGGGCCTGCGGGACCGGGGCCAACCAGGGCTGGCAGTTCCGGCCGACCGACGGCGGCCACTACCAGGTGGTGAACCGGCACAACGCGAAGGCCTGGGACGTCGACGGCGGTTCCGGGGCGACCGCGGACGGCACCAGGGTGCACCTGTGGTCGTACGAGGGCGGCGTCAACCAGCAGTGGCGGCCGGAGGCCCTGACCGGCAGCGGGCAGTACCGCTTCGTCACCCGCCACAGCGGCAAGTGCCTGGCCGTCGACAGCTCGTCGACGGCCGACGGGGCCAGGCTGTCGCAGCAGCCCTGTTCCGGCTCCGCGGCGCAGGCGTTCACCTTGACCGGCTGACGCGGGGGCGGAGAATCTCCGTACGGCAGGGACCCTCGTTCCGCGCCGCGACGGCGCGGCGCGGAACGGGGCCCCGGCTCGACGTCCGCTTTACGGGGCGGCTCGACGAAATCGGGCGCGCCGGAGCCTGTTCCCGCCCGACGCGCCCTCATATGCTTCGCCTTCTGCGTGTTCGCCCGCTTCAGGAGGTCCCGTGCCGGCCCGCGCCATGTACTGCTACACCTGCGATTCCGACGAGCAGCACCGCTCGCTCACCGCCGCCGAGAAGACCTGGCTCCGGGGCCGGACGGGCCGCCGGAGCGTCGACGAGTTCTTCATGTGCCAGGCGCCGAGCTGCCGCAATGTGCGCAGCGGGTTCAACAAGCACCCCTTCGACCCGGTGATCCGCGTACCCCTGCCGGACTGACCGGCGGCGGGAGCGGCATCGCTCAGGGCGCTTCGACGGCTTCCTTGATGCGCTGTCCGAACGCCGGCGCGTCCTTGCGTGCCGCGCTTCCCGCGAAGCCGACCAGCAACTTGCCGACCCCGTGGCCCTCCAGGACGTTGAAGAGCCTCACATGTGTGCCGCCGTCCGGCGTGGGTTCGAGGTCGTAGCCGCCCTCGGCCGCGGTGATGAGGTTCTTGGACTGCTCGTGCCAGCGGATGCGGGTCGGGGCGGACAGTTCGCTGATCTCGAAGTCCCGCCGGGTCGTCATGCCCGCGTCCTTGACGGTGCTGTGGAAGACGGTGCCGACGTGGATCGGCCCGTCCGGCGATTTCTCGATGCGCTGCACCCGTGGGCTGAATTCGGGGTCGTGCGAGCCGTCCGCGAGATAGGCGAAGACCTCTTCGATGGGCCGGTCGATGTCGACCGTGGCTTCGAAACGTGTGCTCATGGCTCTCTCCGGTCAGCTGGGACGCGGCAACGCGCAGCGGGAGATACGACGGGCACGGTCACCGGCGGAGGGGCGACCGCGCTCGGCGCGTCGCTCGGTCCACGCTACCGGAGCCGGACCAGGTCAGCCTGTCGGCCGCCGGGCACGAACAATCCCCGGACCTTAATTGCGGTCCGGGGATTATCGCGCGTATATTGGATTCTTCTGCGCTCACGCAGAAAGGCCCCGCTCGGGGGCCTTATGAGTACGAATATAACTGGCGGGGAGCCGTTTTGTCAAACCGGGAAAGCGACGAATTGCGGGAAGAGCAGGAATTCATCGACCGGCTCCATGCCCGGGTCGACGCCCTGCGCGGCGTGGCGTCCGAGGGTGTCGAGCGCGCGCTGACGCCGGTCGGAACGGGCCAGCAGGCGCGGCTTGAGCGCGACATCCTGGTCGCGGAGCGCTCGGGTCTGCTCGCCGCGCTCAACGCGGTCGACGGGTCCCTCTGCTTCGGTCGCATCGACCGCTCCGACGGGCTCGCGCACCACATCGGCCGCATCGGGATCCGTGAGGACGACACCGAGCACACTCCTGTTCTGATCGACTGGCGTGCGCCGGTGGCGCGTCCTTTCTATCTCGCCACGGGGCACACGCCGATGGGTCTGCGTCGGCGCAGGCACATCACCACCGAGGGCCGCACGGTCACCGAGCTCCATGACGAGATCCTGGATCTCGGGGACCGCGACCGCACCGGATTCGAGGATCCGAACGGTGACGCCGTGCTGCTCGCGGCGCTCAATTCCGCGCGCACCGGACGCATGGGCGACATCGTGCGGACCATCCAGGCCGAGCAGGACGGCATCATCCGGGCCCCGCACCGCGGCGTCCTCGTCGTCGAGGGCGGCCCCGGCACCGGAAAGACCGCCGTCGCGCTGCACCGGGCCGCCTTCCTGCTGTACGAGCACCGCGAGCTGCTCGCCAAGCGGGCGGTGCTCATCGTGGGCCCCAACCCGGCGTTCCTGCGCTACATCGCGGAGGTGCTGCCCGCGCTCGGCGAGACCGGGGGGCTGCTCGCGACGCAGGCGGAGCTGTTCCCCGGGGTGCACGCCACCGGTACGGACACCGCGCGCGCCGCCACCGTCAAGGGCGGCGAGCCGATGGCCGAGGCCCTCGCCCTGGCCGTACGCGACCGGCAGCGGCTGCCGGAGCCCGGCGCGGCGATGGTGATCCCGCACGAGGACGGCGGGGATCTGATCCTGGACTGGGAGATCGCCTACGAGACCCGGCAGGCGGCCCGGGACACCCGCCTGCCGCACAATCTCGCCCGCCCCCACTTCGTCTTCCGGGTCATCGACGCGCTCACCGCGCAGCTCGTCGAGCGCATCGGCGCGGACCCCTACGGCGGGCCCAACTTCCTCGGCCCCGACGACGTGGCCCAGCTCGGCCGGGACGTCGCGCTGAGCAAGGAAGTGCATGCGGCCGTCGACGAGCTGTGGCCGCCGCTGACCCCCGAGGGCTTCCTCGCCGACTATCTGGCCGACCCCGTGTACGTACCGGAGGAGGACGCCGACGCAATCCGCCGCCCGGCCGGAACCGGGGCGTGGACCCCCGCCGACGTACCGCTGCTCGACGAGGCCGCCGAGCTGCTCGGCGTCGACGACAGCGCGGAGCGGGCGGCGGCCGAGGCGGCCCGCCAGGAGCGGGTCGGCTACGCGCAGGGCGTGCTGGAGCTCTCGCGGGGCTCGGAGAGCTACGAGTTCGAGGACGAGGAGTCCGAGGTCCTCGCGGCCCACGACATCATCGACGCCGAGCGGATGGCGGAGCGGCACGAGGAGGCCGACCACCGCACCGCCGCCGAGCGGGCCGCCGCCGACCGTACGTGGGCGTTCGGGCACATCATCGTCGACGAGGCGCAGGAGCTCTCGCCGATGGCGTGGCGGCTGCTGATGCGCCGGGCGCCGACCCGCTCGCTGACCCTGGTCGGCGATCCGGCCCAGACCTCCGAGGAGGCCGGCGTCGGGTCCTGGGAGAAGATCCTGCGACCGTACGTCGGTGACCGCTTCGAGCACGTCACGCTGGAGGTCAACTACCGTACGCCCGCGGAGATCATGGAGCTGGCCGCCGGAGTCCTGCGGGAGAAGGACCCGTCGTTCACCGCCCCCGTCTCGGTGCGGTCGACCGGCGAGAAGCCGTGGACGCGGGAGGCCGGGGAGGATCTGGCGGGCGCGGTGGCCGAGGCCGTCGCGGAGCTGACGCCCCGGGAGGGACGCCTCGCGGTGATCGCGCCGCGGGCGCTGCACGAGGAGATCGCCGCGCCGCTGGTCGGCGTCGTGGCAGGTGAGGCGCCCGACCTCACGCACCCGGTGGTGCTGCTGGATCCGCGCCAGGCCAAGGGGCTGGAGTTCGACCATGTGCTGGTCGTGGAGCCCGCCCGGTTCGGCACGAGCGATCTGTATGTGGCGCTCACCCGTGCCACGCAGCGCCTGGGCATCGTCCACCGGGAGGAGCTGCCCCCGGCGTTGCGGTGACGGGAGCCGCGGGCAGCGGGGGTGGCCGGAAGACGGTGGGCGAACCCATAGGCTGACGCCATGTCTTCGCCATTGAGTTCGACCAAGACCGCGGCTGCTCTCCGCACGTCGGCACGGGTCTCGGCAGAGTTGTTGTTGATCCTGGTGGCGGCGGCGGTCGCGCTGTGGGTGCTGGGACGGATGTGGTCGGTCGTCTGGCCGCTGATAGTCGCACTGTTCCTCACCACGCTGACCTGGCCGCTCGCCCGCTTCCTGCGCGGGCACGGCTGGCGGCCGGCGCTCGCCGCGTCGGCGGTGACGGTGTTCTCCCTGCTCGTGGGGGCGGGCATCGTGGCGCTGATCGCGGTGCCGGTGGCGGACCAGTCCGGGGAGCTGGCCGGCAGGGTGGTCGACGGCATCGAGAAGCTCCGCGAGTGGGCGGCCGGTCCGCCGCTGAACATCGGCGACGACCAGATCACCGGCGCCCTCGACACCGCGACCACCAAGCTCCAGGACAGTGTCGGCAGCGTGGTCACCACCGCCGTCACCGGGGTGAGCACGGTGGTCAACGGGCTCGTCACGGCGGTGCTGGCGGTCTTCCTGATGTTCTTCTTCCTCAAGGACGGCGCGCGGTTCCTGCCGTGGCTGACCCGTCAGCTTCCCGGCCGGCTCGCCACCGACATCCCCGAGGTGGCCTCCCGCAGTTGGGACACCCTGGGCGCGTTCGTCCGGTCCCAGGCGTTCGTCGGTCTGCTGGACGCGGTCTTCATCGGGCTCGGCCTGTGGATCCTGGACGTGCCGCTGGTTCTGCCGCTGGCGGTGCTGACCTTCGTCTCCGCGTTCGTGCCGATCGTGGGGGCGCTGTTCGCCGGATTCGTCGCGGTGGTCATCGCGTTGGTCTCGAACGGGCCGATGGACGCCCTGATCGTGCTCGGGATCATCATCGTGGTGCAGCAGTTGGAGGGCAATGTGTTCCAGCCCATGATCCAGAGCCGGGGGCTGGGTCTGCACGCGGCGACGATCCTGCTCGCGGTGACGCTGGGCGGCAGCCTGGCCGGTGTGGTGGGGAGCCTGCTCGCCGTTCCGGTGGCCGCGCTGCTCGGGGTGGCCTGGAACTATCTCCGCGAGCAGCTCACGGAGGAGCCGCGGGAGCCGGAGCCCGAGGCCGGGGATCTGCCCGCGGATTCGCCGGTTCCGTCGTAGCGTCCGCCTGCGCCGCCCTCATCGTCCTCGTCGCCCGAGGTTGCGCAGCACCGACGGCAGCGCGCTGCTGCGCAACCCCCGCTCCCAGTACGGCGGGGAGTGGGCGCCCCGGTAGAAGTGCGTGGAGACCGACACCCCGTGGGCGCGCAGCCGGGCGGAAGAGGCCCGGGTGCCGTGCCGCGTAGGCGAGCGCGCCGAAGCCGCCCTGCGACTCCCCCGCCGCGACCCGCCGGACCCCCGCGCCGTAGAGACGCTCCAGCAGCGGGCGGACCTCGGCGAGGTGGAAGGTCTCCACCCGCGGGGCACCGCCGGGCGCCGTGGTTCCACCAGTCGCTGTAGAAGCCGAAGAGCGGCACCGCCGGCATGACCACGAGCACGTCGCGCAGCTGAGGGAGCCGGTCGACCGCGTAGTCCTCGGTCCACGCCTCGGGGTCGCCGTGGCCGCCCGCCAGCGGATACAGGACCGGCCATCGGTCACCGCGGTCACGTTGCTCCCAGCCGTCCGGTGTGAGCAGCCGGGCCTTCGAGGACCCGCCCAACGCCTGTGACCGTACGGTCAGTTCGAGCAGCCGGTCGCCGATCCACCGCTCACCCGTCACCCGGATCCCGGCGGTCCCGCCCGCTGGCGGGGCCGCCGCCCGGCATCCTCCGCGGGGAGTCGGCCCGTACGCCGCCGGGAGCGGGCCGGAGCAGACGGGGCAGGCGGGAGAGGTCAGGACGGAGAGCGGATCGCGGCCAGGAGTCGGGCACAGCGTGCGGCCATCTCCGTCGCGGACTGGTCGGGGTGGGAGATCCACCAGCCGACGAGCGCGCCGACCGTGCCGGTCCACACGTGTTTCAGCGCGTCGGCGTCCAGCGGATCCTGGTTGCCCTGTCCGTGCAGGACGTCCGCCGTGCCGGAGGCCGCGAGGTCGTCGATGGCCGCGCGGCGGGCGTGGGCGGCGGTGTGCAGGTCAGAGCCGGGCTTCAACGTCCGGTCGTACAGCACGAACCAGGCTTCCCGCCGCTCCTTCTCCAGTACGTCGAAGACGGCTGCGAGGACGCGTGGGGGAACGCTCGACGCCACGGGCGTGCCGCCGGGCGGATCCGGCGTCATCGCCTCCTCGATCGCGGAGCGGAGCCGGTGGGCGATGTGTTCCAGGCAGGCGAGATGGAGCCCGTCCTTGGAGCCGAAGTAGGTGTAGAGCATCGGCTTGGTTACCCCCACGCGCCGGGCGATGGAGGCCATCGACGCCGAGGCGTGTCCGTGCCGGCCCGGGTACGACCGGCAGCGCCCGGAGCCGTTCGCTCTCGCCCTGCGCGCCGCCAAGCAGGCTCTCGACCCGGCCGGGATTCTCAACCCGGGCGTGTTGTTCGACACGGCGGGGTGACGGCGGGGCGATGCGGCGGGTGGTGGCGGGGCCCTCGGCCGGTCAAGTCGGGCGGGCGTCCGGCGGGCCTGTGCCGGGTGCCGGCGTCAGCGAGGACTCGATGCGGGTGAGTTGGTGGGCGAGGCTGGTCATCCACACCTCCAGGTCGACGGACAGGGGCGCCGGCGGTTCGCGGTCCGGACCGCGATCGGGTGCGGTCCGCGGCGCGGGCCCCGGCCGCTCCTCGGTGAGCAGGGCGGCGATCCGGTCGGACTCCGCCTCCAGGCCCGACGCGGTTCTTCGAGCCCGGACGGCGGACCCGTCGCTCGCGCCGTACTCCGGGCGGAGACCGAAGCGCGGCAGCCACTGTGCGCCGAGCAGCATGTGGTTGGCGGCGATGAGCAGGGCGTGCCAGTCGGCGCGGTCTGTTTCGCCGGCGGTCGGGGCCTCGGCGCGGTACTGGGCGTACGCCGCCTCGGCGAGGCGCAGCCGGTGGACGCCCGGCAGGGTCGCCGGCGCGGCGCGCGAGCCGCCCGAGGGCGCGAGCAGCGCCTGTGCCGTCAGCGGCACCAGCGGGGCGCACGTTCTGAGCAGCCCGGCCATGGCCAGGCGGACCTCTCTTCGTGCCCCGGCCGGCCAGGCGAGCAGCCCGCACAGCAGACCGATCACGCTGCCGGTGACGACGTCGATCATCCGCGCCTCCGGCAGCCGCAGGGTGACCGGGGCGATCTGGGCGAACGCGGTGGCGACGACCAGCGTGAACAGCGCCTGCGCGTACGCGAGGCCCAGCAGCGGCCCCAGGGCGAAGGCCGCCAGCATGACGGGGGCGAGGAGGACGGCGTACACGTCGGTGTGCCGGCCGAGTCCGATCACGAGCGCCCCGGCCACCAGCGCGCCCGCCGCGTTGCCCGCCACCGCCCGGCGGACCGCCTGCCAGGTCGCACCGGCGGTCGTACGTCCGAGGGTCAGAACGGCGAGGAGCACCCAGAACCCGTGGGCCAGGTCGAGGGAGCCGGCCACCGCGCGGGCCGCGGCGAGTCCGAGCGCGGTCCGTACGGCGTTCTGGAACAGCACCGACCGGAACGTCACGTTGCCGAGGACGCGCCGGGCCCACAGCCTCGGTGTGGACAGCTCGGCGTACCAGAACAGTTCGCGCGGGGCGGCCGGCTCGGTGGGTCCTCCGTGCGTGCCGATGTCGACGGTGATCTCCACCATCCGCGCCGATTCGGCGAGCGCCAGCACCCGGGACTGCCGTCGCAGCACCTCGACGGGGGGCCGCTCGCCGGGTGGTCCGGTGGCCAGCCGCACCCGGTCCGCCTGGAAGCCCCGCATCGCTTGCTCCAGCGCGCCGGCGGGCGGCGGGCGGCTGCCGGTGCGCAGGAAGCGGGCGCAGGCGGTGCACAGCTCCGCGACCCGGTCCAGGAGTGCGGCGGACTCGGGATCGGCGGGCGCCGGTGGGGCTTCGGCGAGGGTGGCCAGCTGGTCGAGGAGTCTGCGTACCGAGCGGCCCGCCTGTTCGAACGCGCGGTCCGTCCGGCCGGCGCCGGCCGGACGTTCCGCCGGTGGTACGTCCACCAGTCGCAGCTTCGCTCCGGCGGCGCGCAGCCGTGATGGTGGTACGCCGCCGGGGGCGGCCCCGCGCGCCGCCTCGTCGAGGGCGTCGGCCAGCCGTTCCCGGTAGGAGGGCGCGGCCGGATCGGGCAGCAGCACTTCGAAGGCGGCGAGGAGCAGCACACCGGCCGTGAGTCCCGACAGCCGCTCCACCAGCGTGTCGGGGGCGTACGGCGGGAAGCAGGCGAGGATGTAGAACAGCTGGAGTCCCGGGGCAGCCCCGGCCGGGCGAGGGCCGGCCACCGCCGCGAACGCCAGCAGGAATCCGACGAGGAGCATGCCGCCGACGGCTGCCCAGGTGTCGACCGCGAGCAGGGTTCCCAGGGTCGCCAGGACCAGCGCCGGGGGCAGGGCCCGCACCATGACGGACGCCCGCTGACGGCCGGAGCCGGGGACGGCCGAGAGGAGGCCCATGGCGATCGGCGCGAAGAGCGCGTACAACGCTGTGACCGGGAGCCCGGCGCCGTACAGCAGCGGGTAGAAGCCGACGCTCGCCGCGCCCGCGACCCGGAAGGACCGGCGGGTGATCGTCGCCCGCTCCTGCCCGGCGATCACCCGCGCACCCCCTCCGCGGGCGGGGCCCCGTACCTCGCCCGGCGGGGCACGCGGACGGTGGCGGGCGGGGGTCTTTGCGGGGGCCCGTGCGCCGGGAGCCGCTGTGCGCTCATGCCGCGCGCTCCTCTCCCGGGACCGGCCCCCGGTGCCGCCCGTCGGACTGCCTTCGGCCATTGTCGGCCGGGACCGGGCCGCCCGCGCGCGATGGCGGGACGACCTCGGGCGCAGGCGAGGGCAGCGCGATCAGGCCGTGCGGCCGGGCGGGCGGGCGGGCACTTCGCGGTGTACGGGAAAGGCGTCCGCCCCGAGCACCGGTGAGGTGCTCGGGGCGGACGCCTGCGAGGTGCGGGCCGCCGGGCGGGCCGTGGTCGCTCAGATGGTCGCCGTGTCGATCACGAAGCGGTAGCGGACGTCGCTCGCGAGCACCCGCTCGTACGCCTCGTTGACCTGGTTCGCGCCGATCACCTCGATCTCGGCGCCGAGCCCGTGCACGGCGCAGAAGTCCAGCATCTCCTGGGTCTCCGCGATACCGCCGATCGCCGAGCCCGCGATCGACCGGTTGCCCATGATCAGGGAGAAGAGGTTCAGCGAGATCGGCTCCTCGGGGGCGCCCACGTTGACGAGGGTGCCGTCCGTGCGCAGGAGGCCGAGGTAGGCGCCGAAGTCCAGCGGGGCCGAGACCGTGGAGAGGATGACGTCGAAGGTGCCGGCCAGCTCCTCGAAGGTCCGGGGGTCGCTGGTCGCGTAGTAGTGGTCGGCGCCCAGCTTGAGCCCGTCGTCCTTCTTCCGCAGGGACTGGGAGAGGACCGTGACCTCGGCGCCGAGCGCGTGCGCGATCTTGACGGCCATGTGGCCGAGACCGCCGAGGCCGACGACGGCGACCTTCTTGCCGGGGCCGGCGCCCCAGCGCTTCAGCGGCGAGTACGTGGTGATGCCCGCGCACAGGAGCGGCGCGGCCTCGTCGAGGGCGATGCCCTCGGGGATGGTGACGGCGAACTTCTCGGTCACGACGATGTGCGTCGAGTAGCCGCCGTAGGTGGGCTCGCCACTGCGGTCGAGAGCGTTGTACGTCTGGGTGTTGCCCTCGGCACAGTGCTGCTCGCGGCCCATCAGGCAGGCGTCGCACTTTCCGCAGGAGTCGACCATGCAGCCGACGCCGACGCGGTCGCCGACCTTGAACCGGGTGACCCCGGAGCCGGTCTCGGCGACGATCCCGGCGATCTCGTGGCCGGGCACCATCGGGAAGATGCCCTCGCCCCAGCCGTCGCGGGCCTGGTGGATGTCGGAGTGGCAGATGCCGGCGAACTTGATGTCGATCAGGATGTCGAACTCGCCCACCGGACGACGCTCGATCGTGGTGCGCTCCAGCGGGGCCTTGGCACGGGGAGCGGCGTAGGCGGCAACGGTGGTCATGCCGGAGGTTCTCCTCTGGGTGATGCGGTAGGAACGTGTCCCAGCTTCACGCCGTGTCCGACGTTTACCCAGTCCACCGCTTCGCCTACGACCAGTGGTCCTACTACTGACGGGGACAGGCTCGGCCGCCTACGACCACGAATCGCAGGAATAATGGAACCCATGGACGATCAGCCGGAGGCCGCCGCACCCGAGCCGCTGGACCGGCGTGCCGAGCTCAGCGAGTTCCTGCGCACCCGGAGGGCCAAGCTCCAGCCGCAGGACGTGGGACTGCCGGAGTTCGGCCGGCACCGCCGGGTGCCCGGGCTGCGCCGGGAGGAGCTGGCGCAGCTGGCCGGGGTGTCCGTGGCGTACTACACGCGCCTGGAGCAGGGCAACGGGCGCAATGTGTCGGCCGAGGTGCTCGACGCGATCGCCCGCGCGCTGCGGCTCACCGACGCCGAGCACGCGCATCTGAACCATCTGGCCCGGCCGGCCCGGCACAAGAAGAAGCGCCGCCCGGCCAAGGTGCAGCGGGTGCGGACCGGTCTGCTGTATCTCCTCGACAGCATGGAGGGCATTCCGGCGTACGTGGTCGGGGCGCGCTCCGACATCCTCGCCTGGAATCCGATGGCGGCGGCGGTGTTCGGCGACTGGGCCGCACTGCCACCGGCCGAGCGCAACTGGGCCCGCCTGGTGTTCCTCTCCCCCGCCTACCGGGACCTGTTCCTGAACTGGGACTCCAAGGCCTCGGACATGGTCAGCTATCTCCGGCTGTACGCGGGCTGCCACCCCGACGATCCGCAGCTGTCGGCGCTGGTGGGCGACCTCTCGCTGAAGAGCGAGGAGTTCCGGCGGCTGTGGGCCACGCACAACGTCAAGGAGAAGGGCCACGGCATCAAGCTGATCCGGCATCCGCTCGTCGGCGACCTGACCCTGTCGTACGAGACGCTGAACCTCCCGGACGACGAGGACCAGCAGCTGGTGACCTACCACGCGGAGCCGGGTTCAGAGTCCGCGCAGGCCCTGCGCCTGCTGGCGAGCTGGGGCGCCGACGCGGCCCGGGCGGACGTGATCAGCGGCGCGGGTCGGGGTCCGGACGACGAGCGATGAGGACGAACTCCCGGCCCGGCCGGTCGGGTGCGTCACGGACCTCGCGGACGACGAATCCCTGGGCCGTCAGGTCCGCCTCGACCTCCTGACGCTCGCGGAAGCGCAGGGTGGAGTCGGAGGTGAGGACCTGCCCCTCGGCCGGGAGGACGTAGGTCCAACGGAACGACACGAGCGGCCCGGCGGCCTCGGTCACCTCGACCCAGCTTTCGACGGGGCCGACGCCCGCGATCTCGGTGACACGGTGCGAACGCTCCCGGTTCCACGCCTCCCAGGCGCGCCGGGCCGGGTCCCGCGTCTCGAAGACCAGGTGCCCGCCCGGTCGCAGCGCTTCGTAGGCACCGCGCAAGGTGGCCCGCCAGTCGCGCGGGTCGGTGATCTCCTGGGCCACGTTGGCCGTCATGGTGACCAGGTCGACCCGCAACGGCGGCAGGGTCGAAGCGTCAGCGCAGATCCAGCGGACCCGGTCGCCTCCCGGCTTCGCGCGCGCCAGGTCGACCGAGGCCCGAGCGGGGTCGACGGCGACGACCTCGAACCCGCGATCCGCCAGCAGCAGGGCGAAGACACCTGTACCGCAGCCGATGTCCAGCACCCGCCGTGCCGCGAACTCCTCGGCGATGCGGACGTACGGGTCCAGGTCGCCCCGGTCGGGGTCGAGCGGATCGTAGAGAACGGCCAGTCGGGGATCCACGAACATCTCGTCAGCCATGCGGCGGAAGGTACCGGGTGGGGGGAGGGCCAACTCTCGCCGGGTCGGCGGGCGTTCGGTCGGTGCCGGGGTCGGACGACCGGTCAGGTGACCTCTGCCACGGCCGTCGGCACCGCCTCCTGCGACGACACCTCCGCCGCATCGGCGGCGAACGCCGTGGGCGCGGGGATCCGGGTCGACGCCACCGCACCCGTGCCGGCCGGATCCATGAGCGGCAGCGTGTGCGGGGCGGCGAGCCGGGGCAGCAGCAGCCGCCAGAAGCCGGTGAGCATGTACGGGGACAGCCACACGGAATCGTGCCGGCCGAGCACTTCGAACCCGGCCGTCGCGGCGACCGTGGCGGACGCCGCGTCCTCGTGGGAGACGTCGTCGGCGAGCGTTCCGGCGGCGGCCGCCTCGTCCAGCAGTTCCCGTACGCGGTGATGCCACTCCACCCTCAGGTCCGGGGCGGTGGTTCTCTCGGCGTCGCAGCTCAGCCGGAATCCGGCCCGGCTCACCGGGTCCTCGCGCAGCCGTTCCGCGAGAGCGTGCGAGCTGTCGACGAGCGCCTGCAGGGCGGTGTCCGTCCTGCGCCGGATCGTGTTGGACATCTCGCGCAGCCCTCGGGACGCCTCCACCACCACCGCTTCCGCGACCGCGGCCTTGTTCTCGAAGTGGAAGTGCAGCGCGCCCGTGCTGACGCCCGCGCCGGAGCTGATCAGCGTCAGCCGCGCCTGCGCGTAGCCGTGCTGCTCGAAGACGACGGCGGCGGAGCGGATCAGCGACCAGCGGGTACGGGTGGCCCGCTCCTGCTTGGTCACCGGGGCCTCCGCTCGAAGAATCGGCGGCCGGACAGAGGCCCGGAAAAGGGGGCGGTGCCGGTCGAGGACTCCCCGCCGGGGCAGTGGGACGGCTTCATGGAGTTATCAAACCAACTTACCGGTTTCATTTCCAGAGAACGGAAGAATACGGCGGGGCCCCGGGATCCCTTCCGGCCACTTCTTCTCTTCCGGCCACTTCTTCCCCGCGGGTCCGCAAAACCGGGCCGGAAAGAGAAAAGGGCGGATCGTCGCACTTATCGGAGGTCTGTCGGGCGGCCGACGCGTCGCACTCTCCCGCGAACGGGCCTTACTCACCCGTGGATTGACGGCATTACGCCGAGAACGCGTCCGCGTGGTCGGTCGACCAGACCCGGAACGGCCTGGCCGGACGCCCGGTCAGTTCCTCGACGGTGGGCACCACGGCCGCCTTCGCGCCGGCCCGCTGCCGCTCCGCGCTCTCCAGGAAGGCTTCCGCGACGGGCCGCGGGTACTTCGCCAGCAGGGCCGTGCGCGCGGCGTCCACACTCAACTCCTCGAAGCGCAACGGCCGCTCCAGCACCCGGGAGAGTTCGGCCGTCTGCTCCCGCGCGGTGATCGCCTCCGGGCCCGACACGGCGTACGCCCTGCCCTCGTGCCCCGTACCGGTGAGAGCGGCGACGGCCACCGCCGCGACGTCGCGCGGGTCGACGCACGCGACCGGCGTATCGCCGTACAGGGCGCGCACCACTCCGGTCGACCGGATGCCGGGCGCCCAGGACAGTGTGTTGGACATGAACGTCCTGGGGCGGACGAACGTCCAGGGCACTCCGGACTCCCGCACGGCCTGTTCGTTCTCCCGCTGCCGCCGGGTGATGAAGTCGTCGGCCCCCGGCTCCTCCACCGCCATCATGGACAGCTTGACCAGGTGGCGGACGCCCGCCGCGGACGCCGCCGCGGCGACCCACTCGTCGTGGGGCTCCGTGGGGCTTTTCGTCACCAGGAACACCGAGTTCACGCCGCGCAGGGCCCGGTCGAGTGCGGAGCGGTCCCCGTACTCCCCCTCGACGACCTCGACCCCGTCCCCTCGTACGGTCAGCCGCTCGGGACGGCGCGCGAGAATCCGTACGGGGCCTGCCGCCGCCAGCTGTCCGGCGACCTCGCGGCCCACCGCCCCGGTCGCACCCGTCACGAGAATCACTCGGAAACCCTCTCAGCCGTCGGCCCGCGGGCCGGACAGGACGGTGGAGAACACCGGCTCGCCGCCCTGATGACCTGTCACCTGGACCGTCACCGTATCCTCGGCCGTCCCCGGCACGACCACCGCCCCGATCGAGCACGGGCTGTCGAACTCGGCGTACCGGTGGAACCGGCTGCGCGCCTCCGCCGGAACGATTCCGCCGGGCCCCACCGCCAGGCAGGCCGCCTGACGGGCCGCCTCCAGCAGCAGCATGCCCGGGACATGGTCGTTGGGGCGCTGGAACAGGGTCGGGTGCCGGGTGTCCACGCGCAGTTCCCACACCCCGTCCCGGCCGGTCTCCGAGAGCACCACGTCCTCGGTTCTGGTGCGGCCCGCGCGGGCGGTGGAGACCGGCGCCGCCTCCGGTATCGATATCCCCTCGGGGGGTGTGTCGCCGCGCATCCGCCGGTACACCTTGGGGTTCGTGAAGCGGGTCGCGCCCGTCCCCGTCGCGGCCAGCTCCCCGTCGCGGTGGACCGCCCAGCCCACGCGCCCCTGTACGGGCAGTCCGCCCCGCCACTTCAGGTCGGAGCAGAACACCTCCACGTCGATCTCGGTGGGGGCGCCGCCGACGCCCAGGTGGTCCAGGTGGCACACGTAGTCGAGGTCCGCCATCAGGAAGTGGTAGCCCACCGGGACGCCGTACCCGGCGTGGAAGGAGAGCATGGCCGCCTGTCGCATCGCTTCCGCGACCAGCAGCGGATCGTGCCGGTCGCCGCTCACCGGGGCGAAGAACGGATGATCGTGCGGCAGGACCGCCGTGACCGAGAACCGATCGCTTGCCAGGCGCACCCAGTCACGCGGAAAGGCGTCCTCCGGCCTGGTCCGGTGCACCATGTCGATCCCCACGGGATGCACCACCTCGGCCTCCGAATCCATAGCCGGCACCGGATCGATCAAGACTGCTGCTTCGGGCATAACTCCCCCCAGGGGTCATGTGATGGCGAGCCGTTCCTGCGATGCACGTGCGCTGATAAGATACAGACTAAGCGGTTTTTTTTCTATCCCCGGCAGGGCCGTCCCCCCACATCGTCCCAGCCGTTTCCCGGGCCCTCGCCCAGCAAAGGAGACAGGATGGCCAAGCAGGACCGGGCGATCCGCACCCGCCAGACAATCCTGATGGCAGCGGCGCAGGCCTTCGAGAAATACGGCTACCAAGCCGCGACGATCACCGAAATACTCAAAAGCTCCGGCGTCACCAAAGGCGCTCTCTACTTCCATTTCCCGTCCAAGGAAGATCTCGCGCTCGGTGTTCTCGATGCGCAGGAGCCGCCTCAGACCGTTCCGGACCAGGCCCTCAAACTCCAGGAACTCATCGACCTTGGCATGCTGTTCAGCCATCGTCTGCAGACCAGCCTCCTCGCCCGGGCGGGCGTCCGCCTCTCCATGGACCAGCAGGCACAAGGCCTCGACCGCAGCGGCCCCTTTCTCCGCTGGCAGGAAGCCACCCATCACCTCCTCGCCAGTGCCAAACACAACGGCGAACTGCTCCCCCACGTCAACCCCACCGAGACGGCGGACCTGTACGTGGCCGCCTTCGCGGGAACCCAGGCGGTCTCCCAGACTCTCACCAACTACCAGGACCTGCAGCGCCGCCACATCACGCTGCAGCAGCACATACTCCCCAGCATCGCCACGCCCTCCATCCTCACCGCCCTCGATCTGACACCGGAGCGCGCCGAGCGCCTCGGCCTTCTGGACCCCGTCGGCTGAACCGGGGGGCGGGCTCCGGGCTTTCGAGGTCCGGCCGCGGAACTGGCGCCGGGCGTTCAGGCGTCCAGCGCCAGTTTCGCGCCGAGGCCGATCATCATCACGGCGACCAGAGCGTCCAGCACCCGCCAGGCGGAGGGCCGTGCGAGGACCCCGCTCAGCATCCGGGCGCCGTATCCGAGCGCGACGAACCAGCAGAGGCTGGCGAGGATCGCGCCGAGGCCGAAGGTCCAGCGCAACGGCCCCCGGTCGGCGGCGACGGACCCGAGCAGGAACACGGTGTCGAGGTACACGTGCGGATTGAGCCAGGTCATCGCCAGGCAGGTCAGCACGACGCCCCGGCGCGAGGTGGCCGGCGCGTCGGCGGCGTGCAGGGCCGACGGGCGCAGGACGCGGCGTGCGGCGAGCAGGCCGTAGCCGATCAGGAACAGGCCGCCGAGCAGCCCCACCGCCGTCAGCGCCGACGGCCAGGCCACGACGACCGCGCCGACCCCGGCGACCCCCAGCGCGATGAGCACCGCGTCGGACAGCGCGCAGATCCCGACCACCGCGAGCACACCGTCACGGCGGACGCCCTGGCGCAGCACCAGGGCGTTCTGGGCGCCGATGGCGACGATGAGGGACAGGCCGGTGCCGAATCCGGCGGCCGCGGTGGTCAGGGCGTTCATCATGCGGCCGACGCTACAAAGCGGGACAATGTGATGTCCAGCTAAGGATTCTTACGTATCATTAGCTGCCATGATGTCCGAGCTTCCTCTCGACCAGGTACGGACGCTGCTGGCCGTGGTCGACGAAGGCACCTTCGACGCGGCGGCGGGCGTCCTGCAACTGACGCCGTCGGCGGTCAGCCAGCGCGTGAAGGCGCTGGAGCAGCGCACGGGCCGGGTCCTGCTGATGCGCACGAAGCCGGTGCGGCCCACCGAGTCGGGTGAGGTGGTGGTGCGCTTCGCCCGCCAGCTGGCCCGGCTGGAGCGTGACGCGCGGACGGCGCTCGGGATGTCCGGGCCGGACGGGCCGACGCCCCTGTCGATCGCGGTGAACTCCGATTCCCTGGCGACCTGGTTCCTGCCCGCCCTGCGGCGTGTGCCGGAGGAGCTGGACCTCTGCTACGAGCTGCGCCGGGAGGACCAGGACCATACGGCGGCCCTGCTGCGGGAGGGGCTGGTGATGGCGGCGGTGACCTCGTCCCCCGAGGCGGTGACGGGCTGTTCGGTGCGCAGGCTGGGCCGGATGCGCTATCTGCCGGTGGCCAGTCCCGGTTTCGCCGACCGGTGGCTGGCGCGGCGGGCGGGCACGGCGTTGCGCGAGCTGATCGGTGACGCCCCGGTGATCGGCTTCGACCGGCGCGACGATCTTCAGGACGCCTTCGTGCGCCGGCTCGGCCTCGGGTCGCGGGCGAGCGCCCGGCGTCATCTGGTGCCCACCTCGGAGGGGTTCGTGAACGCCGTGGCGGCGGGCATGGGCTGGGGCATGGTGCCCGAGGTCCAGGCGGAGCCCTTGCTGGGCGACGGCCGACTGGTGCGGCTCGCCCCGGACGACACCCCGGACCGGACCGTCGTCGTCCCGCTGTACTGGCAGCAGTGGAAGCTGGACTCACCGGCCCTGGCGGCCGTGGCCGAGGCGGTGGCGGCAGAGGCCGCCGAGGCACTCGACGGCGGCCGGCCGGACTGACCTGATCCCCCGTCGGCCGCCACCGGCCCATCGCCACGTCACTCCCCACCCCCTGTCTACGGGTGATTGCAGCCCCCTCCGGGCGAGGTTAGGTTTACCTAATCAACCAGACAGGAGTGAAGAATGACGGACAGTCAGGACTCGGGATCGGTCAACGGCCAGGAGCCGACGCCGGATTGGCAGGCACGGGGCACGGTGTCCCGGCTCGTACTCGGCCAGATGGCCACCCAAGCTCTCGGTACGGCGGTGCGGTTGGGGGTGTTCGACCGGATCGGACCGGGTGAGCTGAGCGGCGACGCGCTCGCCGGTTCTCTCGGCACCCATCCGCAGGCGACGCTGCGTCTGCTGCGCGCGCTCGCCGGACTCCGGTTACTGTCCGAGACGGAGCCGGGCGTCTTCCGGACCACGGCGGCGGGCGACGTCCTGCGCGCCGACACGCCCGGCACGATGGTCGCCATGGCCCGGATGTTCACCGATCCGGTCATGCTGCGGGGCTGGGACCTGCTCGACGAGAGCGTCCGTACGGGAGAGACCACGTTCGACACGGTGTTCGGGACGGACTTCTTCGGCCATCTCAAGGAACAGCCCGAGCTGTCCGCCGCGTTCAACGAGGCGATGAGCCAGGGCACCCGGCTGACCGCCTCGAACGTGCCGCACCACTACGACTTCGGGCGCTTCCACACGCTCGTGGACATCGGCGGCGGCGACGGCACCCTGCTGGCCTCGGTCCTGCGCGAGCACGCGAAGCTGCGGGGCATCCTGTTCGACACGGCCGAGGGGCTCGCGCAGGCTCCGCGTCGGCTGGCCGAGGAGGGTGTGACCGGGCGCGTCGCCCTGGAGACCGGTGACTTCTTCGCCTCGGCCCCGGCCGGCGGCGACCTCTATCTGCTCAAGAGCATCATCCACGACTGGGACGACGAGAGGTGCGCGGCCATCCTGCGGCACATCCGGTCCGTCGTCCCCGACCACGGTGCGCTGCTGATCGTCGAGCCGGTGCTGCCCGCCACCGTGCCGCCGGACCCGGCGGGGGGCGTCTACCTCGGCGATCTCAACATGCTCGTCAATGTCGGCGGCCGGGAGCGGACCGAGGAGGACTTCGCCGCCCTGTGCACGGCGGGCGGTTTCGCCCTCCGGAGCGTGACGCCGTTGCCCGCGCCCGACATCTTCCGGATCATCGAGGCCTCACCGGTCTGACGGCCGCCTCGGGGCGGGCGCGCGGGACGCCTTAGGATGGCGGGTCTCTCCCCCTGGAACGACATCGGAGGCGTCCTCCCCATGCGTGTGCTGCTGGTGGAGGACGACGACGACCTGCGGGAGGTGATCGCGTCCGGGCTGCGGGACGGGGGCTTCGCCGTGGACTGCGCGGCGGACTGGCCGGAGGCGGACGTGCTGCTGCATGTCACCGCGTACGACTGTGTGGTGCTGGACCGAATGGTGCCCTCCGGCGACACCCTCGCCCCGCTGGAGGCCGGACGGCGGGCCGGCTGGTCGGTGCCCGTGCTGTGCCTCACCGCCCTGGACTCGCTGCCCGAGCGGTTGCGGGGGCTGGAGAGCGGGGCGGACGACTATCTGGCCAAGCCGTTCGCGATGCGCGAGCTGGTGCTGCGGGTCCGGGGCCTGAGCCGACGGGCGGCGGCCCGGCTGCCCTCCTACCTGAGCTGCGCGGACGTGGTCATGGACGTGGCGCGGTACGAGGTGCGGCGCGGCGGCGTGCTGCTGTCGCTGAGCCCGAAGGAGTACGCCGTGCTCCAGCAGCTCCTCGTCCACCGGGACGCCGTCGTCACCCGTACCGGGCTGCTGGAGCACTGCTGGGACGAGATGGCCGACCCGGTGTCCAATGTGGTGGACGCCGTCGTCGCGGGCCTGCGGCGCAAGCTCGGCTCCCCCGCCCTCGTGCACACCGTGCGCGGTCAGGGGTTCCTGCTGTCGGCGGAGCCGGGGCCCTCCTGATGGCGAAGCCCGTACGGCCGCGCCGCTCCCCCGCCCGGAGGCGGCTGCACCGGCTGCAGCTGCGGCTGACCGCCGCGTACACCCTGATCACCGTGGTCGGGCTGGCCTCTCTGTCCTGGCTGGTGATCCGTACCGACGACCGGGCGCGGCAGGACGCCGAGTACGACGAGATGCGCCGCCGGGCGTCCGTCGCGGCCTCTCTCGTCTACTACGAGGACGACCGGATCCAGCTGGACGGCCTCGAGGACGACGAGGCGACCTCGGGCACTCCGCAGATCCTGGTGCTAGAAAGGCGGCCCGGCGGTGATCCGGTGACCGTGTTCCGGGGCCGCACCGAGCAGTTCGCCGTACCGGCCGGGGCGGTCCGGGAGGTGACCCGATCGGCGATGGACGAGGAGGAGCCGGTACGGGCCGAGGCGCGCGACCGTGCGGGAGAGCCCGTGCATCTGCTGGCCGTGCCCTTCTACCACGACGCCACCGACGAGGTGGCGGGCGCGGCCGTCGCGGTCGGCGATCCGGAGCACGGCGCGGCCGAGCACCGCAGTCTGGTCCTCTCCCTCTTCGTCGGGGCCGGCGCGCTGACGGCGCTGGCCGCGCTGACCGGGCATGTGCTCTCCGGGCGGAGCATGCGGCCGGCCTGGCAGACGCTGGAGCAGCAGGAACGGCTGCTGGCCGACGCGGCGCACGAGTTGCGGACCCCGGTCGCGGTGATGCGCGGATCGGTGGAGGTGGCCGCGAGCTCTCCGGACGGGCCGGCGGCGCATCTGCCCCGGATCCGGCGGGCGGCGGACCGGATGGCCGACGTCGTGGAGAACCTGCTGACCCGGGGGCGGCTGGAGGCCGACGTGGACGTCGTACGGGCGGAGCCGCTGCGGCTGGACCAACTCGTCGAGGAGGTGTGCGCGGAGCTGCCGGACGGCGGTCGCCGTCCGGAGCTTCGGCTGACGGAGTCGGTGACGGAAGCCGACGCGGCCCTGGTGCGGGTCGCCGTGCGCAACCTGCTGGACAACGCCGTACGGCACGGCAGGGCGCCCGGTGCGCCGGCGGACCGGGCCGATCTGCTGGTGACCGTGCGCGGGCCGGAGGTGTGGGTCGCCGACCGGGGTCCGGGCGTGGATCCGGCCCGGCTGCCGGAGCTGATGGAGCGGTTCAGTTCGCCGGGCGGGAGCACGGGCATCGGCCTCTCGCTGGTACGGCGGATCGCGGAGGCGCACCGGGGAACACTCACCGTCCGGGACCGCCCCGGCGGCGGCGCGGAGTTCGTCCTGCGGCTCGCCCCGGCCGGGTCGCGGCGCGAGCGCCGACGTGGCACGGGGCGGACGCTCACGATTCGCTCATGATCGGTCGTCCATGATGCGGGTGCAGGTTCCGAAGCCCATCCACGGGAGTCCCGTATGCCCCAGCACGCCGTTCCTCCGTTCTTCCGCCGACGTAGCACGCTCGCCGGTCTGGCCTGCGGGGTCGTGGTCGCGACGGGAGCGGGGCTGCTCCTGTCCCACGCCTTCGCCTCGGGGTCGACAGGCGAGGCCGCGCCCGAGGTCGTACCGCCCCGGGCGAATGTGACCTTCGACTACCAGATCGGCGGCGCGTACACCCCGCCCGCCGGGGTCGGGGCCGTATCGCGGGACCGCGGCGACCGGCCGGCCGAGGGCCTGTACAACGTCTGTTACGTCAACGCCTTCCAGACCCAGCCCGACGCGCTGGACCAGTGGCAGAAGGACGACCCCGATCTGCTGCTGCGCGACGGCGACGGCGAGTTGGTCAGCGACGAGGCCTGGGACGAGGTGCTGCTCGACACCTCCACCGCGGGCAAGCGCGCCCGGCTGGCGGAGATCGTCGGGGACTGGATCGACGGCTGTGCGGAATCCGGCTTCCAGGCGGTGGAGCCGGACAACCTGGACTCCTTCGAGCGCTCCGACGGTCTGCTGACCCGGGCGGACAACGCGGCGTTCGCGAAGCTCCTGGCCGATCGGGCGCACACCGCCGGGCTGGCGATCGGCCAGAAGAACACCACTGATCTGCTGGAACAGCGGGACACGATCGGGTTCGATTTCGCCGTCGCCGAGGAGTGCGGCAGGTACGACGAGTGCGCCGACTACGCCTCCGCGTACGACGACAAGGTGTTCGTCGTCGAGTACACCGACGGCGATTTCACGAAGGCGTGTTCGTCCGTGGGGGCGGAGGTGTCGGTGGTGCGCCGGGATCTCGACGTCCGGCCGGCCGGGCAGCCGGGGTATGTGTTCCGCACCTGCTGAAGCCCTAAGGGGTGTCCGGCGGGTGGGCGCAGACCGTGAAGATGCCGCCGTCGGGGTCGCAGATGACCACTTCGGTTCCGTCGGCGGGCGAGTCCACCGGCGGCCCGGCCGTTCCGCCCGCCGCGCGTGCTGCCTCGGCGACCGCTTCCAGGTCCGCGACCTGGAAGCGGACGTGCCAGCGGGGGCGCAGCCGGGGATCGGGGTCCGACGCGTCCCCGCCGCCGCGCAGGGTGGCCACGGTGCGGCCGCCCTGCCGTACGACGACCGCGTCCTGCTGGTAGGCGTAGCCGACCTCGCAGCCGCCGGGTTCCTCCGAGGCCCAGCCGAACACCCCGGCGTAGAAGATCGCGCAGTCGAAGGCGTGGCTGGTGCGCAGTTCGAGGGAGGCCGGCATGTTGTCGCGGCCGAACGACCAGGGCGGGGTCCGGCCCTCCCAGAAGCCGAATCCGGCTCCTTCGCGGTCGGCGGCCACGGCTCCCCGGCCGGGGCCCAGCCGGATCGGGCCGACGGCGATGGTGCCGCCCCGTTCACGGACCCGGGCCGCGGCGGTGTCGACGTCCGCGACGGCGAAGTACGGGGTCCAGGAGACGGCTGTCGGCAGACCGGGCGCGATCTGTCCGATCCCGGCGACGGGCAGGGCGTCGACGTGGGCGACGGCGAAGCCCTCGCCGAGGGTGCCGGAGCGGAAGGTCCACCCCAGAACGGTTCCGTAGAAGTCCTGGGCGGCCCGCAGGTCCCGGGTCAGGAGGCTGACCCAGCACGGAATCCCGTGCACAGGGGTGCTCTGCTCTGCCTCGGTCATCGGGATCCGTCTCCTCGTCACCGGTCGTGAGCCGCCGCGCCGCCGACGCCGGTCCGGCGGGTGGGCCCGTTGGCTCCGGCCGTTCGCAGGCCGGAGCGCTCCGTGGCGTCGCACGTCCTCCGGAGCAGCCCGCCTCCATACCTACGCCGCCGGGGACGCCGCCGCCACCCGGGCCGCGTCCCAGGACGGGTGTGGCGTGCCCTCTCCGGCTACGTCCCGGGAAAGGGGCCCTGACTGTCAGTGCCCGGTGACAGACTTTCCGCATGAACGCTTCGCAGCCGAAGGCTGACCTCCAGCACTATCTGCAGTTCGCGCGCGACACCCTGTTGTGGAAGCTCGAAGGGCTCTCCGAGTACGACGTCCGCCGCCCCCTGACGCCGACCGGCACGAATCTCCTCGGGCTGGTCAAGCATGCCGCCGGGGTGGAGCTGGGCTATTTCGGCGAGACGTTCGGGCGGCCGTTCGGCGAGGCGCCGCCCGCCTACGAGGACGACGCCGAGGCGAACCAGGACATGTGGGCGACGCCCGACGAGTCGCGGGAGGACATCCTCGACCTCTACCGCCGGGTGGCGGAGCACGCGGACGCCACGATCGCCGAGCTGCCCCTCGACGCGGTCGGGCAGGTGCGGTGGTGGCCCGACGAGCGGAGCCGGGTGACGCTCCACCAGATCCTGGTCCATGTGATCTCCGACCTCCAGCGGCATGCCGGGCACGCGGACATCGTCCGGGAGCTCGTCGACGGGACGGTCGGGCTGCGGTCCGGCACCGACAACATGCCGCCGGGCGACCGCGCCTGGTGGGAGGAGTACCGGCAGCGCCTGGAGCGGGCGGCGCGGGAGGCGAAGTAGTCCTCTGCGGGTCACTCGCCCGTCCGTAGTCCTCTCCGGGCCGCTCCCGTTCGTAGCCTCCCCGGGTCACTCGCCCGTTCGGCGTCCGGTGAGCGCGGCGGGTTCGCCGAGGTGGTGCGCGGCGGTGCGCCAGGCTGCGGTGACGGCTTCGCGGGCCGTGGCGGTCGCCGCGCCGACCTCCGGCGGGAGGTGCAGCGGGGCGCCGACGTGGACGTGGAGCCGGGGGCGGCGGGCCGGGGCGGTGAGGAGCCCGGAGATCTGCTTGAGGCACGAGCCCGAGGTCACCCGGCGGGCGCCCGCCTGGCCGAGCGGCACGACGGGCGCCCCTGACACGTGCGCGAGGCGGGCGAGACCGCTGCGGAAGCTCTCCGGCGGGGCCTCCGCCGCGTCCGTGCGGCAGGGCAGCCGTCCTTCGCCGTAGATGAGCAGGTGGCGGCCGTCCCTGAGCGCGACGGCCGCAGCGTCGAGGGCGCCCGCCGCCCGGTGGGTGTTCCGGTGCACGGGCACATGGCCGCCGCCCTCCAGGAGGCGGCCGAGGACCGGGATCCGCCACAGGCCCGCGGTGGCCATGACGACGGGTTCGACGCCGAGACACAGGAGTGCGGCGAGGACGATGCCCGGGTCGGCCAGGGAGGTGTGGTTGGCGACGATGATGCTGCCGGCGGCCGGGGCCGTGGCGTGGTCGGAGGTGACCGTGAGGCGTCCGAGCGAAGGGACGACGGCGGCGGCGATTCGGCTGAGCACGGTTCTCCCGGGGTCCGGCGGGCGTGGCCGTCCTGGTGGACGGCGGAGCGGTCGGGGTGCGCCCGTCCCGGCTTCGCCCGCCACGCCCTCATCGTCGCGGCGGCCGGGGCGCGAGGCCTGAGTGCGGGTACTCAGGCTCCCTGGGGCGATCACCCCTGAACCGGCTCGCCGCCCGGGCACCAGCTCCCCGGGCGGTGAGCCGGTCACGTACCGTGGACTACCTTGTTGCACATAATTCGCAGTTACTTATTCATGGCAAGGAGGCTCCTATGGGCTCTCCCGTGGTGCTCGGGATCGAATCGTCGTGCGACGAGACCGGCGCGGGGCTGGTGCGCGACGGACGGCTGCTCGGTCTCGCGCTCGCGTCCAGCATGGACGAGCACGCCCGCTTCGGCGGGGTGGTGCCCGAGATCGCGGCGCGGGCCCATGTGCACGCCTTCGGCCCGGTGGTCCGGCAGGCGCTGGAGAGCGCCGGGCTGCGCATGGCGGACATCGGCGCGGTCGCCGTGACCACCGGCCCGGGGCTCTCCGGGGCGCTCCAGGTGGGGCTCGCCGGGGCGAAGGGGCTGGCGTACGCGCTCGGCGTCCCGCTGTACGGGGTGCATCATCTGGCGGGCCATGTCGCCGCCGACACCCTGGAGCACGGGCCGCTGCCCGATCCGTGCGTGGTGCTGATCGTCTCCGGCGGCCACACCTCGCTGCTGCTCGTCCGGGATCTGGCCCGCGATCCGATCGTTCATCTCGGGGACACCGTGGACGACGCCGCCGGGGAGTGCTTCGACAAGGTGGCCCGGGTGTTCGGGCTTCCCTATCCGGGTGGTCCGGCCATCGATCGGGCGGCGCGGGAGGGCGATCGGCGTGCGGTGCCGTTCCCGCGTCCGATGACCGGCGCGAAGGACGCCCCGTACGCCTTCTCCTTCTCGGGTCTCAAGACGGCGGCCGCCCGGTGGGCCGAGCAGCAGCGGATCGCGGGCCGGGAGCTGCCGTTGGCGGACGGTTCCGCGTCGCTCCAGGAGGCGGTGGCCGATGTGCTGACGCGTAAGGCCGTGGCGGCGTGCCGTGATCACGGGGTGGGGACGCTGGTGGTGGTCGGCGGGGTGGCCGCCAACTCACGGGTGCGGGAGCTGGCCGAGCGGCGGTGCCGGGCGGCCGGGATCGCGTTGCGGGTGCCGCCGCTGAAGCTGTGCACGGACAACGGCGCGATGATCGCGGCGGTCGGCGATCTGCTGGTGCGGGCCGGGGCAGAGCCGGCTCCGATGGATGTGTCGATCGATCCTTCGGCGCCGCTGGAGTACGCGGCGCTGTATCCGGTGGCGCGGAGCGCGGGCCGGGCCGCCTGAGGCCCGGCCCCCCGGGTTCTTCCGGTTCCGGATGCCGGGGGGCGTCCGGAACCGGGGCTCTCCCAGGCGTCGCACCGGAGAGTTCCCGACGTTCCAGGCCTTTGCGGTCAGCGCCGCAGCCACACCGCGGTGTCGGACGGCAGGCGGCCGTCGGCGTCCAGCGGCCCGCTCGCCAGCAGCTGTTCTTCGTGCACGGGCAGTTCGACACTGCGGTCGAGGAGGTTCACCACGCACACCAGGCCGTCGGTGCGGGCGAAGGCCAGCACCCCGTCCTCGGAGGGCAGCCAGGTCATCGGGCCGTCGCCGAAGCCGGAGGTCTCGCGGCGCAGGCGCAGGGCCGCGCGGTACAGGCTGAGCATCGACGCGGGGTCGGCGTTCTGCCGGTCGACGGCGTACGTCGGCCAGTCGGCGGGCTGTGGCAGCCAGGGCTCGGTGGTGGAGCCGAAGCCGCCGTACGGTTCGGCCGCCGCCCAGGGCAGCGGGACACGGCAGCCGTCGCGGCCGGGGTCGGTGCCGCCGGAGCGGAAGTGCATCGGGTCCTCGATGCGGTCGAGGGGGATGTCCGCCTCGGGCAGGCCCAGCTCCTCGCCCTGGTAGAGGTAGACCGAGCCGGGCAGGGCGAGGGTGAGGAGGGCCGCGGCGCGGGCGCGGCGGGTGCCGAGCTCCAGGTCGGCGGGGGTGCCGAACTCCTTCGTGGCGAAGTCGAAGGCGGTGTCCGTGCGGCCGTAGCGGGTGACGGTGCGGGTCACGTCGTGGTTGCACAGGACCCAGGTGGCGGGGGCCCGGACGGGTGCGTGCTCGGCGAGGGTGTCGTCGATGGTGCGGCGCAGGCGCTCGGGGTCCCAGGGGCAGGCGAGGAAGTTGAAGTTGAAGGCGGTGTGCAGTTCGTCGGGGCGGAGGTAGCGGGCGAAGCGCTCGGAGTCGGGGAGCCAGACCTCGCCGACGAACACGCCGTCGTACTCGTCCGCGATCGTCCGCCAGGAGCGGTAGACGTCGTGGATCTCGTCCTGGTCGATGTACGGGTGCGGGTCGACGCCCTCGGTGAAGTCGGGCAGGTCGGGGTGTTTGGTGAGCAGGGCAGCGGAGTCGATGCGGACACCGGCCACGCCGCGCTCGAACCAGAAGCGCAGGATGTCCTCGTGTTCGCGGCGGACGGTGGGATGGGACCAGTTGAGGTCGGGCTGTTCGGGGGCGAACAGGTGCAGGTACCACTCCCCGTCGGGGACCCGGGTCCAGGTGTCGCCGGAGAACTGGGAGGGCCAGTTGTTCGGGGGGAGTTCGCCGTTCTCGCCGCGCCCGGGGCGGAAGTGGAAGAGCTCGCGCTCCGGGCTGCCGGGTCCGGCCGCGAGGGCGGCCCGGAACCAGTCGTGCTGGTCGGAGAGGTGGTTGGGGACGATGTCGACGATGACCTTGATACCGAACTCAGCGGCTTCCGAGATCAGCTTCTCGGCCTCGTCGAGGGTGCCGAAGGCCGGGTCGATGGTGCGGTAGTCGGCCACGTCGTACCCGCCGTCGACGAGCGGCGACAGATACCACGGGGTGAACCAGACGGCGTCCACGCCGAGTGCGGCGAGATACGGCAGATTCGCCCGGACCCCCGCGAGGTCCCCGGTGCCGTCGCCGTCTCCGTCCGCGAAGCTGCGGGGGTAGATCTGGTAGATGACGGCGTCTCGCCACCATGTATCGGTTCGGGAGGAGGGCACAGCTGCCACGTGACGGTCCTTTCGGGCAGGTGGGGACTCCGCCGCCGGTCGCGGCGGGGCATGGATGTCACGACCGGCGGCGGAGAGCGTGTCGATGGTGGTGCGGAAGAGAGCTGAGGGGGCGCGGATCAGCCCTTGAGGCTGCCGGCGGTGAGGCCGGCCATGATGCTCCGCTGGAAGAAGAAGAACACGATGATCATCGGGATGCTCGCGATCACCAGACCCGCCATGATCTGGTTCTGTGTGACGGCTCCCGCGGTCTGCGAAAGCCCCACGCTGATCGTCATCTTCTCGCTGTCCGGCAGGACGAGCAGCGGCCAGACGAAGTCCTTGAAGACCAGGACGACGGTGAAGATGGAGACCACTCCGAGGATGGGCCGCGAGATCGGCAGGATGATCGAGACCAGAACGCGCCACGGGGGTACGCCGTCGATCTCGGCCGCTTCGAGGATCTCGTCGGGTATCGAGTCGAAGAACCGTTTGAGCAGGAAGATGTTGAAGCCGTTGGCGGCCACCGGGAACCAGATCGCCCAGGGCGAGTTGAGCAGCTGCCAGCCGAAGATCGGCACATCGGTGACCGTGATGTAGGCCGGAATCATCACGACGATCGGCGGTATCATCAAGGTGGCCAGCATCGCGCCGAGGATCACATTGCCGAACATCGGGCGCAGCTTGGACAGCGCGTAGGCGGCGGTGACATCGACGGCGAGGGCGAACAGCCAGGCGCCGACCGCGTAGAAGAGGGTGTTCTTCAGGAGCAGCCCGATGTCGAAGAGCTCCCAGGCGTCCGAGAACACCGAGAAGTCCGGCTTCTCGGGCCACAGCGTGGGCGGCATCTGGGCTATCTCCTCGCCCGACTTCATCGCCCCGGTGACCATCCAGTACAGCGGGAAGACGAAGACCAGGGTGAAGACGAGCAGGATGGCCACGAGGACCGTCCAGTAGATGCGGCTGCCCCAGCGGGACTTGAGTTCCAGGGGCGAGACGATGGTCCGGGCGTGACCGTCGGCCCAGGAGGCGCGGCGCCGCTTCTTCCTGTCGTGCGCCGGCGGCGGTGTCACCTCGCGGGTCTCTCCCGCCGTGTCGGAGTGGGCTGTTGTGTGGACTGCGTTGGCCACGGGACTACCTCTTCTCGTCACGGGTCAGCCGGAGCTGCACCGCGGCGACCGCAAGGAGAACGAGCATGAGCATCAGGCCGAGCGCGCTGCCGGCCCCGTAATTGCCGCCGTACACGAAGGCATACTGGTACATGAGGTACGCGACGGTGACCGTCGCGTTCTCCGGTCCGCCGCCGGTGAGCATGTACGGCTCGATGAACACCTGCATCGTGGCGACGATCTGCAGCATCAGCATCAGGAGCAGGATCAGTCGGGTCTGCGGGACGGTGACGTTCCAGATCCGTTTGAAGATCCCGGCTCCGTCCAGCTCCGCGGCCTCGTACAGATCGCCCGGGATGTTCTGCAGGGCGGCGAGGTAGATCAGGACGCCGGACCCCATGTTCATCCAGGTGGAGACGATCACCAAGGAGATCAGTGCGGTGTCCGAGGAGTCGAGCCAGGACAGCGCCGGCAGGCCGGCGAAGTCCAGGACCTGGTTGAACAGGCCCGGTCCTGGATCGTAGAACCAGCGGAAGAGCAGCACCGAGACGATCGGCGGCAGCATCACCGGCAGATAGACCACGAAGCGCAAGTAGCCGCGGGCGTGCCGCAGTTCGTTGAGCACGATCGCCACCGCGAACGGGATCACATAGCCGCAGACCAGGGCGAGCAGGGTGAAGACGACGGTGTTCTTCCAGGCCTGTCCGAAGGCCGGGTCCGCCACCACCGCACGGAAGTTGTCCAGGCCCACCCAGGTGGGTTCGTCGACGAGGTTGGTCTCCTGGAAGGAGAGGACGACCTGCCTGATGATCGGCCACCAGGCGAACATGGCGAAGCAGAACAGCGCCGCGCACAGGAAGCCGTACGCGGTGATATTGGCCCGGACCGCCCGTTTCCGTTTCGCCGAAGGCCTGCGAAGCGGCTTGGACGGCCGTTTCGGTTCGATGGTGAGTGTTTGCATGGTGATCTCCCGTTTCCGCCTCTCCCGCCGGCCCTGCTCGGGGTGCCGCCCTCCCCTCCTGGGCGGCACCCGGGACAGCTGCCGTCAGCCCCTGGCCAGAATCCCGTTGGCCTTGGACTCGGCGTCCGCGAGCAGCTTGGCTATGTCCGCGTCCTTCCGTGTGAGGACCGCGGACATGGGCACGTCGAGCACCGCGTAGAGCTCCTGGGCCTTCGCCGGCTCCAGCTTCAGCTCGACGCCCTTGGAGGTGTCCACGTAGGGCTGGTAGTACTCGACCGGCAGGACGGCGTTCGCCTCGCGGGCGTCCGCGATCCTCTGACCGGTCGGGGAGTCACCCATGTAGTCGTTGTTGGGCACGCCGACGGCCTCGCCGTTGGCCTTGCCGCGGGCGTAGTCGTGCCGGCCCTTGCCCGGGGTGTTGAACTGGAAGTCGATCCACTGCATGGCCGCCTCGGTCTGGGCGGCGTTCGCCTTCGGATTGACCATGTAGGCCTCGCCGCCGGTCAGGGACGCCTCGCCCTCGGGGATGCCGGTGATGCCGTAGTCGTCCTTCTTTCCCTGGAACTTCTGGACCACGTCGCTGACGACGTCCGGGGCTCCGAGCATCATGCCCGTCTTGCCGGCGGCCATCTGCTGCATCAGCGTCTCCCAGCCGATCAGCACTTTCTTGCCGACGCTGTCGTCCTTCCAGCGCATGTCGTGCAGCGTCTGCAGCACGGCCCTGCCCTCCGGGCTGTTGAACGCGGCCTTGTCGTCGACGACCATCTCGCCGCCGCGGCTGAAGATGGACTGCGCGAAGTGCCAGCCGCCGACGTTGCCGCCGCCGTACTCGCCGTATCCGACGTAGTCGTCACCGAGTCCGGCGATCTTCTTCGCCGCGGCACGGACCTCGTCCCACGTCTTCGGCGGGGCGTCGGGGTCGAGACCGGCGTCCTTGAACAGCTTGCGGTTGTAGACCAGGCCGACGCTGTAGCTCACGTTGGGGACGCCGTAGGTCTTGCCGTCCTTGATGACCATGTCCCTGACGTCCTGCTTGATGTCGCCGTAGTTCTTCACCAGGTCGGTGACGCCCGTGATGTCCTTCGCCTGCTTCTTGGAGATCACGTCGGCGTAGTTGGTGACCGGCACCATGAACACCGTCTCCATCTGCCCGCCTGCGAGCTTCGCGGCGAAGGTCTTCGGGTCGAAGCACGGCTGCTGGTCGGTGCTTCTGACCTTGACCCCCGGATGCGCCTTCTCGAAGGCGGCGACGTCGTCGTTCCACGCCTCGCGCTGCTTCGGTGCGGTCTTGGGTGGCTGACAGGCCACGGTGATCGCCACATCCCCTCCCGCATCGGACTCCGAGTCGCTGCCACAGGCAGCGAGGCTCACGACGAGACCTGTGGTCAGCAAGATCGCAAGATTGCGGGGCTTCATTACGGCTCCTCTGGGGTGACGCCCAAGCACTGCCTTGATCGGAGCGTCACGATAGAACGGCGAGCAGACCTACGCAATATTCCGATCCAAATTTGCAAGATTGCGACTGCATCACGTTCTGTCGGCACCGCTGGGCACCAGAAGCCGCACAGGGTCGCCTCGACCGCTCGGGCCGCGCCTACGGCTCGCACATGGCCGGCGGAACCATGGAGACGGGTATCGCCGGCCGTATCGACGGCGGAGGAAAGGGGGCACCTGGAGAAACACGCCGGAGACCGCTCGGGAGATCCGGCAGGGCGGCGGTCGGCCGGTGCGGCGTCGGCACCGGAGCTGCGGCCTCCCGCCCCTCGGCGGCCGGCTGGGAGCGCTCTCCACGCGAGTGCGTGGACCGCTCACCGAAGCACGGCCGCCGGGGCGGTCACGACGGGCGGCCGGGGGCCGCGGTGGCATCGGGCGCGATGTTCGGCGCCCGGCCTGCCGCGGCCTCGCCCGCTTCCACTTGCGACGGTTCTTCAGCAAACCATCGCGTCGTGAACGCAAGAATATGGCAATAGTTGCAGGACGTTCATCGTCCTGTGATGGACTTGGCCGCCCTCGGGCGGCTGCGGCCGGGGATTCCGGCTCGTCTCTCTAGCGGGCCGCGGCGGCTGTCCGCACGGCGCCGAAATCGATGGCGCGGTCGGCCTCGCGCAGGACCTCCTCGGCCACCCGGCGCACTTCGGCGAGCACGTCGCCGTGCTCCTCCACGAGGCCGGCGTAGATCGGTGCTTCGGTGCTGTCTGCGGAACTCATACGGTTCTTCCCCGTCGGTCTGGTGCGAAAAGCCCCTGCCGGTCGGCGGAGGCGGGGGCGAGTGTACGTGGTGGGCGGCGGCGGGGGCGATTCGTTATCAAGGGCCGGGACCACCCCGCACCTGCTGGAACGACGCCCCGCCCCTCCCCCGGCGGCCGCGGGCGGCTGCCCTGTCACCGCCTGCGGCGGCCCGCGCCGAGATGCCGTACGGGAAAGCCCGCACGGGCGGCGAGGGCGGTCAGCTCGTCGGCACGCGCCGCCCGCAGGCCCACCACCGGGTAGCAGTCGGAATCGATGTCGAGGACGGCGAGCGCCGCGCCGATCTCCCGGTAGCGGCGGCCACAGGCGTCCAGGAACGTGTCGGTCGGCAGAAGCATCTCCCGGGCCTCGAAGAGCACCCACGGGTCGATGGAGGGCCGCGATTCCAGCTTCTGCAGCTGGGACCGGATCTCCTGCGGGTCCTCCTTCCAGTCGAACTCCGCGAGCAGGCCGTGTGCGTCGAGCGCGTCGATGAGCGCGATCCAGGCGAGGTTGTCCACCGGTTCGTCGATGCCCCGGTCCGCCAGCCGGCCCGCGTAGGCGCTCACGTAGTCGTGCGGGCTGTCGTGGGCCCGCAGCACCTCCTCGGCCACGGCGGGGTGCGCCGGGGCGAGCAGTGCGGCGATCTCGGCCAGGGACGTGCGGACCGTGTCGTTGTCGTGCGGGTCGGACATGTCGTGCTCTCCTCCTGCGGCGAGGTCGCCGCCGGGTCGTCGTCGGTCTGTGGGTTCTGCGCCGTCACGGCGGACGGACCGCAGAGAGCTGTCACGGGAGCGATCCGGGGGGCCTAGGCGCGCCGCCGCCGGGCCGCGGGCAGCGGCCGGTGGCCCTCGGTCCACTCGTTGACCCAGCCGCAGCCCGAACAGGCGTACCGCCCGTCGAGTCCCGCGATCAGGGTGCCGCACCGGGCGCACCCGATGTAGGTGATCTCCGGGTGTTCCGTGGCCGCTTCGGCCGGGGTCCGCCGCTCCGGGCCGGAAGGGGTCGGCATCCTCACGCGGCCTTTCCCGCGGCGTCCAGCAGGATCCGGGCGAGCTCGCCCGGCTGCGAGAACATCGGCCAGTGACCGGTGTCCATGGTGACCAGCCGCCACCGCTCGCTCGACAGCAGCCCGGCCACCTCCGGGCTCGGCTCGGGCCAGTCGAGCAGGCACTTGACGTACGTCGTGGGCAGCAGCCCCGGGGACCGGGTCAGGGCGGCGGGCTCGGTGAGGGTGGCGCCGGGGTGGGGTGTCGAGCCGGCGACGAACCGGGCGATCTGTTCGTCGGTGAGGCCCTGGTCCACGCAGTCGGCGGCGGTCGGCGGAGGCCAGAAGCCTCCGTTGGCGGCGATGGCGGCCTCCACGCCGGCCCGGCCGTCCGGCCAGCCGGAGACGAAGGACTCGCCGTCGACCGGGACGTTGGAGTCGACGAACACGACGTGGGCGAGCCGGTCGCCGATCCGCTCGGCCGCCTGCCCGACCGGAATGCCGGCGTAGCTGTGCCCGACCAGCACCACCTCGCGCAGGTCGAGGCGCTCGACCAGCTCGACGATGTCCTCGACATGGGTCCGCTGCCCCGCCGCCGCTCCCTGCTTCTCGGCGAGGCCCGACAGCGTCAACGGGTGGACCCCGTGACCGGCCTCGCGCAGGACGGACTCCACGTCGCGCCACGCCCACGAGCCGAGCCAGGCCCCTGCCACCAGTACGAATTGCGTCATGCCAGCAACGTAGTGCAGGGGTACGACAACGCCGCCCGGCCGCCGTCCGGTCCGCCGTCGGCGCTTCGCTATCTTCACCGGACACGGAACGGGGCGGCGGGTGTGCTGATCGCCGTCGCCCGGCCGCCGACCGAAGGAGAACACCTGTGCGTTCCCCCGTCACCGACCGGACCGTGGGCGTCCTGCTGCCGCGCGATCTGCCCGCCGACCGGATCCTGCCGTACGCGCGCCGGGCCGAGGAGTTGGGGTTCGGCTCCGTCTGGGTGGTCGAGGACCTCGGCTTCCGCGGGGGGATCGCCCAGGCGGCCGCCGTGCTGGCCTCCACCGACCGCATCCGGGTCGGCATCGGGCTGCTGCCCGCCGGGGCCCGCAACGTGGCGTTCGCGGCGCTGGAGATCGCGTCGCTGGCGCAGCTCTTCCCCGGCCGGGTCGACGTCGCCGTGGGGCACGGCATGCCTCACTGGATGCGCAGCGTCGGTCAGTGGCCCCGGAGCCCGCTGACCTTCCTCCGCGAGTACGTCGACGCCCTGCGGGCGCTGTTGCGCGGTGAGCTCACGCGGCGGCGCGGGCAGTACGTCCACCTCGACGGCGTACAGCTCGACCCCAGCGCGCTGCCCGGGATCGTGCCCGACATCCTGGCCGGTGTCCGGGGCCCCAGGTCGCTGGCCGTCTCCGGCGAGGTGGCCGACGGAACGGTCCTAGCGGAGCCGGTCGCCCCCGAGTACGCGCGGGCGGCGCTCGGGCACATCGCCGCCGACCGCCCCCACCGCCTGGTCGCGTACAACGTCGCGTCCGTCGACGCCGATCGGCGTACCGCGCTGGCCGCCGCCCGCCCGGCACTGGAGTGGATCGGCGAGCCCGACTGGCGCGCGCACATCGCTCCGCTGCCGTTCGCCGACGAGTTGGCCGAGCTGCGGGCCGGGTGCGCCGACCGCGCGGAGTTCGTCCGGCGTCTGCCCGACGACCAGGTCGCGCGACTCGCCGTGGCCGGCACCCCGCAGGAGGCCCGCGCCCGCCTCGACGGACTGCGGTCGGCCGGCGTCACCGACACCGTCCTGGCCCCGGTCGGTCCCGACCCGGTGGCGGCCCTGGAGTCCCTGGCCGCCGTTCTCGACGCCGCGGAATCCACGGGTGGCACGGACACGGCGGACGCCGAGGCCCGGACGCCCCAATGACCTTTCGAAACCTGTCACTTGGGGATCGAACAGGATGCATTGTCGGCCGTTTCTGACTGCTTTTCGCTATGAACGGAGGCGGTGGGCCACGGCGAGGCAGGATGTCCCCGTGATGGGCAACCTCCCCGTCGTGACGACCAGCTTCGTCGGCCGCAACAGCGAACTGGTCAGCGTCGAACGGGCACTTCGAGATCATCGGCTGGTCACGCTCACCGGCCCCGGCGGGGTCGGCAAGAGCCGACTGGCCCTGCGCACGGCCGAGCGTGCCCGGGACCGCTACGCCGACGGCGTCTGGTGGGCCGACCTCTCCCATCTGCACGATGAGCAACTGCTCGCCACGACGGTCTGCGACGGCGTCGGGCTGCTGGACCACAGCCCCCGCCGGCCGGTGGCCGCGCTCGGTGAATGGCTGTCCGAACGCAGCCTGCTCCTCGTTCTCGACTGCTGCGAACGGCTCGTCGGCCCCTGCGGGCAGCTCGTCGCCGAACTGCTCGCCGCGGCCCCGGGGCTGACGGTCATGGCCACCAGCAGGGAGCCGTTGGGCGCCGCGGACGAGCTGTGCGTCGAGGTGCCCCCGCTGTCCGCGGGCGACGACGGCGACGAGGCCGTCCGGCTCTTCCACGAGCGCGCGGCCGCCGTCGCCCCGGGGCTCGCACTCGACGACCCCGGGAGCACGGCCGCCGTCAGCGAGATCTGCCACCGCCTCGACGGCATACCGCTCGCCGTCGAACTGGCCTGCGCCCAGCTCCGCGGGAGCAGTCCGCAGGAGATCACCGGGCGGCTGGCCTCCCGGATGGAGAACCTCACCGACGACACCCTCTGGCCCCGCCGCCACCGTGCCCTGCGCACCACGATCGGCTGGAGCCACGAGCTCTGCGCACCGCTGGAGCGACTGCTGTGGGCGCGGCTCTCCGTCTTCCGCGGCGTCATCACGACTCCGGACGCGGAGGCGGTGTGCGCGGGCGGACCGCTGGACGCCGAGGCCGTCGCCCCCGCTCTGGAACGCCTGGCGGACCAGTCCGTGCTCCGGCGGACCGGGGACGGCTACCGGATGCTGGACACGCTGCGCGAGTACGGGGCGATGTGGCTGGCCGAGCTGGCGGAGGACACGCTCCTCGCGGACCGGCACGCCCGGCACTTCGCGCATGTCTCCGTCCAGGCGTACGCGGGTTGGCTGGGGCCGTCGCAGGTCCTCTGGTACCACCGGATCGCCGACTCCCACCCGGACCTGTGCGCTGCCCTGGACCATCTGCTGGCCGAGGACCCGGAGATGGCGATGGAGATGGCCGGGTGCGTCGGCCTCTTCTGGAGCTGCTGCGGTCATCTGCACCAGGCCCGTACGTATCTGCGGCGGGTGCTCGCCCTGCCGCTCTCCGCCGGTCCGCACCGCACCCGGGCGCTCTGGGCCCTGGGGATCACGCTGACCTTGCAGGGTGACCACGAAGCGGCCCGCCGCACCGGCGAGGAGTGCCGGCACGCGGCCCGCCGGGACGAGGACCCCGAGGCCCTGCTCCTCGCGGCGCACTCCATGAGCTTCACGTATCTGATGATGGGCCGGCCGCTCACCGCGCACTCCGTCAGCGACCGCGCGCTGCGCCACCACCGCGGCGACCCCGCGGACGCGCCCTCGCAACTGCGCTGCCGGGTGATACGCCTGTTCGCGCTGTCCGCCCTCGGCAGGCTCGACGAGGCGTACGAGGAGGCCATGCGGCTCCAGCGGATCAGCCTGCGGTTCGGCGAGCACTGGGCACGGGCCTACGCCGATCACCAACTCGCCCTCATCCATCTGCTCCAGGGCCGCCCCCGGCACGCCGAGAGCCACGCGCGCGCGATGCTCGCGAGCAAGCACGAGCTCCATGACAGCCTCGGCATAGCGCTCGGCCTCGATCTGCTCGCCGGCGCCATCGCCGCGCAGGGGAACGGGGTCGCCGCGGCCCGTGCCTCCGGTACCGGACACGCGTACTGGCGCATGATCGGCCACCCGCACCGGGGCACCCCGGAGCTCGGGGCGATCCGCGAGCAGTGGGAGCTCCGGGCCCGGCAGGCCGCGGGCGACTCGGCGTACGAGCGGGCCTACCGGCGCGCCTCGGCCGACGACGCCGAACGCGGCCTGGCCAACGCGTTGGAGCGCGGGCAGCCCGGATAGCGCGGACAGCAAGGACGGTCCCGGACAGCCGGAGCCGCCCGCCGCACCGGCTCCGGCTCCCGGCTCCCGGCTCCCGGCTCCCGGCTCCCGGCTCCCGGCTCCCGGCTCCCGGCTCCCGGCTCCCGGCTCCCGGCTCCCGGCTCCCGGCTCCCGGCTCCCGGCTCCGGACCGTAAGGCGGTGATCGCCGGTCGCCGGACACCCGCCAGGACACCGCCTAGCATCCCGGTATGACGTCCATCAGCCGGCTCCGTCCCGACCATGCCGAGGCTCTGCTCGCCTTCGAGCGGGAGAACCGGGCCTATTTCGCCGCGTCCATCTCCGACCGGGGCGACGACTATTTCGCCGCGTTCGCCGAACGCCACCGTGAGTTGCTCGCCGAGCAGGACGCGGGGCTGCACCACTTCCACCTCATCGAGGACGACGACGGCGTCCTCGGCCGGATCAACCTCGTCGGGGTGCTGGACGGTTCGGCCGAGCTGGGCTACCGGATAGCGGAGAAGGCGGCGGGGCGGGGGCTGGCCACCTGGGCGGTCCAGCAGGTCTGCGTCCTGGCGGTCGAGGAGTACGGGCTCACCGCGTTGCGCGCGGAGACGACGCTCGACAACACGGGCTCCCGCGCGGTGCTGGCGCGTACGGGTTTCGAGCCGCTGGAGGACGTCAAGTTCGGCGACCGCCCCGGGCGGCGGTACGTCCTGGATCTGAGCGGCGGCGCTCCCCCGGTCCGCTGACCGGCGCTGCGGCCGGCGGGGTTACGGTGCGCGGCCCGGCTCCGGCGGTACGGCGGCGATCAGCCCGGATCCGCCGGCAGGCCGGGGCACGGCTCGGCGCCGGCGACAGCCCGGCGATGGGCCCGGCTCCGGCGGTGTGGCGGTGATCGGCCGGATGGTCCACCTCGGGGGCACGCCCCGTGCGGCCGCCCGATGCTGGGGCTCGCGGGAGCGGACCGTACCGCCTCCGCCCATCCGGCGCCGGGCTCGCGGAAGTGGACCGTACCGCCTCCGCCCGCCCGACGCCCACCGCCCTCAGGAGGCCCCCGTGCCCGCACGTTCCCTTCCGGACGCTCCGTTCCCGCGCAGTCGGCCGCTGCGGCGAAGAGCCGTCGTCGCGGCCCTGGCAGCCGCGTCGCTCGCCGGGCTGATGACCGGCCCGGCCCATGCGGGCGGCGACGGGGGCGGCGGCCCGCACGGATCGGTCGACCCCGCGTTGCGGCGCGGGCTCCAGGCGCTCGTGGACACCCCGGGAGGGCCGCCCGGCGCCATCGCCGTCCTCACGGCGGGCGGCAGGAGCGAGGTGTACCGGGCGGGTACGTCGGAGCTCGGCACCGGTCGCGCGCCCCGGGCGACCGACCACATGCGGATCGCCAGCACCGCGAAGGCCTTCAGCGGCTCGGTCGCCCTGCAGCTGACCGAGCGGGGCGCGCTCGGTCTGGACGACACCATCGGCCGGCGGCTGCCCCGGCTCCCCGCCGCCTGGCACCGGGTGACGCTCCGCCAGCTCCTCAACCACACGAGCGGGCTCCCCGACTACACGGAGGACCCCACGTTCATCGCCGAGCTGACGGCCGACCCGCGCCGGCGCTTCGACTCCCGCCGGCTGCTGGACTACGTCGCCGGTGACCCGCTGCGGTTCCGGCCGGGATCGGCGTACCGCTACTCCAACTCCGACAACATCGCCGTGGCGCTGATGGCCGAGGCGGCGACGGGGCAGCGGTACGAGAAGCTCCTCGCCGAACTCGTGTACCGGCCGCTCGGCCTGCGCGACACCAGCCTCCCGCAGGGCTACCGGCTGCCCGAGCCCTATCTGCACGGCTACGCGGTGGACCCGCCGAACGCACCGGAGGACGTCAGCACGGTGCTGGGCGCCTCGGGGGTGTGGGCGTCGGGCGGCATCGTCTCCACGCCCCGGGATCTGGGGGCCTTCATGCGCGGTTACGCCGGCGGGCTGGGGCTCGGCCCGGCGGTCCGCCGGCAGCAGCTGTCCTTCGTCGCGGGCAGCTCCGAACCCGCCGGTCCCGGACGCAACAGGGCCGGTCTCGCCGTGTTCTCGTACACGACGCGCTGCGGCACGGTGTACGGCCACACCGGCAACTTCCCCGGCTACACGCAGCTGGCCGCGGCGACCGAGGACGGCAAGCGGTCGCTGACCGTCTCCCTCACCTCCCAGGTGAACAGCACGACGAATCCACGACTGCTGGCCACCTTCCGCGAGCTCCAGGAGGACTTCGTCTGCCGACTGCTCGACCGCCGGAAGCCGGGCGGCGCGTACTAAAGGTTGTTGCACAAGGCCCGAACGATCTCCAGATCCAGCCTGCGGGCGCCGGTCAGGCCGGTGGAAAACGGTGCACAAGCGGGCAGTTAATCATGCCCGGGGTGGCCGAATCCGGGCGTGATCGCCGTTGTGCAACACCCTTTAGGACGCTGGCGGCGTGTCAGTTGCGGCGCTGGACATGGACGGTGCCGGCGCCGGTGTTGCATCGAAGACGACAGCGGCGACCCGTCGGGCGGCATCCGGGCGCAGGCTGAGTCCCGGCCTGATGCACGAACTGGCTGAGCTCGCCGCGTACAAGGGCCGCGATGGCAGACAGCGGTTGATGGGTGAGGGTGGCCTCCTGGGCGAGCTCACGCGCGAGTTGATGCAGGCCGCTGTCGATGCGGAGATGGACCTGCACCTGGGCGAGGAACCTGCCGCATCGGCGGGCGCGGCTCCCACTCGGGTGCGCCCGCAACGGGTACCGGCCGAGGAAGGTGACTAAGGAGTCATGCCGTCACGGTACAGGTGCCGCGGCACCGGCTGGGCACCTTCCACTCAGGCCTGCTGCCCAAGTACGCACGGCGGACCGGCGGTCTGGAGGACATGGTCCTCTCCCTCACGGCCAAGGGGCCAACCTCTGGGGAAATCGTTGCGCATCTCGCCGAAGAATATGGCATCCAGACCTCCTCGCAGGAGACGGTGTCCACCATCACCGACAAGGTCCTGGACTCGATGGCCGACTGGCGGCACGCGCCCGCTCTACGCGGTCTATTCTAAGAACCTGCCCAGGGCGGTCAACAGCGTCATCCCCACCACGGTGCTTCAGCTCTGCATCGTTCATTTCATCCGCACCACGCTGAAATGCGTCCCCCTCGCCCACTGGGACACGTCAGCCCGCGATCTGCGGCCCGCCCACCTCCGACCAGTGAGGGCCAAGCCCTCGCCCGACTCGCCGAGTTGAGCGAGAAATGGGAGGCCAAGTATCCGGCCGCGGTTCAGTGACGGAACCTCCCGTTCTCCGCCACTGGCGAGTTGGCCTTCGGGACATTTTCTTGACCACCGCAGACCTAGATGCGTGCGCCTTGGGCTCAACGTGCGTCGCTCTTGATGCTGTCCTTCCGGTACTCAATACGGTCGATCGCTAGATTGACAAGAGCGACCATCAGTGTTGCCAGCAGCGCTGGGAGCCATGGGTGTTCGACGTTAAGTCCGGGAGTGAAGGCTTCTACAAGCAGCACCCCCAGAAAGGTAGTCGCCATGGATATGGCCGCGTCCGAGATACTTTTTGCTCTTCCATAAACACCTATCAGGCGCAGCGAAAGACGTACTGGAACAGCGCATGCACTCGCGAGTAGGCCACAATGTAGGAGCAGCACGAGTGCCCAGACGAGAGTGCTGCCGCTGTCGGCTGGGCCACCTCGACCGACTCCCCCACCACGCTCTCCACCGAGGAGAAAAGTAACTCGGCAAGTTGAGGCCGTACTTCGGCCATGGTGCAGCACTGTCGAGCACACCGTGCACCGGCCGGGCGCGATTTTCGGGCTCTCAGCTACAGTCACGAGAAACCGATAGTTACCCTGCATAGGCGGCCGCACCAAGTGGACCAGAGCCCCAACAGGTGTCGGGAAACCAGGTTCCTCGCCGAACTGCTCACAGTCCTCGGTACGAATGTTTGGGATGGTATCTGCGGGTTGGGTGGCAACCATTGGCACCACCCTACACATTCACAGGCTGGGTGCCGGCGGTGAGGACGTATCTGCCAGTGTCGCCCTTTACCGTGGCGGTCTCGGGCCGTAGCGGCTTCCCGTTGCGGTGAGGCGGAGTTATTCACTGTACTGGCTGGGATGAGGGGGAGGAACGGAGTCCGATGCGCCCCACTCCCGCGCGCCGACCTTGCCGGGCCGCCCACCGAGTGGATGCGTTCCGGATGGATGGTGGGGCGGTCACCGATGCAGAGCACCTCATTCTCCGCCACCGGACGGGCCTGGTCCACCTGCTCATGCGGCGCGGCATCGCTATCCAGCCGCAGTCACCGAACCTGTGAAACCAGACGGGTGACCCGCCCGGTCGCGTCACAGCAGGGCTTGTTCGTACGGATCAGACCTGGCAGAAGCCCGTTGCTCGAAGCGCATCGTTGACGACGACTCCCGCGCCACCAGCCCTGCGCGGTCAGTTGAAGCGTCCGACGACTACCTTGCACTGGACCATGCCCTCACGGAAGTCGAAACCTACATACCGCAACCAGCTACAAGCAGATGAGTAACCCGCAGCCTTCCGCTTCCAGCTCTATTGCCGTCTATTGCGTGCACGTGAAAAATTCCTGTCACTCCTGCCAGCGCCCCCTTGAAATCCAGGTAGAGGGGTGACATGTCAATGCGTATGCGGCTATGTTCGCAATTGCTCGAAGGAACTAGCCCGAATGCAGGCGCCTTTGACGCCGCCCAACATCCCCCTCACACAGGAGAACTCTGTGTCTTCCTCCATATCGCGGCGCGCCATAGCTGCTTCCGCTGCTGCCGTCGTCGCGGCGACACTGTTGACGACCAAGGGAGTTGCATCCGCTGACACCGGCCCCTGGACCTCAAAGCCGGCCATCTCCGCATCCGGCACAGCCGCCGCGCTCGGCCTCGACGGCAAGGAAAAACTGATCGTCCGCGACGTCGTCAAGGACGCAGACGGCACGACGCACACCCGTTACGACCGCACCTACGCCGGACTCCCCGTTCTCGGCGGCGATGTCATTGTCCACAGCAACAGCAACGGCACGATCAAGAGCGTCACCCGCGCCTCCGCCCAGCCCATACGCGTCAGCTCGCTGTCCCCGAAGGTAACGCCGACCGCCGCGGACAAGGCCGCGGTGAAGGCGGCTGTCGCCACTCACGTAGACCGCCCGACCACCACCGGCGCCGGCCAGGAGCCGCGCAAGGTCATCTGGGCCGCCGACGGCACCCCCGTCCTCGCCTACGAGACCGTGGTCGACGGCACCCAGAAGAACAGCACGCCGAGCCGCCTCCACGTCATCACGGACGCGACCACCGGGGCGAAACTCCACGAGTACCAGGCGATCGACAACGTGGCCGACGACACCAGCCAACACAGCGGCAAAGTCGACCTCGTCACCACGCGTGCGGGCACCGACTACCAGCTCATCGACAAGTCTCGCGGCAACCACCGGGTCATCGACGCGCACAACACTGAGAGCAACGACGGCACCCTCTTTACCGATGCCGACGACATCTGGGGAGACGGTACCCCGGCCAATCGCCAGACCGCCGCGGTCGATGCCGCTTACGGCTTTGCCCAGACCCACGACTTCTACAAGAACGTCCTTGGGCGCAATGGCATACGCAACGACGGCTCGGCTCCGACCTCGTATGTCCATTACGGCAACAAGCTGGCCAACGCCTTCTATGACGACGAGAGCTACTCCATCCAGTACGGAGACGGTGCCTCAGGCGACAACCCTTGGACTCAACTTGACATCGCTGGGCACGAGTTCTCGCACGGTGTAACCGAAGCCACCGCCCGCCTGGTGTACGCGGACGAGTCGGGCGGCCTCAACGAAGCCACCTCAGACATCTTCGGCACCGCAGTCGAGTTCAACGCCGCCAACCCTGCCGACCCGGGCGACTACTTCCTGGCAGAGAAGGCCAACATTTACGGCGACGGCAAGCCGCTCCGTTACCAGGACACCCCCAGCCGCGACGGGCACTCCCAGGACTTCTGGGACGCCACCACCAAGGACAAGGATCCGCACTACTCCTCTGGCGTGGCCAATCACTTCTTCTACCTGCTCGCCGAGGGCAGCGGGAACAAGACCATCAACGGCGTCCGGCACGAAAGCGCCACCAAGGACGGCTCCACGCTCACGGGCATAGGGCGGGAAAAGGCCGTCAAGATCTGGTACCAGGCGCTCAGCGCCTACTTCACCTCCACGACCGACTACAAGGCGGCCCGTACGGCCACGGTGCAGGCCGCCTCCGACCTCCACGGCGCGAACAGCGACGAGGTCGCGGCCGTAAAGGCCGCCTGGACAGCCGTCAACGTCAAGGGCTGACACCCAAGGACCACCTGGATAACACGTTGAACATTTTCTGACACATAAAGCTCGTAGCGCGATCTTGACCGAGTGTGCTGGTCGAACGTGTCTGGTGTGATGATCTGGCCGTTGCTGGCTGCGTGAGTACTTGGCCGTGGGTCGTGGACGACGACCTGTGGGAGCTGATCGAGCCGCTGCTCCTGTCCTGGCCCAAGCGGTCGCCGGGGCCGAAGCCCGTCGATGACCGGCTGTGTCTGTAGGAGATCTTGTACGTTCTGCACCAGATCCTGCTGGCGAGCTGGCGCGGGCGGCGAGCTCGACTGGTCCCGTGCGTGTGTGGACGGCTCCCTTGTACGCGCGAGAA
The DNA here is from genome assembly GCF_010548505.1 of Streptomyces sp. SID14515. Taxonomy (NCBI): domain Bacteria; kingdom Bacillati; phylum Actinomycetota; class Actinomycetes; order Kitasatosporales; family Streptomycetaceae; genus Streptomyces; species Streptomyces sp. SID14515. Next base: position 251,511 of record NZ_JAAGMH010000097.1, on the reverse strand, counting down.
AGGAGGTGGCGCAGCCGGCCCGTCGTCGGTCGACCGGTGCAAGACGGGCGGGCAGCCAACACCACCTGATCTGCGGCGGGAAGGGCACTCCGCTGCACGTAATCACCACCGTGTCGAACGTCAACGACCTCACGTAAACCCTCGCCCTGGTCGACGGCATCCCGCCGGTGGCCGGACCACCCCGGCCGCCCGGGCCGACGTCCCGATGCGGTGCTAGGCGACACGGCGCACGACTCCCGGGTCGTGCGCCGTGAGCTGCGTCGGCGCCGGATCCTGCCGGTGATCTCCCAGAAGGGCTCCCCAAACATCAAGGACCGGGGCAAGCTTCGCTACGTTGTCGAACAGACCTTTGCCCTGCTCCACCAGTTCAAGCGTCTGACCGTCCGCTGGGAACGACGTCTCGAACTCCACAGGTGACCTCGCCGAGGCCGGGTTGGCCCGGGGCGGGAGAGGAAGCCTGGGCGACCACCCGTCTTTCGTCGAGCAGAATGCGGCACGAGCCCGTGTCGTTGCCCTTCGGGACTACTTCGAAGCGGGCGACCGTCGGTACGCTTGACGTTGTCGGCTTCTCTCCAGGTGAGGGGCACCGGGCCCGTCTCGTCCTCAAAGCGGTCGAGCTCATACCTGTTTGGGTTGTGCCGATAGCGCACCTGAGCTGCCGAGGCATCACCGAGTGTGGCCGGGTGCCTCGTACGTCAACGCCCAAGATGTGCCGCACACTTTCTGTCCGATCCAGCGGTTTTGCGAAACCGAGTAGAGGGCGATGGACGCGATCACCCAGACCGCGCCGATGATCAAGGATTGCCCGAAGAGTCACGCTGGTGCCGAGTGGAGCATGAAATTCCTCAAAAGGCGCGGCGCGGTGGAGGGAGAGCTTTCTGGTGGCAGCCGCCTGCCGACTGGGCACTGCCGATTGGCGATTCACAACGAGTGAGTTGTTAAGTTCACTTCATGCACAGGCGAACGGGATCTGCTCCCATCTGCGGGCTGCGACAGTTCCATTGGCGGCCAATTTTCTGGTCTGGGCCGTGCACGGCTCACCTCGTTCCGCCGTTAGAATTCCTCATCGGCGCAGCTGCCCAGCGGGATGCGGGGGCCATTCGTGAGGATTCAGAGTTCTGACTCCAGCAATAGCGGCCCGCACGGGTGACCAATACGGCCCCAGAGCAAGAGTCGTACCACTGAATCCCAGCACCCAACGGACCGCGGCTTACAGCCAGTCAACTTGAGGGCTCGGGATTTTTTTCCGTTACCTGGGTGGACCTGGCAGGCGCGGCAACCGAGCTGTTACCTGCACGCATCCTTGGCCGATGATTTTGGCCAGCCTCGCTGACGCGCCACGGACTGCCGGGTTATGAACGAGGTGAAGACCCAGTCGCGGGCCATGAGCAGTTCGGCGAAGTACCCCCGGTAAACGCGGGCGGCACGGTCGCGTTCAGAGGCAGCATGAAGTTTGAGGAGGTCGCCTGGCGACCTCCTCAAACTTCATGCTGAAGGCAGTATCTGAGTCACGATGAGGAGCGGACACCGTAGTGTCCGACCGGCATCGTGATGTTCAGAGTCCGTCTTTGCGGTGGCCGGGTCTGGAGGTTAGCTCCTGAGCGAGCTGAGGTCTTGTGCGTAGGTGCCCACCGCGTTTGCGATGACGTCGATGTTCACGTCGAAGGCCTTGCGGTTGATGTTCTTGATGTCATCGCCCTCGGCGTGGTAGTTCGGGTCGTAGGGGTGTCCTGCCTTGCCGCCCGCCTTCGCCACCTGCTCTGCGGTCTTGAGGCCCTCGGCACCGGTGAAGGTACCGCCGGCCGGGATACCGTTCGCGATGAACGGGCCGTAGTCGGAGCGGCCGTCGAAGTCGTGGCCCCAGTGCGGGACCTTCTTCTTGTCCAGGAAGCCGTTGATCAGCTTCTCGATCTGCGCCGAACCTGCCGGGCCCGCGCCCGCTCCCGTCTTGTCCGAGTCGTCGCCGTCGTAGACAAGTTCGGCCGGGTTGGGCGAGGCGATCATGTCGAAGTTCAGATACAGCTTGATGCTCTTCTTCTGCTTCGCGCTCAGGGTCTTCACGTAGTGGTCCGAGCCGAGCACGCCCAGCTCCTCGGCCGACCACCACGCGAAGCGGACCTTATGGGCAAGCTTCTTGCCGCCCTTGGACTCCTTGGCGAGCTTCTCCGCGACCTCGATCAGACCGGCCGACCCCGAGCCGTTGTCATTGATGCCCGGGCCCTCGGGCACGGAATCCAGGTGCGCGCCGAGCGCCACCACGCGGTCGGCGCGGCCGCCGCGGGTCTCCGCGACGACGTTGCGGGTCTTGTGGGGGATCGCCTTGGCGGCGACGTCCAGGGAAAGCCTGACCTCGCCCTGCTTCACCTGCTTGGCCAGCTTCTCGCCCTCGGCCTTGGTAATGCCGAGGGCGGGGATGTGCGCGTTCTCCGGAGTCTCCAGGTTGCCCTCGACGGGCGCGTCGCCGGAGTGGTCGTAAAGCACGAGGCCGACGGCGCCCGCCTTGGCCGCGGCGGCCTCTTTCTCGGCGAAGGTGCAGGTGCCGCGCTTCACCAGTGCGATCTTCCCGGTGAAGGTGTCCGAGGTGTAGTCGTCCGCCTCGCAGCCCGGACTGTCATCGAGGCGGGCCGCGGCGACCGGGGCCTGCAGACCGCCGTCGGGCGTGGACTTGCTGAAGTCGAACGCCCGGGCGTTCAGCTTGCGTGCCTCGGGTGACAGGACACTCGCGCCCTCCCGCACCGTCTGCGGCGTGTAGAACGTGAAGTCCTGGTACGCGACCTTGTAACCGGCCTTCTTCAGGCGGTCATACACGTACCTGGTGGAGGCCTTGTGGCCCGTGGTGCCCGCGGCACGGTTGCCGCCGTGGGCGTCGGCTATCTGCTGGAACTTCTCCAGGTGACGATGGGCGCTCTTACCGGTGGACTTCTCCACCAACTTCTTCGCGAGCTGCTGCGCCTTCTCGGCTTGCGGAGTCCGGTGCTTGTCGGACCGGACGGCGTCCTGCGCGCCCGCGGGGGGACGCGGCGGCGAACAGGACGGGGGCAGTGATGACAACCGAGAGCAGAGCGGCCGTAGTCCGCCTGCGGGGTACGCGCACGGATGGTCCTTCCTTACGTGATCGTGGGATGGCGCCGGTGATCACCGGCGGGCGTAAAAGGATCGTAAGACGATAAATTCGCAGATCAGACGGTTTATCCACAGCCGCAACCACGTTTTACACACGTGTCATGGGACGCAATGATCACCCCGGGCAAGAAGCTGTCCCCCATCGGCCTACATCGACCGCTTCGCCCCCGACATCCTTGCCGAACGCGATCGCCGCCAGTCTGAACAAGTCTGCGGGCCGCCCCCGCAGATGGACAGCGACCGCGAACTGGAGGAGTGGCTGGCGAACCCGCATACAAGCATCCCGCTCAACGCACGTAACCGAGGTGAGTCCCGTAGCGGCGAGGTGAACTGGTGGCGGGCCAGCAGGCTCGCCACCAACGGCCGTACCCCCGTGCTGTTCGCCGCGGAGAAGCCCCACGGTCTCAAGCGGCGTCAGCGCGTCCTCGACTGGCTCGCCGAGACCGACCGCAGTCACATCGGCCCGGTACGGGAACGACCTGCGCTCTGCCCACCGGAAAACGGCTCCCCCACCGCGACCAAGTGCTGCGCGAGTGGCTGGACAACCCGGACAACTTGATTCCCGTTCATCCGCCGCACGACCAGGTGGCGTGGGCCGGGGAACGGAACTGGACGGAACTAAAGGTTGTTGCACAACGGCGATCACGCCCGGATTCGGCCACCCCGGGCATGATCAACTGCCCGCTTGTGCACCGTTTTCCACCGGCCTGACCGGCGCCCGCAGGCTGGATCTGGAGATCGTTCGGGCCTTGTGCAACACCCTTTAGGCGGCGTACGGAGACACGGAAAGGGGTACGCCGGGTGTCCGGCGTACCCCTTCGCGGGTCAGGCGGGGCGGCGGTCAGTCGTTGTCGGTCTCCTCGCGGATGATGGTGTCGTTCTTGGCGTCCACGTCGAAGGTCGTCTTCTTCCAGTCGGAACCGACCACGTCGACCTGCCAGATCGCGCCGTTGCCCTCGTTGTCGTCGAGGCTGACGGAGGTGACCGTTCCCTTCTTCTTCTCGGTGGCGACCTTGGCCGCCTGCTGCGGGGTCTGGGTGGCCTGGGCGAGCCGGTCGGCCGTCTCCTTCTTGTCGTCCGCGTCCTGATCCGCGTCGACACGGGCCTCGATCACCTTGCCGTCGACCGCGTTGATCCGGACGGTGTGGATCGTGCCGTCCTTCTCCGCGACCTCGGCGACCCAGACCGGGCCCTCGGCGCCCGGGCTCGCGCTGGCGCTGGCGGAACCGGTCGGGCTCGCCGAACCGGTCGGGCTCGCCGAGCCCGTGGGACTGGCCGAGCCGGTGGGGCTGCCGGATCCGGTCGGGCTGGGGCTCTCGTCGCGGTCGTCGTCGTCCACACCCTCCAGGTCCAGATCGACCAGCTTGCCGCCGGCCACCTCGCCGGTGGCCGTGGTGGCCGCGTCGTCGAAGGTGACCTTCGTGGCGTCGAGTACCTTCTTGCGCTCCTGCTGGTCCTCGGTGAGCTCGGCGCTGGCCGAGGGCGAGGTCGTCTGCTTCTGCGGAACGACCTTCGCGGCCTCGGAGGTGGCCGCGCTCGTCGCGCTGTCCGAGCTCTGACCGCATCCGGTCATCAGCAGGGCCGTGGCGGCGGCCACGCCGAGGGCGCCGACCGCCTTGAGGGTGCGGGAACGGGGGGAGGCACTGTTCATTCGTCGAGGCTCAAGTCTCATGCACGCATGCCTAGCCCTCCGAGCCGCCGGTCATGTTGTCCTACCGGTCGGAGTCACCCGATCGACCGGGCGGGTCCGCCCGTTGGCCGTCGCTCCCCGGGCGGCGGGCGCCGGGGTGCGAAACAATGGCGGCAGGGCCGTATTCTCCGCGCCCGGCCCGGAGGCCGTCATGGATCACATGGTGCACACCGAGCGTTACGAGCTCATCTTCCAGATGTCCGGTGCCGCGGACGACGTGGTCTCCGTCCGGATGACCGACCGGCTGGGGGCGGGCGGATCCCCGGTGTACGAGGACGAGACGGGGATCGTGCGCGCCGAGATCAGCGACCGGGGCGAGGTCCGCATGCTCGCCAGCGGCGGCCATCAGGTCCCGGGGGCTCCCCTGCTGGCCCGCCCCCTGAGCGAGGACGCACCCGAACCGCAGTGACCGGACCCGCCGGGCGGGGCGCGCTGTCCACCACGGCGCGCCCCGCCCCGCTGTGCGCGTACGAGTCCGGTCGGCGTGCCCCGCCGCCTTCCGTTCATGCCCACTCTTCGCCCGAATGTGTTTACATTCCCGCACCCCGGACGTAACCTGAGCGCGAAACCACAGACTCAGGCATGAAACGGAAACGAAACCACATGTACGCACCGGAGCGTCAGCAGGAGATTCTCCGCCTCGCCCAGGAGAGCGGCCGGGTCGACGTGCTGTCGTTGGCCGAGGAGTTCCAGGTGACGGCCGAGACCGTCCGGCGCGATCTCAAGGCCCTGGACCGGGCGGGACTGCTGCGCCGGGTGCACGGTGGGGCCATCCCCGTCGGGCGGCTCGACTTCGAGCCCGACCTCGCCGAGCGCGACGCCCTCTCCGCCGACGAGAAGGACCGGATCGCGCGGGCCGCCCTCGCCGAGCTGCCCGCCGACGGCAATGTCATCGTCGACGCCGGGACCACGACCGCGCGGCTCGCCGCCGCCGTACCGGTCGACGCGACGCTGACCGTGGTGACCCACGCGCTGCCGGTGGCCGCCCGCCTCGCCGACCACCCCGGCATCGCGCTGCACCTGGTGGGCGGCCGGGTCCGGCACCGTACCCGCGCGGCGGTCGACGCCTGGGCGCTCGGTTCGTACGCCGAGATCAACGCCGACGTGGTCTTCCTCGCCACCAACGGCTTCTGTCCCGACAGCGGCCTGACCACGCCCGACCTCGCCGAGGCCGCGGTGAAGCGGGCCGTGATCAGGGCGGCCCGCCGGGTCGTCCTGCTCGCCGACTCCGGCAAGTTCGGGCAGGAGCACTTCGCCCGCTTCGGCGATCTCACCGATGTGGACCTGCTCATCACCGACACGGGCCTCAGCCCCGACGACGCCCGCTCCATCGAGAGCCGGGGCACGGAAGTAGTACGCGCATGATCCTCACCGTCACCCCCAACCCCAGCCTGGACCGGACCTACGAGCTGCCCGGCCTGACCCGCGGCACCGTGCTGCGCGCCACGGCCGACCGCGTCGACCCGGGCGGCAAGGGCGTCAACGTCTCCCGCGCGGTCGCGGCGGCCGGGCACCGCACGGTCGCCGTCGCCCCGATGGGCGGCCCGGAGGGCGCACTGCTCGCCCGGCTGCTCGGCGATCTCGGCATCGAGGCGGCCGGTGTGCCGATCGCCGGGAACACCAGGATCAACGTCACGCTCGTCGAACCCGACGGCACCCTCACCAAGGTCAACGCGACCGGCCCCGAACTGAGTCCGGCCGAGGCGGAGGACGTCCTGGAGGCGGTACGGGTCCGCTCGTCGGCCGCCGACTGGATCGCCTGCTGCGGGAGCCTGCCGCGCGGACTGCCGCCGCGGTGGTACGCGGAGCTGGTCGAGCGGAGCCACCGCGGCGGTGCACGGATCGCGCTGGACACCTCCGGAGCGGCGCTCACCGCCGCGCTGGAGAGGGGGCCCGATGTGATCAAGCCCAATGCCCAGGAGCTCGCGGAGGCCGTCGGCCGGCCGCTCGCCACGGTGGGCGACGCGCTGAAGGCCGCCGAGGAGCTGCGCGAGCGCGGCGCCCGGTCGGTGCTGGCGAGCCTGGGCGCGGACGGACAGCTGCTGGTCGAGGCGTCGGGCGCGTATTTCGCCACCGCCCCGGTGGCCGCCGTACGCAGCAACGTCGGCGCCGGGGACGCCTCGCTCGCCGGGTTCCTGGCGGCAGGCGGGCAGGGCCCGGAGGCCCTCACCTCGGCCGTCGCCCATGGGGCCGCGGCCGTACAGCTGGCCGGGAGCCTCATGCCCACCCCGGCCGACCTCGACCTGCCGTCGGTCGTGACGACCTCCGACGTGCCCCTGGACCGCGCGCTGACGGAGCCCGCCCCATGACCCCCGCACCACCACCCGACACCCCGGCAACCCCCGCAACTCCCGCATCTCCGGTACGGACCCCACCCGTACGAGCCCGCCGCCCCGTCCCCCCGAGCCGCCGCACGGCGGTCCCCGAGCAAGGAGCACCGCGATGAGTGAGCTGATCACCGCGGAACTGGTCGACCTCGATCTGTCCGCCGCAACGAAGGACGCCGCCGCGAGGTCGCTCGCCGAGCGCATGGTGGCCGCGCACCGCGTCACCGATCTCGACGGCTTTCTCGCCGATGTCGCGGCCCGCGAGGCGCAGATGCCGACCGGTCTCGACGGCGGCATCGGTATCCCGCACTGCCGGAGCGAGCATGTGAGCGCGCCGACGCTGGCCTTCGGGCGCAGCGGGGCGGGCATCGACTTCGGGGCGGCCGACGGTCCGGCCGACCTGATCTTCCTCATCGCCGCCCCGGCCGGCGCCGACGACGACCACCTCGCCATCCTGTCGGGTCTGGCCCGCAGGCTGATGGACCCGGAGTTCACCGCCGCACTGCGCGCCGGAACGGACCCGGCGGCGGTGGCCGCGCTGATCCGGGGCGAGGAACCCACGGAGGAACCCGCGCAGGAGCCGGCGGAGGCGGAGACCGAAGCTAAGGCCGAGGCGGGGGCCGAGACCTCCGCAGGGGCCGGGGCCGCGCCCTTCCGGATCGTCGCGGTCACCTCCTGCCCCACGGGCATCGCCCACACCTACATGGCGGCCGAGTCCCTGGCCGCCGCGGGCCGTGCCGAGGGGGTCGAGGTGACGGTGGAGACCCAGGGCTCGGCCGGCTTCAAGAAGCTGGACCCCGCAGTCGTCTCGGCAGCCGACGCCGTGATCTGGGCGCACGACGTGGAGGTCCGTGAGAAGGCCCGCTTCCGGGGCAAGCCGCTGGTCGACGTCGGGGTGAAGGCGGGCATCAACCGGCCCGCCGAACTGATCGCCGAGGCCCGTCGCAAGGCGGAACGCGGAGAGATCGCCGCCGTGTCCGAGGCGGACGGCGGCACGGAATCCGGCGACGGTGACGGATCCGGCGCGGATCACGCGCACTTCGGCGTCCGGCTCCGTACGTATCTGATGTCCGGCGTGAGCTACATGGTGCCGTTCGTCGCGGCGGGCGGTCTGCTGATCGCCCTGTCGTTCGCCATCGGCGGCTACGAGATAGCGAGCGCCAAGTCGGTGGCCGACCACTTCGTCTGGGGCGAGGCGGACAGCTGGGCCGCCCTGCTCAACCAGATCGGCTCGGCGGCCTTCGCGTTCCTGGTGCCGGTGCTGGCCGGGTACATCGCGTACGGGATGGCGGACCGGCCGGCGCTGGTGCCCGGTTTCGTCGGCGGCGCCATCGCGCTCACGGTGAACGCCGGGTTCCTCGGAGGCCTGGTCGCCGGTCTGCTGGCCGGTGCGGTGGTGATGGCCATCCAGCGGGTCCCGGTCCACGCGACCCTGCGCGGCATCATGCCGGTCCTGGTGATCCCCTTGATCGCCTCGGCAGTCGTGGGCTTCCTGATGTTCATCGTGGTCGGCAAGCCCATCGCCTCGCTCCAGAACGCGCTGACGGACTGGCTGAACGGTCTGTCGGGCTCCAACGCGGTGATCCTCGGCGTCGTCCTCGGGCTGATGATGTGCTTCGACATGGGCGGCCCGCTGAACAAGGTGGCGTATGCCTTCGCGGTCGGCGGTCTCGCCGACCCGACCGACGGCAGCCTCAAGGTGATGGCCGCGGTGATGGCCGCCGGAATGGTCCCGCCGCTGGCGATGGCGCTCGCCACCACCGTACGCAAGAAGCTGTTCACGAAGACCGAGCGCGAGAACGGCCGGGCCGCCTGGGTGCTGGGCGCCTCGTTCATCACCGAGGGCGCGATCCCCTTCGCCGCCGCCGACCCGCTGCGGGTCATCCCGTCGGTGATGGCGGGCGGCGCGGTCACCGGCGCCCTGTCGATGGCCTTCGGCGCGACGCTGCGCGCCCCGCACGGCGGCGCCTTCGTCGTCCCGCTGATCGGTGAGCCGTACCTCTACCTGCTCGCCATCGCCGTCGGGACGCTCGTGGCGACCGCGCTCGTCGTCCTGCTCAAGGGCGCACGCCGGACGGCGACGGACCCGGCCGGGGACGCGGAGGCCACGGGTTCCGAGGACTCCCGGGTCACCGTCGCCGCCTGAACATCCCGCACGTCCATCCGTATCCACAGACTCTTCCGAGGAGTGATCCATGCACCAGCAGACCGTCGCGATAGCCTCCCGCAGCGGGTTGCACGCCCGTCCGGCGTCGCTGTTCGTCAAGGCCGCCGCCCGCCAGCCGGTCAAGGTGACCATCGCCCGCGAGGGCCGCGACCCGGTCGACGCCCGCAGCATGCTCGCGGTGCTGGCCCTGGCCGCCCCGTACGGGGAGACCGTGGTGCTCAGCGCCGAGGGCGACGGGGCGCGAGCGGCGGTCGAGGAACTGGCGGAGCTGCTCGCGCAGGATCTCGACGCCGTCGTCTGATCCTCGCCCGCCTTTTCCGATGCGTACCACCGGCGGCTGCCGGGTCGTTAGGTTGGGACACGTGACCGATACGTGGAACGCCTCCGACCCGGCCGTCCTGGCCCTGCCCTCCGGACGCCTCGTGCGCGGCCGGGGTCTGCGCAAGCCCCTGCCCGCGGGCCCCGAACCGGAGTTCGCCGTCTACCTCCTGGGGCGCACCCCGCCTCCGGTCGCCTGGGAGTCGCGGTGGCTGCGGTGGCCGGACTTCCGGCTCCCGGCGGACCGGACGGCGGCGCGGGACCTCCTGGAGGAGGTCTGGGACCGGGCCGCCGGGAGCCGGGTCGAGGTGGCCTGCGGCGGTGGGATGGGGCGCACAGGGACGGCCCTGGCCTGCCTGGCCGTCCTGGACGGGGTCCCCGCCGACGAGGCGGTGGCGTTCGTGCGCGCCGGCTACCACCCGCGGGCGGTGGAGACGCCCTGGCAGCGCCGCTACGTACGGAACTTCCCCGCGCGCCAGGACGCCTCCTAGGACTTGTCGGGCACGCTCTTGAAGGTCTCCGGCACCGGCAGGGTGCTCCAGCGGCCGATCGGCCAGGCGACGACGACGGCCCGGCCGACGACCTCGTCGACGGGGACCATGCCCTGGTTCGGGTCGTCCTGGTGGTAGCGGGAGTCCGCGGAGGCCTGGCGGTGGTCCCCCATCACCCAGATCTTGCCGTCGGGCACGGTGACCTTGAACCGGCCGCCCTCGTCGTTGCTGCAGGGCGTGTTGCCGGGGAAGACGTACGGCTCGTCCAGGGCGGTGCCGTTGACCTTGACCGGCCCGTCGCCCGCGCACTCCACGGTGTCACCTCCGACGCCGATGACCCGCTTGATGAGGTCCTTCTCCTCGGCGGAGGGCATCACGCCGACGAAGCTCAGTACTTTCTGCACGGTGTTGGGCTCGTCCACGGGCACGCCCGCGAGCCAGTCCGCCGGGTCGTGGAAGACGACCACCTCACCGCGCTCCGGCTCCGACCCGAACCAGGGCGTCAGCTTGTCGACCAGGACCCGGTCGCCCTGCTGGAGGGTGTTCTGCATGGAGTCCGACGGGATCGAGAAGGCCTGCACCAGGAAGGTCTTGATGAGCAGCGCCAGCACCAGGGCGACGCCGATGAGGAGCGGCAGCTCCACCCAGAACGGCCGGTTCTTCCGGGTCCTCGACCGCCGTGTGCCCGCACGCCCCATTGCACCGCTCCTCGCCCCGTGTACCGCCCGCCCGTCCCTGGGGGAACGGATCCGGTGATCCACTCTATGGGGCGCGGTGGGCGGTGCGGAACGTCAGGCGGGTCCGGCGCCGACCGGTGGGACGGTCGCTCCCTCGCCGGCCCGGACGGCTTCGACCACGCTCTGGTGGAAGCGGCGGCTCTCCTCCTCGGAGGGGCACGGCACGGGGCTGCCGGTGAGGGTGAACCAGTCGGAGGATCCGCTGTACTGCACGGCCACCGCCGCCTGTCCGTCGGACCAGGTCGTATGCACCGTGAGATCGCCGCTCAGGATGCCCGCTTCCTCAGTGCGCACTCCGCCGGTGCCCGTGTAGACCCCGCTGGTCGTCCAAGATGCCCAACTCATGACGGTCACCTTTCGGACGATGGCAAGCCTGTCCAGCCGACTCCTTCCGAGTATGGCACCGCCGGTGGGACCGCGCACGGGTGTGCGCGGTCCCACCGGCGGCAGGTTCTCCGGGGGCGCCGTCTCAGGCGCGTTCCAGCATCCCGCGGACGAAGGCGGCCTGGCCCGCGTGCTGAAGATCCTCGGCGAGGACGCTGATCAGCCGGACACCCAGCGTCACCGGGGGCGACCAGCCCTGGTCGACGATCCGGTCGAGCGCGTGGCCCTCCAGTCCGGCGACGTAGTCCAGGGTCCGCTCGTGCACGGCGTCGAAGTAGCCGAGGAGGGGTTCGGCGGAGTCCACGCGGACGGCGGCGACCTCGTCGGCGGTGTGCCCGTAGCCGGTCGCCGTCTCGTCGAACGGCAGGGCGAATCGCTCGGCCCAGCCTTCGGTGAGCCAGATCTGTCCGGTTCCGGCGGCGTCGGCGATGTGGTCGTCCTGGACCCGGGTGAGATGCCAGACCAGCCAGGAGATCGAGTTCGCCTCCGCGTCGACTCGGGCGTTGAGGTCGTCGGGCGGGAGTCCTTCGACCGCCGCGTGGACCGCTTCCCCGACCCGGTCGAACGCTTCGGCCAGCATGCCTGCGGTATTCATCCGCCCACCTTCGCCCGAAGGCCCGGCGGCCCCGGGGCGCGACACACCGCCGGGCCGGGGGAAGCCGCCGTACGATCTCCTCATGGTCCGGAGCAGCGCGGAGAATGTCGAGCAGTACCTCACCGAGGCCCCGGAGGCTCGCCGGGAGGCCCTCACGGCGCTGCGCGCGACGGCGGCGACCCGCGGTACGCCCTGCTGACGCGGAACGTCACGGGCCGGGGGCCTCTCGGCGCAGGCCGTGCAGCCAGTCGGTCAGCAGGCGGTTGACCTCGTCGGGGCGTTCCTGCTGGATCCAGTGGCCGCAGCCTTCGAGGATGTGGGCGGCGGACAGGCCGGGGAGGGTCTTCGGGTAGGCGTCGATGGCGTCGGACATCCAGGTGGTGGAGGAGTCCAGGGCGCCGCCGATGAAGATCGAGGGCTGGGTGAGCGGTGTTCCGTCCCAGGCGGCGAGGTCCTCCCAGTCCCGGTCGACGTTGCGGTAGCGGTTGAGCGCGCCGGTCATGCCGGTGCGTTCGAACTCCTCGCCGTAGACGTCGAGGTCCCGCTCGTCGAGCCAGCCGGGGAGCCGGTCGGTGGGGAACCGGTCGGCCATGCGCGCACCCGGTGGTACGAAGAAGAGGCTGGGCCGGTCGGCGGGGGCGAGGGTGTCGCCGGAGAGGCCCGCGTAGAAGCCGGCGAGCCAGCCGCGTACGTCCGGTTCGATCTCCGCCTCGGCGCGGCCGGGGGTCTGGAAGTAGCTGACGTAGAACTCCTCCTCGCCGCCGATGGCCGCGAAGCCGTCGGTGGGGCGGGGGCCGCCGCGGGGTGCGTAGGGGACGCTGAGCAGGGCGACCGCGGTGAAGACGTCCGGCCGGAGCAGGGCGCTGTTCGCGGCGATGGGCGAGCCCCAGTCGTGTCCGACGACCGTGGCGGTCTCCTCGCCCAGGGCGTGGACGACGGCGGTGTTGTCGGCGACATGGGCGAGCATGCGGTAGGCGTCGGTGGCGGCGGGTGCGGAGGAACGTCCGTAGCCGCGTACGTCGATGGCGACGGCCCGGTGTCCGGCGGCGGCCAGGGCGGGGAGCTGGTGACGCCAGGAGTACCAGGACTCGGGGAAACCGTGGACGAGGAGGACGAGGGGGCCGGTGCCCTGCTCGACGCAGTGGATCCGGCCGCCGGGGACGTCGACGGTCCGGTGGGTCGCGCCGGGCAGGACGGTGGAGGGGCGGGCGGCACGGTCCGTGGGCGGCGCGGGTACGGGGGTGGGCTCCGGCATGGCTTCTCCTCGGGCGCCCCGTGCGGGCGGGGCGGTCGTGACGCTTCGGCGGGCGGCCGGGCCGGAAGGCCCGGCCGCCCGGTCACGATCATTCGGCCGGTGCGGGCGCCCGGACAAGGATTTTTGCCGATGCGGCAAAACGGTGGGGCGGGGGCGGTTCAGACGAGGAGGCCGAGCAGGTGGGCGCAGGCGGCGGCCTCGTCCGGGTGGTGGGCGAGGACTTCGTACGTGCCGCGCTCGAACGCCCCCGTCTCCCAGCCGCCGTTCCCACCCCGCCGGACGAAGAGGAAGTCCGGCGGGGTGGGTACGGGCTCGTGGACGCCCTCGATCCGGTAGTAGCCGCCGGGGATCCGTGCCTCGACGAGTGCGGCGTGCAGTGCCCGGCGGTCCATGGCCGGTTACGCGCCCGCGGGCGTCAGATAGGCGTTGTCCAGCAGCCACTTCACATTGAGCCGCTGGCCCTCGCCCGGGTCGAGGAACACGGCGTCGAGCTTGATCTGCCGGCCGCCGCCGGGCTGCTCGAACCACGGGGCGATGGAGCCCTCCCAGACCCAGAAGGGCTTGGCGACCTTGTAGACGCGGTAGTCGCACGGGGTGTCCGCGTCACGGGTGTTGAGGTTCTGCGGGGGCAGGGCGCGCTCGGCGTAGGCGTCGCCCGCGGGGGCGAGGTAGCCGCCGTACTCCGAGCCGAAGCGGTCCAGGCGCTGGCCGGTGCGGAGCTTGACGGGCTCCTTGTCGATCTCGCCGTTCACCTCGGCGAAGCCGTCGTTGGGCGGGTACTTCCAGCTGCCGGTGTCCGCGGGCCCTTCCCAGTACTTCTTCAGGAAGTCCTTCGGCGTGAGGTCGCCGGTGCGCTGGTAGCCCTTCAGGAGCGGCCCGACGGGAGCAAGCCGCTTGTTGGGCAGCCACTTGGGGCCGAGGCGGGCGTCGCCGCGGAACTCTCCGGTGCAGGGGTCATGCCGCTCGGCGGCTGGTGCGGGCCGCTCGGGCCCGGGTGCGGCGTTCGCCACGGGGGCGGAGAGCAGTCCGGCGGTGATGCCGAGCGCGGCGAGTACGGTACGCATGCGGTTCAATTCAGGAGTCCCCTCGAGCACTGATGATCCATCAGGACAGCTGACGTAGGGTAACCGCTCGGCTACATGAAGCTTCCGCGCCATGCCGTTTTCCGGCCACCGAACACAGCACCGCGCCCCGGCCGCGCGACGGGGCGCGACCGGGGCGTAGTGGGCGCGGGGGCATGGGCCCCCGACCTGTGCGGTTCTAGCTGACGTTGACGTCGATGCAGGCGTAGAACGCGTTCGAGGTGTCGGCGATGTTCCAGACGGCCAGGACCTTCTGCTGGCCGGTCTTGTTGCCGAAGTCGACCTGGTGGGTCACGGTCGCGCCGGGCTGCGCGCCGCCGTCGTCGAACTCGGCGATCTTCTCGCCGCCCACGAAGTACTGCCAGGTGCTGGTGGAGTGGCGTGCGGTGATCTTCCACTCGAACTGCTGGGAACGGTTCACCGGCGTGACCGACCAGCCCTTGGAGTCGTCGTCCAGCTCGGCGAAGCCGCTGTTGCCGCCGCTGCAGCTGGTGAGCCCCTTGGGGCCCTCGACGCTCTGCGGTTCGTACTTGATCGCACCACAGCTGACCGTGCCGGCGGCACACTGCGCCTGCCTGCTCGGCGGGTTGGAGATGTAGCCGTGGGCGCTGGCGGAGCTCGCCGGAAGGCTGAGGGCGAGGACCGGGGCGAGCAGGGCGCCGACGGCGAGTGCGGTCTTCCTTTTCGCGTGCATGCTTCTCCTTCACATGAGACCGCACCGCGCGGTGGCGGACCGTGGGGGGCCCGACTTCGACGGCGAGGCCTCGCGAGTGTGGGGCCAAGAGGCGCGAAGGGCTGCAAGTCCCTTGCCGGACAAGCCTGATGGCGGATGTCCGGAAAGGCCTTGCACTTGGACTAGACCATACCGACCGACGCGTTCACGTCAAGGGTGGTACGCGGTGGGCGGCCGCTCGCCGGATCCGCCCGGGCGGCCGCGCGCAGCCCGGCAGGCCGCCCGGGTGACGCGATCACTCCTGGTCGTCGCCGTACCGGACCGTGACGCGCTCGAAGCCGAGCGAGCCGAGCAGTCCTTTCAACATGGCGGCGGTGTTCTTCTCCGCGCGGGCGGTCAGTTCGCTCTCCTTCGCCGCTTCCGATATGTGCTGGACGGCGAGCTTGTTGACCGCCTGCTCGCTGCCGGGGTTGTCGGAGAAGAAGTCGCCCAGCCGGTCGAGGAGACCGCGCTGCTTGGACACCGCGTAGGAACGGTCGGGGTCGAGCGCCGGCCTGCCCAGCACCGCGTGCGGCAGCCGGATCTCGGCCGTGGTGCGGTCCTCGTTCACCGCGACGCCGTTCCCGGTGACCTTGCCCAGGTCGACGGAGGCGCCGACCGTGCCCGCGCCGACGAACAGGGTGCGGGTGCCGCGCACCGCGTCGGGCAGGAACTTCGCGTCCTTCTCCAGATCGACGACGACCTGGAAGTTGCCCGAGGCGGCCTCGTACGAGCTCATGTCCTGGATCGACTTGAGCACGGCGGGGCCGGACCGGTCGTGGGTCTCCTCGCCGAAGAGGTCGTCGAGTCCCGGCAGCAGGCTCAACCGGCTGCCGGCGAACAGCAGGACCAGGACGGCCGCGCCGATGCCGAGGACTTTCAGACACCCCCGGGAGGGGCGGGTGTTCCGCTTTCCGCCGTCGTACGGCGCGGGCTCTGTGGTTACGTCGCTGGACGTCATGCTCTGCGTGTGACCCGCGCCCGGTGCTTTCAGTCCCGCTCCCGCCGCCCCCCGTACGAACTCCCGCACAAAATGGGCCCGTTCCGGTACGGGCGGGCAGACGCGGGGCCCTCCCGGCGGCCGGGGACCGCTCAGTGCGGCGAGGCCGCCACCCGCACGCGGTCGCTCGCGCCGTC
Source organism: Streptomyces sp. SID14515 (assembly GCF_010548505.1). NCBI lineage: Bacteria > Bacillati > Actinomycetota > Actinomycetes > Kitasatosporales > Streptomycetaceae > Streptomyces > Streptomyces sp. SID14515. The sequence goes on along the minus strand of NZ_JAAGMH010000097.1, from coordinate 235,493 downwards.
GGAGAGGAACGACGCCAGCTCGCGCCCCTGGTCGGCCACTGCGGCGCGGTCGGCGCGGGAGAAGGTGCGCAGGGGATCCACCGTGACGACGTCCTCGGTGACGCTCCAGGTGGCGGCCACCCGGCCGTCGACCAGCACGACGCGCTCGCCGGCCACCGAGAGGCCGCGGTGGGCGTCGTCGATGATCCGGCTCCGGTCCTGATAGCCGAGGATCACGTTGTCGAAGGCCGGCAGGAACCGCACCGGGGCGGGAGTGTCCGGATCCGGTCGCGGCGCGTCGGGCAGATCGAGCAGTTCCCGCCCCCGCTCGTCGCGGAAGGAGACCAGTTCGTCGCGGACGGCGGCCACCGCGCCGGGCAGTCCGGCCAGCCCGGACCAGGCGCGCAGGTCGGCCGTGGCGGCCGGACCGTAGGCGGCCAGATAGCGCCGTACCAGCGCCTGGCCAACCGGATCGGAGCCGTCGGCGGCGGGCGGGTCGACCGGGCGGCCGAGCCACGAGGAGAGCGCGACGTTGCGCACCCCGCCCTTCGTCCGCCACAGCCCCCGGGGCGGCGCCTGCGCCATCGGGACGAGCGCGGCGACCACCACCTCGCCCAGGGCCCGGGGTCCGGGACCTGGCCGGCCCGGGGCGAGCTCCCGCACGATCTCGGCCGCCGTGCGGGGCTCCCCGTCCGCCATCAAGTCCCGTGCCTCTGCCGCGAGTTCTTCGAGATCGACCCCTTTCAGCTCGTCGCGGTAGACGCCGAGCACCCGTTGCCGCAGCATCGCGTCGTGGCGGCACCGCCAGGCGAGGACGTCGGCGGCGGTGACCAGGTGGACCGTGCGGCGCATGAGGTGCGTGCGCACCACGCTCCGCCGGGTCAGCAGATCCGAGAGGGCCGCCGGATCGAAGGCGGTCAGCCGGGTCCAGAGACCGACGAAGGGCTCCTGCGGCTCCTGCGCCTGGAGGCCGCAGAGGTGGGCCACCGCGTCCACGACCGGCAGGTCGGCCCGGTCGAGCAGCAACTGCCGCGCGAGCACGGCACGGTTCAGCGCCCGGTTGTCGAGGACGGTCATCGTGTCGTTTCTTCCTCTCGGTTGCCCGCGGCCGGATCCTCGCACATCCTCGCGCAAGCACAGCGCCCCGGTGTCCTGGTGCCTTGGGTGTCTTGGTGCCTTGGGTGTCCTGGTGGCCCCGGCGCCGCGTCGGTCAGGTCGCCTGCCGCCCGTCGAGCGTCTCGCGCAGGATGTCCGCGTGGCCGGCGTGCTGTGCGGTCTCGGCGATGACGTGGGTCAGCACCCGCCGCGCACTCCACTCCCCGCCGGGCTCGTTCCAGGGCGCCTCGGGAAGCGGATGCACCGCCGAGAGGTCGGGAAGCTCAAGGACGATCTTCTCGGTGCGGGCGGCGACCTGCTCGTAGGCGTGGAGGACCCCGGCCGTCGTCTCACCGGGCAGCATCCGGAACTCCTTGTCCCGGTCGGCCATCCACGTCGGGAGCTCACGTGCGGTGCCGGCCGCCAGGTCGTCCCAGGTGACCCCGTCGGGCAGCGCGAAGGACATCGCCGACGGGCCCTCGGTCACAAAGCTCAGCCAGTTCTCCTCCATGGCCGTGACGTGCTTGACGAGACCGCCCAGGCACAGCGCGCTGACCGTCGGACGCTCACCCGCCTGCTCGTCGCCGAGGCCTTCGACCGAGCGGATCAGGGCGGCCCGCACGGTGGCGAGGGCGGCGAGGAGGTCGGTGCGTTCGGCGTCGAGGGACGTGGGGGCTGCGGTCATGGTGATCGGGTCCTTCCGATGTTTCCGTCGTTCGGTACGGATCAACCTTCGCAAGAGAAGAGGCCAGGGTGTGGCCTCTTCTCCCGGTCATACTGAGCTCATGCCGAAGACTTCAGCGCGACTGCTGGCGCTGCTCTCCCTGCTCCAGGCGCGCCGCGACTGGCCGGGCAGCCTGTTGGCCGAGCGGCTGGAGGTCAGTCCGCGCACCGTTCGCCGTGACGTCGACCGGCTGCGGGAGCTGGGCTATCCGATCGCGGCGTTCAAGGGGCCCGACGGCGGATACCGGCTGGACGCGGGCGCGCAGTTGCCGCCGTTGCTGTTCGACGACGATCAGGCCGTGGCGCTGGCCGTCGCGCTCCGGACCGCCGCCGCGACCGGAGCCGGGATCGGGGAGGCCGCGGCCCGCGCGCTCACCACCGTCCGGCAGGTCATGCCGGCCCGGCTGCGCCATCGCGTGGACGCGCTCCAGGTCACCGCCGTCGAGCGCACGGGAGGGCGGGCGCAGCCGCAGGCCGATCCACGCGTGCTCCTGACGCTCAGCGCGGCGGTGCACGCCCGCGAGGTGCTGCGCTTCGACCACTCCCCCGCGTACGTTCGGGCCGACGCCGACGCCGACGCCGCGCCCGCGGTGCGGCGGGTGGAGCCGCACCGCCTGGTCACCTGGGGCGGGCGCTGGTATCTCGTCGCCTGGGACCTGGACCGCGAGGACTGGCGGACCTTCCGCGCGGACCGGATCACCCCACGCACTCCCACAGGCCCCCGGTTCACGCCCCGCGAGGTGCCCGGAGGCGATGTGGCCGCCTTCGTCGCCGCCCGCTTCCAGGGCTCCGACACCCCCGGGGAGTGGCCCTGCCGCGGCGAGGCGATCCTCGCGGCACCCGCCTCCGAGGTGGCCGGCCATCTCCGCAGCGGAATCGTCGAGGAGCACGGCCCGGACCGCTGCCGGGTGATCCTGGGCGCCTGGTCCTGGCCCGGCCTGGCCGCCGAACTCGGCCGGTTCGACGTGGACATCGAGGTCGTCGGGCCGGACGCGCTCAGGGACGCCTTCGCGTACCTGGCCCGGCGTTACGCCGACGCGGCGGGAGCGGGCGCGGAGGCTGACCCCGCCTAGCGTCCGACGAGGCGGGTGTCGGAGGTGTCGTCGGTCGTCGAGGTGGTCACGGACGTGGTGACGTTCCCCGCGAGTCCCAGCACCAAGAACAGCACCACGAGCCACTTCGCGGCACTGCTCAGCACCAGCGGGCGGGTGGCGGAGCGCGACGGCTCCCGGGCCACGGCGAGGTCGCCGTCGTCGCCGAACAGGCCCTTGGGGTAGGCCGGGGTGAGCATCATGACGTACGAGGAGAACCGCATCCGGTAGCGCAGGGTGGCCGCCGTCGCCTCGAACAGCGGCCGGGGCATCCGGCCGAGACACAGCGTGATCAGCCACCAGACGAAGGCCAGCGCCCACCACCCGTAAACGGCGAGGCTCTGCACGATCGCCGCCGGGATCATCAGGAAGACGCGGAACAGCACCGCCAGGCGGTTGAGCGGGGTGGGCCGCACCTCGATCCGCGCCGGATAGTCGGCCGGCGGGGTCAGGGCGAAGGGCGGGTAGCGGTCGATGAGCAACATGTCGCTCGCCGACACACGCATGTCGTAGCCGAGGACCCCGGTCAGGAAGCGGAAGACGGGGTCCGGCAGCCGCCCCAGCACCAGGGCCGCGAACCAGCCCACGATCACGGTGAAGAACGCCGCGATGTGCAGGACGAACAGCACGATGAAGTGCGGGACGAGCAGCAGAAGTCGCAGAAGGACGGTCAGCCGCCGCTGACGTGCCGGTTCGACGATGTCCAGGACGGGCCTGAACTCGTCCGCGTCCGTCTCCTTGCGGCCCGGGCTCCACTGGCCTTCGGCCATGTCGCTCCTCCTCGGCAGGGGATCCGTACGGCATCCGCGCGCAGGACGTGTCCCCACCGTGCGTCCGGTCCGGGCCGCCCGCAAACGGCCCGGGACCGAACGGGTGCCCGGCTCAGCGGCTGCGCGTGCGCATACGGTCGAGCAGGGAGCGAGCCTTGTTCGTACCGGTGCCCTTCGTGCGGGCGGTCTTCGTACGGGCCGACTTCGCACTGGCGGTCTTCGTACGGGCCGACTTCGTGCCGGTGCCCTTCGTGCCAGTGCCCTTCGTACCGGCGGACTTCGTGTCGGCGGCCCTCGTACCGGCGGGCTTGGTACGAGCCGTCTTCGTGCGGGGGGTCGGCCTCGGTGTGCTCTTCGGCTCGGGCTCGGGCTCGGGATCTGTCGGCCGTTCGGAACGGCCGGGAGCGTCGGCGTACGTGTAATAGCGGTGGCTGATCCGGCGGCCCAGCACGAAGTAGCCCAGCAGCGCGCCCGCGGTGTTGAGGATGACGTCGTCGATGTCGAAGGCCCGTCCCGCGACCAGCGCGCCCTGGATCAGTTCGACCACGGCCATCACGACGGCCGTCAGCAGGGTCATCCGGATCATGCGCAGGCGGCGCGGTACGAAGAACGGCAGCAGCACGCCGAACGGCACGCCGAGCAGCAGGTTTCCGCCCGCCTGTTTGCACGCGGCGAGGAAGGTGTAGTCTTCGGCGTACTGGCGCAGCGAGCGGCCGGGGCGGAGGTTCGAGGTCACGAGGTCCTCGGAGGCCGGTGAGGGCGTGAGCGTCACCTTGGCCAGCAGGACGGAGAACACCACCAGCCCGAGCAGCACCACCGTCAGGACCGCCCCACGGACCAACACACGTACCCATGTCCCCTGGCCTGCCCGGGGATTCGCCTCTGCTGTCATGGCCGACGGATGCCCCCGCCCGGCCGGAACACACCCTTGGGCTGCCCCGTGGGGCGAAATCTCACCCGGCTGTCCGCGACCTCCTGCGACGATGTGCGCATGAACGCACGTAAGAAGAAGGACCTGCTGGACGAGGCCGACCGGTTGCGTACCGAGGGCCGGCCCGAGGAGGCGCGCGAACGGCTCCTCGCCCTGACCGCCGAGTACCCCGACGACGCGGAGGTGGCCTGTCGCACGGCGTGGATCCACGACGCGCTGGGCCTGGAGTCGGAGGCCGTGCCGTATTACGAGCGCGCGCTGGCCAATCCGGAGCTCGCCGAGGAGGACCGGCGCGGGGTGCTCCTGGGGCTGGGCAGTACATACCGGGTCCTCGGCCGGTACGGGCAGGCGGTGGAGACACTGCGCCGGGGCGTCGAGGAGTTCCCGGACGACGGCGCGCTGCGGGCGTTCCTGGCGATGGCCCTGTTCAACACCGACGAGCACCACGAGGCGATGCGGCTGTTGCTGGAGTTGACGGCCACGACCAGCCAGGACCCGTATGTCCAGCAGTACCGGCGGGCGATCGAGTACTACGCGAAGGATCTCCACGAGACCGTGTGACCCGGCCCGCGTGTGACGCGTGCGGGGCGGGGTTGTCGGCCGCGGCGCGCCGCGGCGCGGGCGACGCGCCGGTCCGGGAGCGGTGGGCGCCGAGAATGCTCGGGTGTCCACCGCTCCCCCGCCGACCCCGCCCTCCTCGCCCTCTTCCGCCGCGCCCCGGGCCGGTGATCTGCCGTGGCGCGGCGAGGGGGCGCTGCTTCTGCTGTCCGCGGCTTCCGGGGCGGCGGACGCGTTCGTCTTTCTGTGTGTGGGGCAGGTCTTCGCCGGGGTGATGACCGGGAACCTGGTGCTGCTCGGGGCCTCGGCCGCCGGGGCGGGCGAGGACGGTGTGGCGCTGAAGGTGGCCGTCGCCCTGGGCGCGTACTTCTGCGGGGTGGCGGCGGGTGCGCTGATGACCGGGCGGCTCGGGCTCCGGGTCCCGGTGCTGCTGGGGGCGGAGGCCGTTCTGCTGGGGGCCGCGGCCGTGCTGTGGGGACTGGAGCTGACCACGTCGTACGGGGATCGGCTCGGGCTGCTGGCCCTGGTGGCGGTCGCGATGGGCGTCCAGGGGCGCGTACGGGTGACGCCGACGACCTACTTCACCGGGACGCTGACGTCGCTCGCGGGCCGGGTGGCTCTGCGGGAACTCCGGGGCGGGGACGGCTGGGTGCTGGGGCGGCTGGCCGCGGTGGCGGCCGGGGCGGCGATCGCGGCGCTGGGCGAGCGGTGGTGGAGCCCCGGGGCCGCGCTGGGCGCGGTGGTGATGGTCGCCGGTGCGCTGGTGCTGGAGACGGCCCCGCGCCGGGGCGGCGGGCCGCCGGACAAGGGGAAGCCCCGGCCGGATCGGGGGAATCCAGCCGGGGCGGCTTGAGTGCGGGCGTGAAGGGCGGTCGCCTCTCGGCGAAAGGCTCCATGGGGCTTCGGCGGTGCGATCTTCCCCATGGGCTATAGGTGAGGCCCGGGGACACTGTCCCCCTCACACCCACGTATAGATGAACGATAAACCATCCTGGACCGTTCCCGGGAATCCGCCTCCGCGGATGTGATCCACGGCACGGAATCCCGGACTCCGCCGCTGGCCAGGTCTCGTTCGGTCAGCTTCCGGACGTCTCGCCGGCGCCGTAGCGGCGCCGGAACCGCTCGACGCGGCCCGCCGTGTCGAGCACCTGGCTGCCGCCGGTGTAGAACGGGTGGCTCGCCGATGAGGTCTCGACGTCGATGACGGGGTAGGTGTTGCCGTCCTGCCACTCCACGCGCTCGCCGGAGTCGGCGGTCGAGCGGGTCAGGAAGGCGACGTCGGCCGCGCGGTCGCGGAAGACCACGGGACGGGACACGGGGTGGATACGGGACTTCATCGATGCGTTCCTTCCTCACCGCGGAGTGCGGCGACGTACTGGGTGACAGCCCTCTTCCGGGCGACCGGCGGACCCGGTCGGTCAGCGGGTCTCGCGGAACAGGACGTGACGGCCGGCGGCGGAGTCGAACTTGCGGAGCTCCAGCCGGTCAGGGGTGTTGCGGCGGTTCTTGCGCGTCACATAGCTCCGGCCCGTTCCGGCCGTGGAGCGGAGAGTGACGACGGGCCTGATCTCACTGCGTGCCATGGGCGCCTCCCGATGCCTCTGCCGACCCCGTCCCCGTATCGGGAATGGGATTCGTTTTCGTTCTGATGAGGTAACGCGAGCCGCCCCCACGGCATTCCCGCCCCCTCACGCCCCCCGAACCCCGTGGTCAACTCGCCCCAGGCGTAAGCCTGTTCGGATTGTCATCGCGCCGGAGAGCCGCTGGCATATGCCAGACGCAACAACGCATCGAGTGTTGCCGAATCCCTTACGACCCGCCGTGGCCTGTGCGACAGTCGGTAGCGATCCACCCTTCAGAACCGGCTAGGCCGCGCCTGTATCGGAGTACGAGATGCCGTCCCCCCTCTTCGCGGACCGCCCCGCACCACAGCTTCCCGCGCACGACGCCGTCGACGACCTGATCCACCGGACGCGCCGGCTCCGGGGGGATGTGGAAGCCGTGCGGCGGGACGCCGACGTGTTCGACGAGGACGACCCCCAGCTGCGCTGGCAGCGCGCCCTGTGCGAGCTGGCCGTGCACCATCTGGACAACCTCGACGAGCACCTGGGCCAGCTCAGGGCGGGTCTGCCCGGTCCGCGCACCGAGGACTCCGCTCCCCTGGGCGACGAAGCCCCGGCCGGGCCGGGGGGCGGTTCGCTGCTGAACCGGGTGGGCAGCGCCGAGTGGAACCTCCTCACCGACGAGTCCAGCTGGTCCGAGGAGCTGTACGAGATCTTCGGCAGGCCGCCCGGGTCCACGCCCCTCTCCCTGGACGATCTGCCGTCCGTGCTGCTGCCCGAGGACCAGCCGCTGCTGACCGCCATGGTGACGGGCTGCCTCGTCGACGGCCGGCCGATGGACGGCGAGTTCCGCATCGTGCGCCCCGACGGCCAGACCCGCACACTGCACATGACGGGCGAGCCGGTCCTGGACGCCGAGGGCTGCACCGCCTCGATGTGGGCGGTCCTGCGGGACGTCAGCGAGCTGCGCCGCAGCGAGCAGGCCGTGAGCAGGAGCCGTGCGTCGGTGCGGCGCGAGGAGCACATCGAGCGGACCGAGCACCGCATCGCCGTGGAGCTCCAGGAGACCGTCCTGCCGCCGTGGCGCGGATCGCTGCGCCTGCCCACGCAGGGCCCCGGCGCCCTGGACATCGCCGCGCACTACCTCCCCTCCGGGTCCAGCGGGCTCATCGGCGGCGACTGGTACGACGCGATGGAGCTCCCCGACGGACGCACCCTCCTCACCGTCGGCGACCTCACCGGGCACGGCATCCCCGCCACCTCGTCGATGGCGATGATGCTGGGCGCGCTGCGGGGCATGGCGGTCGCCGGCATCGAGCCGGGCGCGTTGCTGGGCCACCTCAACCAGGTCCTCGAAACGTCGATTCAGCCCGCGCTGGGCAGTGCCCTGTGCTGCCGTTTCGACCCCGTCACCTCCCTTCTGTCCTGGGCGCAGGCCGGACACCCCGCGCCGCTGCTCTTCCGCGACGGTTCGGGGCGGCTCCTGCCGCCGCCGGACGGGATGCTGCTCGGCGCCGCGTCCAACGTCGTCTTCGAGCAGGACGACGTACGGCTGCTCCCCGGCGACGTGCTCGTTCTGCACACCGACGGCCTGACCCGGCGCGGCGACCGGGGTGCGGGCCCGGAGGCATTGCTCGCCCTCGCCCCCCGCTTCGCCGAGGCCCGTACGGCACAGGAGTGCGTCCGGAGCGTCGTCGAGGAGTTCGGCGGGACCGAGCGACCGGACGACGCGTGCGTGCTGGTCGCCCGTATCGGGGCATGAGGAAGCGCCGACGTATCAGGGCCCAGCAGAGCCCATCAGGGTGTGAAGGAGCGAGGAACGGCGCGGCCGGGCCGGGTCGTCAGATCTGTGTGCCCTTGGCCTTCTTCTGGCTCGGCATCGAGAGCTCGATCTCCTCGCGCAGATCCTGGATCCCGGCGTATCCGGCGAACTGACCGGTGAGCCGGTACATTTCGCGGAGCCGGTCCCAGGTGCGGTGCGAGGAGGTCTCCCCCATCGACACCAGCGCGAGCCGGGCGTAACGGTCGGCCTGTTCCGGGTCGTTGGCGATGAAGCAGGCCGAGGCCAGCGAGATGTAGTCGAAGATCTTCGACCGCTGGCGCCCGTTGATCCGCAGCTCCAGCGCCTGCTTGGCATGGCGCTGGGCGATGATCGCGGCCCCCGGGTCGTGCTCGGCCAGGGTACGGAAGGCGAGCGCCTGCATGCCGTGCATATCTGCCTCGTCGAACATCTGCATCCAACTGGGCGGCGGCACATCGCCCTTGTCCGAGACGAAGAGCTCCTCGGCCTCGCCGAGGGTGCGCCGCATGGCCTGGCCGCGGCCCATCGACGCCTGCGCCCAGGCCTCGATGGTGCGCAGCATCGCCTGCGTACGGGGCAGGGTCTCGTCTCCGGAGCCGGATTTGGCGAGCTTCATCAGGTCGAGCGCGTCGTCGGGCCGGCCCAGGTGCACCATCTGGCGCGCTGCCCGGGAGAGCGCTTCTCCGGCGCGTGGCCGGTCGCCGCCCTCGCGGGCCGCGTGGGCGGCGATGACGAAGTACTTCTGGGCGGTGGGTTCGAGGCCGACGTCGTGGGACATCCAGCCCGCCAGGACGGCGAGGTTGGCGGCGACGCCCCACAGGCGGCGCTGGAGATGGTCGGGGTGGCGGTAGGCGAGCATGCCGCCCACCTCGTTGAGCTGGCCCACGACCGCCTTGCGCTGAAGTCCGCCGCCCCGGGACGCGTCCCAGGCGCGGAAGACCTCGACCGAATGCTCCAGGGCCTCGATCTCCTCGGAGCCGACCGGAGCGGCCTCGTACCGGTCGAAACCGGCGGGATCGGCGTGCGGGGAATCGTTGGTACGTGGAGCGTCGGCCGCCAGAGCGGGGTCGCTGTGCAGCCAGTCGTACATGGGGCCGGCGATGGTTGAGCCGGCGGCGAGCGCGGCGCCCGCACCCACCAAGCCGCGTCGGTTGAGCATGAGGTCCATTCCCGTGAATTCGGTGAGGACCGCTGCCGTCCGTTCGGGCGCCCACGGCAATTGATCGGGATTGTGTTCCGTCCCGGAGTCACGCCGTTTCCCCACACGCCCGCGTCGGCCGAACCCGAGGTCCTCGATGGTCACGACACGGCCGAGCCGCTCGGTGAACAGAGCTGCCAGCACTTCGGGCACGGGATCACGGGGGGATTCCCCCATGTCGATCCAGCGCCTGACCCGCGAGGTGTCGGTGGCCAGCTGCGGATGGCCCATGGCCGCCGCCTGCCGGTTCACCATTCTCGCGAGTTCGCCCTTGGACCAGCCGGCCAGGCCGAACAGGTCGGAAAGACGGGTGTTGGGTTCTCCGGTCACTTCAAGCCCCCAGGTTCTCGGCTGACTTGACACTAACCCCCTGTCAGATGCGCTGTGACTATTCGCCAGGGTTCGCCAGGGTCCGCCAGATGGTCTGCCACCCGCGCCCCGGTGTCAGGTAGGAAAGCGCCACCCCGCCCGGCAGCCCTAGGTACTCCCCAGGGTGCCGAACGGCCGTCGGCCGGGTTGGCGCACGTACCTTGTCGGCGCACGAAGGGATCTGTCTCGCCCATGTACACAGCATCGTCCTCCGTGTCCGCCCCGCCCCGTCCGCTCCGCCCGATGGGCGCGGGCGGCGGGCCCTATCTCGCTCCTCACGCCGGCGCACCGGCGCAGGGTCCGGGCCGGGCCCGACGGGCCGCGGGACCGGGCGCCGGACCGCTCAGCGGAAGAATCGACCTGTCCGGCCCGCAGGGCGCGCAGGTGCGGATGGCCATCGCCTCCGTCCAGCGCATCTGCCCCGAGTTCAACCCGGTCCAGGTGCTGCGCCGCAGCGGCCGTTCGGTCCTGATCGTCGGAACGACCGGGCGGGCCACCGCCGTCGCGAAGTGTTTACTGGACCACTCGCCGGCGTGGACCGAGCGGTTCCGGCACGAAATAGCGGCGTACCGCGCGTTCGTCCGGCACCGCCCCCCGGTTCGGGTGCCCCGGCTGATCGCGGCGGACCCGGAGAACTGCACGCTGGTGATCGAGCGGATGCCCGGCCGGGTCGCCGCCCTCACCCGGCATCCGGCGGAGGCCCCGCCGCGGGCCGACATCCGTGCCGCGCTGGGCGCGATCGCCCGGGTGAACGCCTGGCGGCCGCCGCCCGGACTGTTCGAGGCGCCGCTCGACTACGCCTCGCGGATCGCGCGCTATCACGAGCTCGGTCTGTTCACCGACCGTGACCTCGGCGACCTGCAGAAGCTGCTGCACGGTCTGGCCCACGCGGGCGGCCGGCAGGGCATGGGGCAGTTCTGCCACGGGGACGCGCTGCTCTCCAACATCCTGCTGTCGCCGACCGGACCGGTGCTCGTCGACTGGGAGCACGCCGGCTGGTATCTCCCGGGATACGACCTGGCGACGCTGTGGGCGGTGCTGGGCGACGCGCCGGTGGCGCGTCGCCAGATCAGCCAGCTGGCCCAGGCCAGGGGCCCGGCCGCGCGGGACGCGTTCCTGGTGAACCTGATGCTGGTGCTGACCCGCGAGATCCGCAATTACGAGACGGCGGTGCAGCGCACCATGCGCGAGGCGCCCTCGGTGGGCGCGGGGCAGGACCGTCCCGGCGCACTCTCCTCGGGCGAGGAGCAGCGGCTGCTGCTGCGGAGGCTGCACGACGACTGCGCCATGGCTCGACGGGCGGTGCGGGCGGCGGTCGGCACCCGCTGAGCAGGGACGACGACGGAAGACGACGCGGGCCGACGGCCCGCCTGCCGAGAACCACAGTGACCAGACCACTGTGAAGAAGGAAGCGCGCTGCGGGACCGGTGCCGACACACCGGTCCCGCAGCGCGCTGTTGTGCGTTCCGGGGCCCGTACGGCGGTCTGCGACCGCCCGTCCGGGCCCTGTCCGCCCGTGACCGGGTGCTGACCCTGTGCTGTCCCGGGGTCCCCGACGGGTGAGGCCCGCCACGAGACCCACGTCACCTACGACCTCCGGTAGTAGGCGTGAACCGTCCCGTCCGGCGTAACGAACCGCCCATATGGCTCATAAATTGGCATCTCACGATGAAGAGTAGTAAAGGCGGTCATTGCTTCCTATGTCGGTCAGCGCTAACCATGGATCCCGGCAAGCACCGAGTACGAGCCGACGTCGATCGCCCTCCGGCGACCGCGGTCCGGACTCCCCGGTTCCTGCCGACGCGGCGCGAAGGCCGCGAAGCCCGTCCCCCATAGGAAGAGCTCACGCATGCCCCGCATCTCCACCCTGCGCATCACCCGCTCGCACAAGATCGCCACCGCTGTGCTCGTCGCGGCCGGTTCGGTCACCGCCATAACCGCCACCGGCGGTCCGAGCGAAGCGCAGACCACCCAGGCCCGCTCCTCCATCTCTGTGGAGCCGGTCGCCGCCGCGGGTATCCCCACGGCGAAGGACGCGGCGGCCAAGAAGGCCGCTCAGGAGAACGCCGCCAAGGAAGCCGCGGCGAAGAAGGCCGTCGCCGACCGCAAGGCGGCCGCGGAGAAGGACGCCGCCAAGGAGCGGTCCGAGAAGCAGGCCGCCAACCGCTCCACCGAGCGCAAGGCCGTCACGCCCAAGAAGTTCGCGAACAACCTCGACGGCTGGATCCGCGAGTCGCTCGACATCATGAAGAAGAAGAACATCCCCGGTTCCTACGAGGGGCTGCACCGCAACATCATGCGCGAGTCCAGCGGCAACCCGAACGCCGTCAACGACTGGGACATCAACGCGCAGAACGGCATTCCCTCCAAGGGTCTCCTCCAGGTGATCCAGCCCACCTTCGACGCCTACCACGTCAAGGGCACCCCGAAGAAGCTCACCGACCCGGTCGCCAACATCACCGCCGCCGCGAACTACGCCGCGGACCGGTACGGCTCGATCGACAACGTCGACTCCGCCTACTGAGCGACCGACTCCCGAGCACGCACAGGCCAAGCCGCGATTATGTGACTAATCGCCGTCGTGCGTGCTCCGTATGGCCGAAGGGTAGTGCTGCGCGGACACCACCGGTCCGCGCGTTTCCCCGCGCGGAGGCTTCTGGAAAGGCCTGACGCACATGGCACAGCCCTTCTCACTGCCGGACTTCTATGTTCCGTATCCGGCGCGGCTCAACCCTCATGTGGAGGCGGCACGCACGCACACCCGGGCGTGGGCCCGCTCCATGGGGATGCTGGAGGGGTCCGGCATCTGGGAGGAGAAGGACCTGGAGGCGCACGACTACGCCCTGCTGTGCGCCTACACCCACCCCGACTGCTCGGCCGAGGCCCTGTCCCTGGTCACCGACTGGTACGTGTGGGTCTTCTTCTTCGACGACCACTTCCTGGAGCTGTTCAAGCGCACTCCCGACCGGGAGGGCGGCAAGCGGTATCTGGACCGGCTGCCCGCCTTCATGCCGATGGAACGCGGTGCCCCGACCCCGGAGCCGGAAAACCCCGTCGAGGCGGGGCTCGCCGATCTGTGGGCCCGGACGGTCCCGGCGATGACGGACGCCTGGCGGGCCCGGTTCGCGGAGTCGACGGAGAACCTCCTCAACGAATCCCTGTGGGAGCTCGCCAACATCCACGAGGGCCGCATCGCGAACCCCGTCGAGTACATCGAGATGCGCCGCAAGGTCGGCGGCGCGCCCTGGTCCGCCGGTCTGGTGGAGTACGCGGCGAACGCCGAGGTGCCCGCGTCGGTCGCCGGGTCCCGGCCGCTACGGGTGCTGCGGGACGCCTTCTCCGACGCGGTGCACCTGCGCAACGACCTCTTCTCCTACCAGCGTGAGGTGGAGGACGAGGGGGAGAACAGCAACGGCGTGCTGGTGCTGGAGAAGTTCCTCGGCTGCTCCACGCAGGAGGCCGCCGAGGCAGTGAACGACCTGCTGACCTCACGACTCCAGCAGTTCGAGAACACCGCCCTCACCGAACTCGGCCCGCTCTGCGCCGAGAAGGGCCTGGATCCGACGCAGACCGCCGCCGTGCTGGCGTACGTCAAGGGGCTCCAGGACTGGCAGTCCGGCGGCCACGAATGGCACATGCGCTCCAGCCGCTACATGAACGGCGGCGGCGCGGGCGAGGCCGTGGCCGGCTTCGGCATGTCCGCCGCCTCCATCAAATTCACCCTCCGCTCGGAGACCGCGCGGGCCCGCAGCCACAGCCATGTGCCGTACCAGCACGTGGGCCCCTCGCTGCTGCCGGACTTCGACCTGCCGTTCGGCACCACGCTGAGTCCTCATCTGGAGGGGGCCCGGGTCCGGCTCGTCGAGTGGGCGCGCCGGATGGGCATCCTGGAGGCCCAGCCGGGCGTGCCGGGTTCGCACATCTGGGACGAGCGGCGGATCGTCGCGATCGACCTGCCGCTCTGCGCGGCGGGCCTGCATCCGGACGCGACCCCGGACGAACTGGACCTGTCATCGGGCTGGCTGGCCTGGGGGACGTACGGGGACGACTGGTTCCCGGTGGTGCACGGGCGGGCCCGGGACCTGGCGGGGGCGCGGCTGGCCAACGAACGGCTGTCGCTGTTCATGCCGCTGGACGGCGAGGGGACGCCGGAGCCGGTGAACGCCCTGGAGCGGAGCCTGGGCGATCTGTGGCGCAGGACGGCCGCTCCGATGGACCTGAGCGCGCGGCGCACCTTCCGGACCTCGATCGAGTCGATGACCGAGAGCTGGCTGTGGGAGCTGGCGAACCAGGCGCAGAACCGCATCCCCGACCCGGTGGACTACGTGGAGATGCGACGGGCGACGTTCGGTTCGGACCTGACGATGAGCCTGTGCCGGCTCGGGCACGGCAGGACCGTTCCGGAAGAGGTCTACCGCAGCGGTCCGATGCGTTCCCTGGAGAACGCGGCGGCGGACTACGCGTGCCTGCTGAACGACCTGTTCTCGTACCAGAAGGAGATCGAGTACGAGGGCGAGGTGCACAACGGCGTCCTGGTCGTGCAGAACTTCTTCGGCGTGGACTATCCGACGGGCGTGGCGATCGTGCACGACCTGATGAACTCGCGGCTGCGGCAGTTCCTGCATGTCGCCGAGGTGGAACTCCCGGTGCTGTACGACGACTTCGGCCTCGGCGCCGAGGCGCGGGAGGTCCTGGCGGGCTATGTGCAGGAGCTCAAGCACTGGATCGCGGGGATCCTGATCTGGCACCGGGGCTGCCGCCGCTACCGCGAGGAGGACCTGCGGCAGGGGCACGACACCCCCTGGCATCTGAGCGGCCCCACGGGGCTCGGCACATCGGCTGCGCAGGTGACCCGGCTGATGGCTCAACTGGCGGGTAGTTCCGTGTAGTTACGCGCAGCCCTGTGTCGTCCACGGGCATGCGGCCCGCCGTACGGAGGAACGCGCGGCGGGCCGCGGCCGGCGGGCCCACCGGCCCGGCGCAGGGCTCGGAGGACAGGTCCCGGAGCGCAGGTCCCGGAGCACAGGGCTCAGAGCAGTACGTGGCGGAGCACCGTCTCGAACTCCGCCGCCGTCGGCGGGTTGTCGGTCAGCAGCCCTTGGAGCAGCAGGCCGTCGATGACGCCCTGGAGCACCTGCACCCGGACCGGATCGCCGGTGTAGCGGCGGCCGTACGCGGCGATGGCCTCCAGCCAGTGCCGGGTGGGGCCGCGCAGCTCCGGGCGGCGGGCCGCGAGCAGATACAGCTCGTACTCCGCGAGCAGCCGTCCGGGGCCTCCGACGACCTTCTCCAGCAGCTCCGCCAGCGCGGTGATGCCCCCGGGGCCGCCGTCCGCCTCCTCGGCCAGCCGCAGCATCCGGTCCGCGTCCTGCTCCATGCAGCGGGTGAGTGCGGCGGTGAGCAGGTCGTCGATGCTCGCGAAGTGGTAGGCGGCCGCGGTGGCGGGCAGACCCGCCTCGCGCGCGACCGCGCGGTGGCTGACGCCGGCGACTCCTTCGCGGGCGACCACCTGGAGCGTGGCTTCGATCAGTTCCTGCTTCCGCAGCTCGCCTTTGAGCAGACGTCCGTCGGTCTGCGGTGTGTGCACGGTGCCTCCGGGCGTCGTGGCGGGTGGGCCGGTGTGCCCAGGTCGGGTGGGCCGCTGTCGGCCCGTCAGGGTGCGGGCCTTCCGGGGGCCTCGGCCGATTCCTCGGCCTCACGCGCGACCCGGTCCTTCAGGCTCCGCTCCAGCGAACGCCGGGCGCACAGTGCCGTCAGCAGAGCGGCGGCGCCCGCCGCGACGGCGACGACGAAACCGCCGCCGGGACCGAAGCGGTCGACGACCGCACCCGACACGGCTGCGCCGGACGCGACGCCCACGCTGAGGCCGGTGATGGCCCAGGTCATGCCCTCGGTGAGGGCGGCGGGCGGCACCGTTCTCTCCACCAGCCCCATCACCACGATCATCGTAGGCGCGAAGAAGAGGCCCGGGAGGAAGACCGCGGCGGACAGGGTGACGAGGTCTCCGACGAGCAGCAGCGGAAGGGTCGTGAGCGCCGTCCCGGCGGTGCCGAGGACGAGCAGCCGGGGCAGCGGCGTCGTGAGCCTGAGCGTCCCGAAGACCAGTCCGGCGACGGCGGAGCCGGCCGCGTAGACGGAGAGGACGATACCCGCGCCGGCGGGTGAGCCCTGCCGCTCCGCGAACGCGACGCTCGCGACGTCGACGGTGCCGACGATGGCCCCGCCGGCCACCAGGGTGAGGGCCAGCAGCCGGAGCGCGCCGCTGCGGATCGCCGAGCCGCCGCGCGGGTGGCCGTCGGCCGGCCGGACCACCGGGGGCTCGGTGCGCTTCTGCGGGACGAACATGAGGATGCCGATGATCAGCAGCACCCCGGCGACCAGTGGCCCGGCCTCGGGGAAGAGTGCGGTGCACAGGGCCACCGAGAGCGCGGGGCCCACGACGAAGGTGAGTTCGTCGACGACCGATTCGAGCGAGTAGGCGGTGTGCAGCCGGCCGGAGCCCTTGAGGGCGTGGGTCCAGCGGGCCCGCACCATCGCCGCCATGTTGGGCATCGCTCCGGCCACGGCCGCGCAGCCGAACAGGGTCCAGACGGGGGCGTCGTAGCGGGCGCAGAGCAGCAGCGCGCCGAGGGCCATCACGCTCAGCCCGGCGACGGGCGGCAGCACCGCGCTCTGGCCCCGGCGGTCGACCGCCCGGGAGATCCGCGGGCCGCAGAGTGCCATGGACAGGGTGAAGGTGGCGGAGACGGCTCCGGCGAGGCCGTAGTCACCGCGCATCTGGGACACCATCGCGATGATGCCGATGCCCGCCATCGACAGCGGCATGCGGGCCACGAACCCGGCGGCGGTGAAAGCCCTCGATCCGGGCGTCCTGAACAGGGCGCCGTAGGGGTTGGCCATGCGCGGACCTCCGGGCGGAAGGGATCGGGTCGATCCATCGAATTGAACGATCGACGCAAGGTGAGCGGTCACTGAGAATTGAACGATCGCTACAACTTGAACGGTCGTTTCATTTTCTACCCTAGCCCCTTCCCCGGATCTGCCGCCCACCCGGGCGCAGGGATGGCCGGATACCGTCCCCGGACAACGAAAAAGGCCGCCCGGCATATGCGGGCGGCCTATGGAGATACGTTTCAGCCTTGCTGGAACAGCTCCGCGGGCAGAGGCTTGAGCAGGGTGTACAGGTCGTCGGTGATCGGCCGGTCCCAGCTGGCGATGGTCACGAGGACGCCGTCGCTGCGGTCGAACTGGACGCAGGCGATACGGCTCTCGGAGAGCTTGACCCGGCGGACGATCAGCAGATTGTCGCCCTGCATGACCGGGACGTCCTCGGAGCTGACGACCTCGATCGGCTCGTCGTTCTCCAGGGCGAGGAGCAGCTGAGCCACCTCGAAGGGCACCTGGCCCTCCTCGGTCTCGCGGGCGGGCGAGCCTTCCGGGAGGTTGCCGATGATCATCGCTGGGCCCCGGCCGCCGTACAGGTCGTAACGGAGGAAGACGCCCTGACAGCTGCCGTCGGGGGCGGGGAGCAGACCGGCGCCGAGGTTGCCGGGCCAGTCCCCGGGGTCCATGGCCAAGACGTCGAAGTCCGGGCCCGCGGGTGTTGCGGCGCTACGGCGGCGGAGGAAGGACATGCCTGCCATGTTACGTGTCCCGGCTCACGTTGCGGAGCCGGGCCCGGGCCCGGCCGGACCGGGCCCGCCGCGTTCCCTCAGCCGGGCGGTGGCTCCGCTCCCACGAGCCACATGGCGAAGAACTGCGCCCCTCCGCCGTAGGCGTGACCGAGCGCTCTGGCGGCCCCGTCGATCTGGTGCTCGCCGGCCCGCCCGCGCACCTGGAGGGCCGCCTCGGCGAAGCGGATCATGCCGGACGCGCCGATGGGGTTGGTGGACAGCACGCCGCCCGAAGGATTGACGGGCAGGTCGCCGTCGAGTTCGGTGACGCCGGCCTCGGTGAGCTTCCAGCCCTCGCCCTCGTCGGCGAAGCCGAGGTTCTCCAGCCACATCGGCTCGTACCAGGAGAACGGTACGTACATCTCGACGGCGTCGATCTCACGGCGCGGGTCGGTGATCCGGGCCTGCCGGTAGACGTCGGCGGCGCAGTCCTTGCCGGCCTGCGGGGAGACGAAGTCCTTGCCCGCGAACAGGGTCGGTTCGCTGCGCATCGCCCCGCCGTGCACCCAGGCGGGCGGGTGGGGCGAGCGGGCCGCGCCCTCCCGGTCGGTGAGGACCATGGCGCAGGCCCCGTCGGAGGAGGGGCAGGTCTCGGAGTAGCGGATCGGGTCCCAGAGCATGGGCGCGGCCCGGACCTTCTCCAGGGTGATGTCGTGGTCGTGGAGGTGTGCGTAGGGGTTCTTCAGCGCGTTGCGGCGGTCCTTGTACGCGACCAGCGATCCGACCTCGTCGGGCGCTCCGGTACGCCGCATGTACGCGCGCACGTGCGGGGCGAAGAAGCCGCCCGCCCCGGCCAGCAGCGGCTGCTGGAAGGGGACCGGCAGGGAGAGACCCCACATGGCGTTGGACTCGGACTGCTTCTCGAAGGCCAGGGTGAGGACGGTGCGGTGTACGCGGGCGGCGACGAGGTTGGCGGCGACCAGGGCGGTGGAGCCGCCGACCGAGCCCGCCGTGTGGACGCGGAGCATGGGTTTGCCGACGGCGCCCAGCGCGTCGGCGAGATAGAGCTCCGGCATCATGACGCCCTCGAAGAAGTCGGGCGCCTTGCCGATCACGACGGCATCGATGTCGCTCCAGGTCAGCCCGGCGTCCTCCAGGGCGCGCACGGCGGCCTCGCGGACCAGTCCGGCGATGGACACGTCGTGCCGGGCGGCGACGTGTTTGGTCTGGCCGATGCCGACGACGGCCACGGGCTCCTTAGGCATGAGCGCTCTCCCCTTCCAGGACGGCGACCAGGTTCTGTTGCAGGCAGGGTCCGGAGGTGGCGTGCGCGAGGGCCCGGTCGGATTCGCCGCGGTGGATGCGGGCGGCGGCCTCGCCGAGCCGGATCAGTCCGGCGGCCATCACGGGGTTGGCGGCGAGCGCCCCGCCGGAGGGGTTGACGCGGACCTCGTCGCCGAGCCCGAGCGCCGTGCGCAGGACGACCTCCTGCGAGGTGAACGGGGCGTGCAACTCGGCGGTGTCGACGGGTCGTTCGAAGGCTCCGGCGTGCTGGGCCGCGAGCCGGGCGGAGGGGCTGTCGGTGAGGTCACGGACGCCGAGGCCGTGCGCCTCGACGCGGTGGTCGATGCCCCGGATCCAGGCGGGCCGTTCGCACAGCTCGCGGGCGGTGTCCCCGGCGGCGAGGATCACGGCGGCCGCGCCGTCGCCGATGGGCGGGCAGTCGCCGGCGCGCAGCGGCCGTACGAGGTAGTCGCCGGCCGGGACGTCGCCGGTGAGCTGGGCGTGCGGGTTGTCGGCGGCGGCGGTGCGGTTGCGGGCGGCGATCTCGGCGAGGGCTCCTTCGTCGGTGGCGCCCGCGTCGATGAGGGCCTGCGCCTGGAGGGCGGCGAGCGCGACGGAGTCCGGCCAGAGCGGGGCGAGGTAGTAGGGGTCGAGCTGGCGGGTCAGGACATCGCGGACCTGGCCGGGCGAGGACTTGCCGTAGGAGTAGACGAGGGCGGTGTCCGCCTCGCCGGTCTGGATCTTCACCCACGCCTCGTACAGCGCCCAGGCCCCGTCCATCTCGACGTGCGACTCGGAGATGGGCGGATGGGCGCCGACGCCGTCGAGCGCCATGGTGAAGGAGAAGGCCCGCCCCGCGAGGTAGTCGGCGGAGCCGGAGCAGGTGAACCCGATCTGGTTCGCCTTGAGGCCGGTCGCGCCCAGGACCTCGTGGAGGACGGGCATCAGCAGGTCGACCTCGGAGAGTTCGTCGGTGCGCCGCCGGTGCGCGGTCTGGGCGAAGGCGACGATGGCCACGTCCCGCATCTACACCAGCTCCTTGTACGTGTCGTAGTCGGCGTCGGGTTCCCCGGTGGGCCGGTAGTGGTCGGGGTGGCGGGACTCGCGGCCGGCACCGCTCCAGACGGGTTCGACGCGCAGGCCCATGCGCACCTGGTCGTACGGGATTCCGGCGATGCGTCCGTGCAGCGCGAGGTCCGCGCCGTCGAGGGCGATGTGGGCGTAGACGTAAGGGACTTCGATGTCCAGGTTCTTCGCCTTGATGTTGACGATGCAGAACGTGGTGACCGTGCCGCGCGGGCCGACCTCGACCTGTTCGGCGGTGGCGACCCCGCAGGTGGGGCAGGCGCCGCGCGGCGGGACGTAGACCTTGCGGCAGGCGGGGCAGCGTTCACCGACGACGCGGTGTTCTTCGAGGGCGGTGAGGTAGGCGCTCTGGGCGCGGCCCGGGGTGTGGACGTAGTCGAGGCGGGCCGGGGTGACGATGCCGGTGACGGGGTCGGCGAACTCCCCGGTGTGCGGGGCGGGTTCGGAGACGCCGGGCTCACCCTCGTACGGTTCGAAGCAGGCGATGTCCGTGATGGCGCCGGTGCGGGTGGCGGCCCAGCGGATCCGGACGCGCATCCCGGTGCGTACGGCGTCCGGGCCCGGTGCGTCGAGGGCGTGCAGGAGCGCGGTGCCGGCTCCGTCGAGGCGGACGAGGACCCAGGCGAAGGGGGTGTCGAGCGGCTGGTCGCGGCGCGGGTCCGGGTTCCAGGCCCAGGTGGTGACGGTGCCGGTGGGGGCGACCTCGACGAGGTCGCGGATCTCGTTCGCGGTGACGGGGTCGTACTCGACGGGCGGCACGAGCACCGTGCCGTCCTCCGTGCGGACGCCGAGGACGGTGCGTTCGCGCAGTCCGGTGAGGAAGGCGCTCTGGACGGGCCCGAGCGAGCGGGTGAAGGGGAATTCGACCACCAGCGGGGCGCTGAGGACGTCGGTCATGGCTGCTGCCTCCTTGGTTCGGGGCCGAGGGCCCGGGGCTGAGAGCCGGGAGCCGGGGGCTCGGCGCTCAGGCGCGCCGGTAGACGGGCGGGCGCTTCTCGGCGAAGGCGCGGGCGCCCTCCTTGGCGTCCTCGGTGGCGAACACCGGCCAGCCCCGCTTGAGTTCGGCGGACAGGGCCTCGCTCTCGGTCAGCTCGGCGCCCTCGTAGACCGAGGCCTTGACGGCCTCGACGGCGAGCGGCCCGCAGGCGTTGACCCGCTCGGCGACGGCGAGGGCCTCCTCCAGCGCGGTTCCGTCGGGCACGACCCTGCCGACGAGTCCGATGGCGGCGGCTTCGTCGGCGGTGTAGGGGCGGCCGGTGAGCAGCATTTCGAGGGCGTGGGTGCGGGGGATCTGGCGGGGCAGCCGGACGGTGGAGCCGCCGATCGGGAAGAGGCCCCGGCGGACCTCGAAGAGCCCGAAGGTGGCGCCCGCTCCGGCGACGCGGATGTCGGTGCCCTGGAGGATCTCGGTGCCGCCCGCGACGCAGGGCCCTTCCACGGCGGCGATCACCGGTTTGCGCGGACGGTGGTGGCGCAGCATCGCCTTCCAGTGGAGGTCCGGGTCGGCCGTCATCCGCTCCCGGTACCCCTCCCCCGCCATTCCGTCGCCCGCGAGGGCCTTGAGGTCCATGCCCGCGCAGAACGCGCCGCCCGCGCCGGTGAGGACGACGGATCGGATCGCGTCGTCCTCGTCGGCCTCGATCCAGCCGTCGTAGAGGCCGACGAGCATCGGCAGCGAGAGCGCGTTCCTGGCCTGTGGTCTGTTCAAGGTGAGCACCAGCGTGGCGCCTTCGCGCCGCACGGTGAGGTGTTCCGTACCGCCCATGACCGACTCCTGTCTCCAGACCTGGAACAGGTTGCAGGAGGAGGGGTCGCAGTTCAATAGTTTTCTGACAGCTCGTCAGATTGTTTCGACGCCACCCCTTCCCACTTGTGCCGCCCGGCGCTCTAATGACGGCCGAGTCGCCAGTCACCCGGGGTCAGGAGGAACGGTGGAGTACAACCTTGCCGACCTGTTCGAATCGGTCGTCGACGCGGTGCCCGACCGCGAGGCGCTCCTGTACGTCGACCATCCCGGTACGGGCGCGGAGCGGCGGCTCACCTACGCGGAGCTGGACGCCGCCGCCAACCGGATCGCCCACCACCTGATCGACGCGGGCATCCGGCCGGGCGAACATCTGGGGCTGCACCTCTACAACGGGGTCGAATACCTCCAGACGGTCCTGGCCGCCCTCAAAGCGCGGATCGTTCCGGTGAACGTCAACTACCGCTATGTGGAAGAGGAGTTGGTCTACCTCTATCGGGACGCGGACCTGGCGGCGCTGGTCTTCGACGGCGAGTTCGACGAGCGGGTCGCGGCGGCCGCCCCGCAGGCCCCGGGCCTGCGCCATCTGATCCGGGTGGG
The DNA here is from genome assembly GCF_010548505.1 of Streptomyces sp. SID14515. Classification (NCBI taxonomy): domain Bacteria; kingdom Bacillati; phylum Actinomycetota; class Actinomycetes; order Kitasatosporales; family Streptomycetaceae; genus Streptomyces; species Streptomyces sp. SID14515. The sequence goes on along the minus strand of NZ_JAAGMH010000097.1, from coordinate 213,089 downwards.
CCCTGCCCCCGGCGCTCCCCCGGCCGTGCCGGTCGTGCCCTTCACCGAGGCGGAGGAGTCGGGCGGGGCCGGGCGCGGTTTCGCGGCCCGCTCCGCCGACGACCAGTTCATCATCTACACCGGCGGCACGACCGGCATGCCGAAGGGTGTGATGTGGCGTCAGGAGGACCTGTTCTTCTCGGGCCTGGGCGGCGGGGCCCCGACCGGCGAGCCGGTGAAGGCACCGCAGGAGCTGGCGGAGCGGGTCGCCGCGGGCGGCGACGGGATCACCTTCTTCCCCACCCCGCCGCTGATGCACGGAACCTCCACGCTGACCGCGTTCATCGGCTTCAACTTCGGCCAACGCGTCGTCGTACACCGCAAGTTCGTGCCCGAGGAGGTGCTGCGGACGATCGAGAAGGAGAAGGTCACCAGTGTTTCGCTGGTCGGCGACGCGATGCTGCGCCCGCTGATCGACTGCCTGAAGGGGCCGCTGCGCGGGACGGACTGCTCGTCGCTGTTCTCGGTCTCCAGCTCCGGGGCGATCATGTCGGACTCGGTGCGGGCGGAGTTCCAGGCGCTGGTGCCGTCGGTGATGCTGCTGAACAACTTCGGCTCCTCCGAGTCCGGTTTCAACGGTACGGCCACCGCCGACTCCGGACCCGAGAAGGGCTTCCGGGTGCAGGTCAACGCCCGTACGGCGGTGGTCGATCCGGTGAGTCACGAGCCGGTGGCTCCCGGCGAGCCGGGCCGCATCGCCCAGCGCGGACACGTCCCGCTCGGCTACTACAACGACCCGGCCAAGACCGCCGACACCTTCTTCCGCCGGGGCGAGGAGCGGTGGGTGCTGCTGGGCGACATGGCGACCGTGGACGCGGACGGCATCGTCACCGTGCTCGGCCGGGGCTCCCAGTGCATCAACACCGGGGGCGAGAAGGTGTATCCGGAGGAGGTCGAGCAGGCACTGAAGTCCCATCCGGACGTGTACGACGCGCTCGTCGCGGGCGTCCCCGACGAGCACTGGGGCAACCGGGTCGCCGCCGTGGTCCAACTCCGCGATGGCGCGGAGGCATTGAACCTGGAGGCGGTACAGGCACACTGCCGGACCCGGCTCGCCGGCTACAAGATCCCCCGCGCCCTGGTGCTGGCCGACCGGATCCAGCGCTCACCGAGCGGCAAGGCGGACTACCGGTGGGCGAAGGCGGTGGCGGCGGGCGCCGCCCGGAGCTGAACGGGCAGGGGCCCGCCCGCCCCGGCGGATCGGAGCCCACCGGGCCCCGGGCGCTGATCGGCGAGGCCCCGCCGCCCCCTTCGCGTCCCGCGCGGCCTCGCCCCGCACAGTCGTCCTCCTCAGGATCTTGCATCGCCGTCGGCACGACCACTGTCGTCAGACGAGCCCGAACGCCCGGATCGCCGCGAGGAATTCCTCCGGCCGGTCCGTGTGGATCAGATGTCCGGCGTCGACGGTGACCAGCTCGGCGTCGGCCATCGCCCCGGCCATCAGCGCGAGTTGGCCCTGGTCGATGTGGCTGGTGGAGCCGCCGCCGATGACGAGGGTGGGCACGGTGATGTCCGGGAACCGTTCGCGGACGGCCGGGTCGGGGTCGTTCAGCTGGGCGTCGGTGTCCGGGACGACGGGCCAGTCGAAGTCGAGGTCGCCCTCCGGGCGGACGGAGAGCGGCCGGGGCGGGTCGAGCGGGAGGAGGGGCGGTGCGTCCTCGATGATCAGCCGCCCGATCAGGCCCGGTTCCCGCTGGGCCAGGAGGTAGGCGGCCACCCCGCCCATGGAGTGTCCGACGACGGTCGCGCCGGCCAGGTTGCGGGCCTCCAGGAAGGCGTGCAGGTCGTCGCGGAACATCTCGAAGGAGTAGCGGCCGGGCCAGTCGCTCAGCCCGTGGCCCCGGAAGTCGGGGGCGTACACACGGTGGTCGACGGCCAGGTCCTGCGCTGTGCGGGTCCAGGTCTCGCCGGAGCCGGTCCGGCCGTGCAGGAGGACGACGGGCGGAGCCTCGGGGGCGCCCCAGACGCGGTACGCGAGCCGGACCCCGCCCGCCTGCACGCTCAGGACCTCCGGGTCGAGGAAGGCCGCCACCGTACGGGCGAAGGCGCCGGGGTCGTCCAGCCACGGGAAGTGCCCCGCGCCGCGCTGGACGACGAACTCTGCGCCCGGGAAGAGCGCTGCGAGCTCGGTGGCCCGGTCCGGGCTCGGATGACCGTCGTACTCCCCGGCGAGGACGAGGACCGGCACGGTTAGTCCGCGCAGGGCGGCGGCCGTCGCGGCGGGGTCGAACGCGCCGTCCGCGGCGTAGTGGTCACGGGCCTCGTGGTTGGTCTGTCCGGCGGAGGCCGCGGCGTGCGCGCGGGCCGTCTCATCCCAGCGGCCGTAGGTGAGGGGCCGGACGGCGGGCCACAGCTCGGCGAACGGTCCGCCGGCGAGCAGCGCCTCCTGGGCGGCCCGGGCCTCGGGGTACCAGGGCTCGTCGCGTCGCAGCTCGGCGGCCTCGCGCAGGTCCTGGTCGGTCACCTCGATGCCCACGGCGCGGGTGCTGGGTGTGATCAGGGTCAGGGTGCGCAGCCGTTCCGGGTGGCGGGCGGCGTACAGCAGGGCGAGGTCCGCGCCCGCGGAGTGGGTCAGTACGTCGATCCGGTCGAGCCCCAGGTGTTCGCGCAGCGCCTCCACGTCGTCGACGAGGCGGTCGCAGCGGTACGTCGAGGGGTCGTCGGGCACACCGGAGTCGCCCGTGCCGCGCAGGTCCGGCAGGACCAGCTGCCGCCGGGCGGCGAGCCCGCCCAGGTCCCCGAGATACGCGCTCGCCCGCATCGGCCCGCCGGGCAGACAGATCAGCGGCTCACCCTCCCCCACCAGGCGATAGGCGAGCGGGGTCGTGTCGTACGCGGAGAAGATCGGCATACGCCCCATCCAAACAGGAACCCGCGGGCGGGCGCACCGCACTTCGCGCGGAGCTGATCCGGAACGATGCGTGCGCCCCTCTTGCCAGCGCCCCCGACCTCCTGAATTACTGCTCCCAGGAAGATCGACCGAATGATCGGTCGCCCGCTTCGGGAGAGGAAGGGTCCTTATGACGGCCATGCTGGACGCGGCGGAACGGCTCGGCCGCGGCGAGTTGGAGGCCCTGCAACTGGAGCGGCTCCGCAGCACGCTGCGGCACGCGTACGACAAGGTCCCCTTCTACCGGAACGCCTTCGACCGCGCCGGGCTGAAGCCCGAGGACTGTCGGTCGCTCGCCGATCTGGCCCGGTTCCCGTTCACCGCGAAGACCGATCTGCGCGACAACTACCCTTTCGGGATGTTCGCCGTACCGGAGCACGAGGTGCGCAGGATCCACGCCTCCAGCGGCACGACCGGACGTCCGACGGTCGTCGGGTACACCGCGCGGGACCTGGACACCTGGGCGGACGTGGTGGCCCGTTCGATCCGGGCGGCGGGCGGGCGGCCCGGCCACAAGGTCCATGTGGCGTACGGATACGGGCTGTTCACCGGCGGTCTCGGCGCGCACTACGGGGCGGAGCGGCTCGGCTGCACGGTGATCCCGGCCTCCGGGGGCATGACCGCGCGCCAGGTCCAGCTGATCCAGGACTTCCGGCCCGAGATCATCATGATCACGCCGTCGTACATGCTGACGCTGCTGGACGAGTTCGAGCGGCAGGGCGTCGATCCGCGCTCCACGTCCCTGAAGGTCGGGATCTTCGGCGCGGAGCCGTGGACCGAGGGGATGCGCCGGGAGATCGAGGACCGGTTCGCCATCGACGCGGTCGACATATACGGGCTCTCCGAGGTGATGGGCCCGGGGGTCGCGCAGGAGTGCGTGGAGACGAAGGACGGGCTGCACATCTGGGAGGACCACTTCTATCCGGAGGTCGTGGACCCGTTCACCGGTGAGGTGCTGCCCGACGGCGAGGAGGGGGAGCTGGTCTTCACCTCGCTGACCAAGGAGGCGATGCCGGTGATCCGCTACCGCACCCGGGACCTGACGCGGCTGCTGCCGGGGACGGCGCGGACCTTCCGCCGGATGGAGAAGGTCACCGGCCGCAGCGACGACATGGTGATCCTGCGCGGGGTGAACCTCTTCCCCACCCAGATCGAGGAGATCGTGCTGCGTACGCCCGCCGTCGCCCCGCACTTCCAGCTGCGGCTGACCCGGCACGGGCGGCTGGACGCGCTGACGGTCCTCGCGGAGGCGCGGGCGGACGCGACGAGCGATGAACGGGAGAAGGCGGCGCGGGCCGTCGCGGCGGCGGTGAAGGACGGCGTCGGGGTGTCGGTGAACGTCGAGATCGTGGATCCGGAGTCGCTGGAGCGCTCGGTGGGCAAGATCCGGCGGATCGTGGACCTGCGGGAGTCCGGCACGGGGTGAACGGCGCCGGTGACCGGCGTGTTCACACCACCGCAACACCCGTTCCCACTATGCGGACAGCTGCGCGAAAATCTCGACAGAGAGGGCCGGGCACTGCGAGTCTCCCGCTATGCATCTCGCCAACCGGTCCCTGGTCACCGCCCTGTGCTCCGCCGTCGCCCTCTGCGCCGCCCTCACGGGCTGTGCCCCGCAAGCGGAGGAGAAGGCACCGGACCGGGCCGCCGGCGCCACGGCGTCCTGCGCTCCCGGCAAGCTCGCCACCCAGGCGCCCGGGAAGCTGACCGTGGGCACCGACAAGCCCGCCTACGCGCCCTGGTTCTCCGACGACGAGCCGTCCAACGGGAAGGGCTTCGAGTCGGCGGTGGCCTACGCCGTGGCGAAGGAGCTCGGTTACGACCGCGACGCGGTGGTGTGGCAGCACACGCCGTTCAACAGCGCGTTCGCGCCCGGTGCGAAGAAGTTCGACTTCGACATCAACCAGGTCTCCATCAGTGAGGAGCGGAAGAAGGCCGTCGCCTTCTCCTCCGGCTACTACGACGTGCGCCAGGCCGTCGTCGCCCTGAAGTCGTCGAAGGCGGCGAAGGCGAAGAGCGTGGCCGACCTCAAGGACGTGAAGCTCGGCGCTCAAGTCGGCACCACCAGCCTGGACTTCATCACCGATCTGGTGAAGCCGGGCGAGAAGCCCGCCGTCTACCAGCGCAACGACTTCGCCAAGTCGGCGCTGAAGACCGGCCAGGTGGACGCCATCGTGGTGGACCTGCCGACCGCCTTCTACATCACCGGGGCGGAGGTGCCGGAGGCCGAGGTGGTGGGCCAGTTCGCCGACTCCCCCGGCGATCCCGAGCAGTTCGGGCTGGTCCTCGACAAGGAGTCCGCGCTCACCTCCTGCGTGAGCGGTGCGGTGGACGCCCTGCGCAAGGACGGCACGCTCGCCGCCCTGGAGAAGGAGTGGCTCTCCGACGCCGTCGACGCGCCGGTGCTCAAGTGACCCTGCACAAGACGCCGGCCGCCGTCGAGGACGGCTACGTCCCGTCCGAGCGCCGGATCGCCCGCGAGCGCCATCGGCGGGCCCGCACCCGGCGGGCCACCGCGATCGCCGCGACCAGCACCCTGGTCGTGGGCGCGGTGCTGTTCCTGCTGATCACGAACTCGCCGGGCTGGACGCGTACCAAGGAGACGTTCTTCAGCGCCCATTACGCGCGCGTCGCCTTCCCGCAGGTCATGGAGGGCCTGTGGCTGAACCTCCGGCTGCTGGCCGTGTGCGGTGCGGCCGTGCTGGTGCTCGGCCTGCTGCTGGCCGTGGCTCGGACCCTGCGCGGTCCGGTGTTCTTCCCGATACGGGCGCTGGCGACCGCGTACACGGACTTCTTCCGGGGGCTGCCGCTCATCATCTGCCTGCTGATGGTGGTCTTCGGGGTGCCCGCCCTGCGGCTGGAGGGGGTGACCACCGATCCGGTGCTGCTGGGCGGCGGCGCGCTGGTGCTGACGTACTCGGCGTACGTCGCGGAGGTCTTCCGGGCGGGCATCGAGTCCGTGCACCCCTCGCAGCGGGCGGCGGCGCGTTCGCTGGGGCTGAGCAGCGGGCAGGCGCTGCGCTTCGTCGTACTGCCGCAGGCGGTGCGCCGGGTGGTGCCGCCGCTCCTGAACGACCTGGTGTCGCTCCAGAAGGACACCGGTCTCGTCTCGATCGCCGGGGCGGTGGACGCCGTGTACGCGGCGCAGATCATCGCGAGCAAGGACTTCAACTACACCCCGTACGTCGTCGCGGGTCTGGTCTTCGTGGCGCTGACCATCCCGATGACCCGGCTCACCGACTGGGTGACGGCCCGGATGGACCGGCGGCGGGCCCAGGGAGGACTCGTATGAGCAACGCTCCGGTGCTGCGGATGGAGGCGGTCCGCAAGTCGTTCGGTACGTCGCTGGTGCTGCGGGACGTGGACCTGGAGGTCGCCCCGCACACGGTGACCGCGCTGATCGGCGCGTCGGGGTCCGGGAAGTCGACCCTGCTGCGCTGCGCCAACCTCCTGGAGGAGATCGACGACGGGGCGATCTGGCTGGAGGGCGAGGAGATCACGGACCCCCGGGCCGACGCGGACGCGGTGCGCCGCCGGATCGGCGTGGTGTTCCAGGCGTACAACCTCTTCCCGCATCTGACCGTCCTGCAGAACATCACACTGGCCCCGCGCCGGGTCCACGGCCTGTCCCGGCCCCGGGCCGAGGCGGAGGCCCGGGAGCTGCTGGAGCGGCTGGGGCTCGGGGCGAAGGCGGACGAGTATCCGGACCGGCTCAGCGGCGGACAGCAGCAGCGGGCGGCGATCGTGCGGGCGCTGGCGGTACGCCCCCGGCTGCTGCTCCTGGACGAGATCACGGCCGCGCTGGACCCGGAGCTGGTGGGCGAAGTGCTGGGTCTCGTACGGGAGGTGAAGGAGGACGGCATGACGATGGTGATCGCCACCCACGAGATGGCGTTCGCCCGCGAGGTCGCCGACCAGGTGTGCTTCCTGGACGCCGGGGTGGTGCTGGAGCGCGGCACGCCCGAGGAGGTGTTCGGCGCGCCCCGCGAGGAGCGCACCCGGCGGTTCCTGCGGCGGATCGTGGAGGCGGGGCGGCTGTAGCGGCCGGGGTCAGGCCAGCTCGTCGCGCAGTTGCCGTTTGAGGATCTTTCCGCTGGCGTTGCGCGGCAGCTCGTCCACGAACACGACGCGCTTCGGGGCCTTGAAGGCGGTCAGCTTCTCGCGGGCGTGGGCGATGAGTTCGGTGTCGCTCGCCTCGCCGCGCAGGACGACGACGGCGGTGACGGCCTCGATCCAGCGGTCGTCCGGCAGGCCGATGACGGCGGTCTCGGCGACGGCGGGGTGGGTGTAGAGGGCGTCCTCGACCTGTCGGGAGGCGACGAGGACGCCGCCGGAGTTGATGACGTCCTTGACCCGGTCCACGACGGTGAGGAAGCCCTCGGCGTCGCGGACCGCGAGGTCGCCGGAGTGGAACCAGCCGCCGCGGAAGGCGGCCGCCGTCTCCTCGGGCTTGTCCCAGTAGCCGGAGCACAGTTGGGGCGAGCGGTAGACGACCTCGCCGGGGGTGCCGTCGGGGACGTCCTCGCCCTTCTCGTCGACGACGCGGGCCTCCACGAAGAGGACGGGACGGCCGCAGGACTCCATCCGGCCCTCGTGCTCGTCGGGGCCGAGCACGGTGGCCAGCGGGCCGATCTCGCTCTGGCCGAAGCAGTTGAAGAAGGCCAGGTGCGGGAGGCGTCTCCGCAGTCGCTCCAGGACGGGCACGGGCATGATCGAGGCCCCGTAGAACGCCTTGCGCAGACCGTCGAGGTCGCGGGTGGCGAACTCCGGGTGGTTGGCGAGGCCGATCCAGACGGTGGGCGGGGCGAACAGGCTGTCGGCCCGGCCCGCTTCGACGAGGTCGAAGATCGAGGCGGCGTCCGGCCCGTCCAGGATGGTGTTCTCCGCGCCGACCGCCAGATAGGGCAGCAGGAACACATGCATCTGGGCCGAGTGGTAGAGCGGCAGCGAGTGCACGGGCCGGTCGGCGGCGGCGAGGCCGAGCGCGGTGATCGCGCTGACGTACTCGTGGACCAGGGCCCCGTGCGTCATCATCGCGCCCTTGGGCAGGGCGGTGGTGCCGGAGGTGTAGAGCAGTTGCACCAGGTCGTCGGAGGCGGGCGGGCGCTGCGGGGTGAACGGCCGTTCCGTCTCCAGGGCGGCGAGGAGCGCATCGGGAGCGTCGCGCAGCGCGCGCACCGGGAGTCCGGCGGGCAGCCGCCCGGCGAGGTCCGGGTCGGTCAGGACGAGGGAGGAGCCGGACTGGTTCAGGAGGTAGCTCAGGTCGTCGCCGGTGAGGTTCTGGTTGACCGGTACGTGGACGAACCCGGCCCGGGCACAGGCGAGGAAGCCTATGAGATAGGCGTCCGAGTTGTGCGCGTAGGCGGCCACCCGGTCGCCGGGGGCGAGGCCGTGTTCCTCGGTGAGGACGGCGGCGGCCGTGGAGACGGCGGCGTCCAGGGCGCGGTAGGTCCAGGCCCGGTCGGCGTACCGTACGGCGGTCCGGTCGGGGGTGCGCCGGGCGCTGCGGGTGAGGACGCCGTCGACTGTGCTGCTGCGTACACCTGTCATGGCGTGATCCTGTGCGGCCCGGGCCCGGGGGTCAAGAGGCTGGATACCGACCAGACGGTTGACAGATCCCGGGGCTGCCCGGCTCAGTGGCGCGTGGCTGTCCGGACGGTCCGGAGGGGAGGGCGAATTCAGAGAATCCGGAAGCGGTTGATGGCGTCGATGTGCTGGGCGCGCAGTTCCTGGTCGCGCACGCCGAGGCCTTCTTGCGGGGCGAGGGCGAGGACGCCGACCTTGCCCTGGTGGAGGTTGCGGTGGACGTCGTAGGCGGCCTGGCCGGTGTCCGCCAGGGAGTAGACCTTGGAGAGGGTGGGGTGGATCTTGCCCTTGGCGATGAGGCGGTTGGCCTCCCAGGCCTCGCGGTAGTTGGCGAAGTGGGAGCCGATGATGCGCTTGAGCGACATCCACAGGTAGCGGTTGTCGTACTCGTGGGTGTAGCCGGAGGTGGAGGCGCAGGTGACGATCGTGCCGCCCTTGCGGGTGACGTAGACGCTCGCGCCGAAGGTCTCACGGCCGGGGTGCTCGAAGACGATGTCGACGTCCTCGCCGCCGGTCAGCTCGCGGATGCGCTTGCCGAGCCGCTTCCACTCCTTGGGGTCCTGGGTGTGCTCGTCCTTCCAGAACCTGTAGCCCTCGGCGTTGCGGTCGATGACCGCGTCCGCGCCCATGGCGCGGCAGATGTCGGCCTTCTCCGGGCTGGAGACGACGCAGATCGGGTTGGCGCCGCCGGCCAGGGCGAACTGGGTGGCGTAGGAGCCGAGTCCGCCGCTGGCGCCCCAGATCAGCACGTTGTCGCCCTGCTTCATCCCCGCGCCGTTACGGGAGACGAGCTGGCGGTACGCGGTGGAGTTGACCAGGCCAGGGGAGGCGGCTTCCTCCCAGCTGAGGTGCTGGGGCTTGGGCATCAGCTGGTTGGACTTGACGAGGGCGATCTCGGCGAGCCCGCCGAAGTTCGTCTCGAAGCCCCAGATCCGCTGCTCGGGGTCGAGCATCGTGTCGTTGTGGCCGTCGGAGGACTCCAGCTCGACCGACAGGCAGTGCGCGACGACCTCGTCACCCGGATTCCAGGCATTCACACCGGGCCCGGTGCGCAACACGACACCCGCAAGGTCGGACCCGATGACGTGATACGGCAGGTCATGACGCTTGGCCAGCTCGCTCAACCTGCCGTAGCGCTCCAGGAAGGCGAATGTCGGTACCGGCTCGAAGATCGAGCTCCAGACGGTGTTGTAGTTCACCGAACTGGCCATCACGGCCACCAGGGCCTCGCCGGGGCCGAGTTCGGGCAGCGGCACCTGATCCAGGTGGAGGGACTTACGGGGGTCCTTGTCACGGCCGGCGAGCCCCGAGAACATCTCCGTGTCCTCACGTCGCAGGACGACGGCCCGGCAGAATTCAGGGAGCGGCAGAGCGGCGAAGTCGGCGGACACCGAGTCCGGCGACTGGATCGCGTCCAGGATGTCCCTCATGCTCACGGGGTTGCCTCCGGTGGGAAGTGACGGGGTAGCCGCGGCTACCGGAAAGGGTGGGGCGGGCGGTCCAGGCACCGGCCTGACCGCGCGAACCCCCTTGCGGACAGTCGTTTCACTCGCCCCGCAAGCCCTAGCGAGATCCGGCCGCGCTCCAGTCGTTCTCGACGACCGGGCTGCGGCCGATGAGCGGAAGCCACCAGGAACGGTGGTCGGAGTACCAGCGGACGGTCTCCCGGATTCCGGCCGCGAAGGGAATCTTCGGTTCCCAGCCGAGTTCGCGCCGGATACGGCTGGAGTCGAGGAGGTAGCGGCGATCATGGCCGGGGCGGTCGGGCACGGTCTCCTTCAGAGACCGCGGCAGGCCGAGTTCGTCGAGCACGAGGTCGGCGAGTTCATCGACGCTGGCCTCCACGCCCGTGCCGACGTGGTAGATCTCGCCGGGCGTTCCCTTCAGGAGGACGGTCTCCACGGCAGCGCAGTGGTCCAGGACATGGATCCACTCCCTGCGGTTGCCGCTGGAGGCGTACACGGGCAGACGCCGACCGTCGAGCGCCCGGGTCGTGAACAGGGGGATGACCTTCTCGGGGAACTGGTGACTGCCGTAGTTGTTGGCGCAGTTGGTGATCGTCACGGGCAGGCCGTACGTCTCGTGATAGGCCCGGACCACATGGTCGGCCCCGGCCTTGCTGGCGTTGTAGGGGGTGCGGGGGCGGTAGGGGCTCGTCTCGGTGAACATCTCGTCGGAGTCGAGGGCGAGGTCTCCGTACACCTCGCAGGTGGATATGTGGTGGAAGCGTTCGACGCCCACCGCTCGGCACGCCTCCAACAACCCTTGCGTACCGAGGACGTTGGCGCGGAAGAAGCGCCCGGGGTCCAGTACGGCGAGGCTGTTGTGCGACTCCGCGGCGAAGTTGACGACCTTCTCGGTCCGGTGCTCGGCGAGGAGTCCGCGCACGAGCGCTTCGTCACCGATGTCGCCCTGGACGAAGACCACACGGTCGGCGAGGTCCTCCAGGTTGGAGAGCGAGCCGGCGTAGGTGAGCGCGTCGAGGGCGACCACGGTGTCGTCGGGGTACCGGCGCAGCCAGTGCCGGACGAAGTGCGATCCGATGAAGCCTGCCGCGCCCGTGACAAGTATCGAGGTCATGGCCGCAGGCTAGTGTCCCGGGGCGGGGTCGTTGTCCCAGGTCGAGCGGGATTCGACCGGACTGCGAGACTCGCTCGTCCGCCACGGCGGGACCGGCCTCGGGAAGCTCGACGGGGACCCGGCGCACGCCGAAGGAGGGGGCGGGCCCACCGGTCGGTGGACCCGTCCCCCTCCTGCGTCAGGCACCCGGCTCAGGCGGACCGGTAGCGGCGGAGGTACTCCCCGGTCGCGGTGCCGTCCGCCTCCAACAGCTCCTTCGGCGTGCCGCTGAAGACGACCTGGCCCCCGTGCTTGCCGCCGCCGGGTCCGAGGTCGATCACCCAGTCGGCCTGCCGGACGACGTCCAGGTTGTGCTCGATGACGATGACCGTGTTGCCCCGGTCCACCAGGCTGTTCATCAGCCCGACGATCGTGTCGACGTCGGACATGTGCAGGCCCGTCGTCGGCTCGTCGAGGACGTACACGGACTTGGAGCCGTGCAGCCGGCCCGCGAGCTTCAGGCGCTGGCGCTCGCCGCCCGAGAGCGTGCTCAGCGGCTGCCCGAGGGTGAGATAGCCGAGGCCGACGTCGGTCAGGCCGGTCAGCTTGCCCAGGATCTCGCGCTCGGTGAAGAACTCGACGGCGCTCTCGGCGGACAGGTCGAGCACATCGGCGACGGACTTGCCGCGCAGCTCGTAGGCCAGGACCTCCTCCTTGAACCGTCGGCCCTCACAGACTTCGCACCGGGTGCGGACGGGGTCCATGTAGGCGAGTTCCACGACGAGTTCACCGCGTCCGTTGCACTCGTCGCAGGCGCCCGCCGAGTTGAAGCTGAACAGGCTCACCGGCACGCCGTTGGCCTTGGCGAACAGCTTGCGGATGGTGTCCATCATGTCGAGGTGGCTGGCGGGCGTGGACCGCGAGGAAGCCTTGATGGCCGTCTGGTCGACCAGGATCGTGTCCGGGTAGGCGTCCAGGAACGCTCCGGTGATCAGCGAGCTCTTTCCGGATCCGGCGACCCCGGTGACCGCCGTGAGGACTCCGGTCGGGATGCTGACCGAGACGTTGCGGAGGTTGTGGAGGTCGGCGTTCTCCACCGCGAGCTTCCCCGTCGGGCGGCGGACGTCCGCCTTCACCTCCGCGGTGCGGCGCAGACAGACGGCGGTGAGCGTGTCGGCCCGCTTCAGCTCCGGGAAACCGCCCTCGAAGACGATCTCTCCGCCGTGGACGCCCGCTCGGGGGCCCACGTCGACCACATGGTCGGCGATCTCGATGACGTCCGGATCGTGCTCGACGACGATCACCGTGTTGCCCATGTCCCGCAGCTCCCGCAGCAGGCCGTTGAGGCGGCCCACGTCGCGCGGGTGCAGGCCCGTGCTGGGCTCGTCGAAGATGAACGTCATGCCGACCAGACTGCTGCTGAGGTGGCGCACGGTCTTCAGCCGCTGGGCCTCGCCGCCGGAGAGCGACAGGGTCTCCCGGTCCAGCGAGAGATAGCCGAGGCCGATGCCCTCGATGCGCTCGAAGGCGGTGCGGATCCCCGCGGCGATAGGGGTGGCGACCGGGTCGTCGATCCCGTCGAGGAGTTTGATCAGGTCACTGATCTCCATCCGCGTCCAGTCGGCGATGGTGCGGCCGGCGATGGTCGTGGCGAGCGCGGTGGGGTTCAGCCGGGTGCCGCCGCAGCCCGTGCACTCCCCCAGCGTGATGAACCGCTCGATGTTGGCCCGGCCGCGCTCGCTGAGCGAGCCGAGGTCGCGCTTGAGGTTGGTCCGGGCGAAACGGGCCACGACGCCCTCGTACTTGAGGGTCGCCGTGGTGTTGGCCGTGGACACCTTCACGGTGCCGCCGCTGCCGTACAGGAGCATCTCCCACTCGGCGTCGGTGTAGTCGCTCAGCACCTTCGCGGTGTCGAAGTGCCCGGACTTCGCGTACATCTGCCAGTCCATCGCACCGGGCTTGTGAGTGCTGAGCTGGATCGCTCCCCCGTCGAGCGACTTCGTCCGGTCGAGCAGCCGGTCGACGTCCACCCGGCGCATCCGGCCGAGGCCGTCGCACTCCGGGCACATGCCCTGCGGGTTGTTGAAGGAGTACGCCGAGGGCGGGTTGTACGGCGTGCCCAGGCGCGAGAACAGCACACGCAGCGACGAGTAGAGGTCCGTCATCGTGCCGACCGTCGACCGCGCGTTGCCGCCGACCGGCTTCTGGTCGACGACCACCGGAGCGGTCAGGTTCTCGATGACGTCCGCGTGGGGGCGCTGGTACTTCGGCAACTGGTTGCGGATGAACCAGTCGTAGGTGCTGTTGAGCTGCCGCTGCGCCTCCACGGCCAGGGTGTCGAACACGATCGACGACTTCCCCGACCCGGAGACGCCGGTGAACACCGTGATCCTGTTCTTCGGGATCCGCAGCGACACGTCCTTCAGGTTGTGCTCGCGCGCACCCGCGATGCGGATGTACTGCGTGTTGTTGTCGTTGCGCTCGACTTCTGTCATTTCAGGGCCTGTTCACGTGTTCTTCGGGAGGGGAACGCCGAACCGGATGTGGTTCACCCGGTGCGGTCGAGATAGCGGTGCCGTTCTGCGTACAGCTCGGAATCGCTCTGTGCGAGCTGCCGCAGCTCCTTGACGTGGGTCTGGAAGTCCGGGTGGCCGACGGCCGCGCGCAGCGCCCCGGCGTGCTCCCAGCGGGCTATGTTCACGTACCGCTGGGGGTCCTTCACGTCCTGGGACAGGGTGTAGCCGATGATGCCCGGCTGCTCCTTCATGAAGGCCGCGATACGCGCGAAGGCGTCCTCGAACTCCTGGGGGCTCCCGGAGACCGTGAACCTGTTCACGAAGGTGACCTGGGGCTGGGGGGTGTCCTGCTGGGCCATGGTGCTCTCCTTTACGACAGGGCGACGGAAGGCTGTACGGGGCCGGACCGGGCGGTCAGGCTGTGGAGACAGGCGAGGAGGCAGCGCGCCTGGACGTTCACGTAGTGGCTGTGTCGCATCAGGGCCACCAGCTGGGCCACGGTGAGCCAGCGGTGATCCGGGGCTCCGGCCCCGTGGTCCTCGTCCGTCTCCACGATCAGGTAGCGGTTGCGCGCATGGTAGAAACGGCCGCCCTCCTCCGAGTGCACCGCGTCGAAGCGGATCCGCTCGGGGGCGGCGTTCAGCACCGCGTCCAGGTGGGGCGGGCGCGCCCCGGCGGGCAGTGCGTCGAGGCCCGCCGGGGTGCACTGGACCGTCGGGGCCAGTTCGACGACGTCCGCGTACCCCGGTTCCGTGGCCGCGTGGACGAGCAGGTGCAGGACGCCGTCGATCCTGCGGGCGAGGAAGGCGATCACGCCCTCGCCGCAGGGCTCGATCATGGGCTGGGCCCAGGCGCGGACCTCGCGTCCGGTGGCCGCGACGTCGACCCCGGTCACCCGGAAGAACCGGCCGCTCTCGTGCGCGATCCGGCCGTCGTCCCGGCGCCAGCCCGCCAGCGCCCGCAGCGGGATCCGCTCGGCGACGACGTCCCGGCGGGTGCGGACGTCGGTGATCCAGTGCAGCACGCCGGCCAGGTTCTCGGGCACGTCGGCACGCTCGTCGCAGGAGCGGACGAGCGCGGCCGTGAATTCGTCCGCCGGCGCGCCGAGGACATGCGGCAGGCCGGGCCCGGTGAAGGGCAGGCAGGCCAGGACCGATCGGGCGTCCATGTTCACCAGGTCGTCCAACGTGAGCAGCGCATGCAGCTGACGTAGCGTCAACCATGTGAACCCCTCGCGTACTTCGACGTCCTCGGTCACCTGGACCACGATGTTGCGGTTGCGTTTGCGGAAGAACCAGGCGCCCTGTTCGGACTGGCGTACGTCGGCGAGCACCTGGTGCCGCGAGGTGTCGCGGAAGTAGCGCAGGTAGGGGACCTCGGCCCCCTTGTGCACCCGTGTGTAGTTGCTGCGGGTGGCCTGGACGGTCGGCGACAGCTGGAGTCCGTTGTGGTTGCCCGGTTCGATCTTCGCCTGCATCAGGCAGTGGAGGACACCGTCGAACTCCTTGACCAGGATGCCCAGAATGCCCACCTCCGGCTGGTTGATGATCGGCTGCTGCCACCGTTCGACGGGGGCGCCGGGCAGGTGGACGTCGAGGCCCTCGACGGAGTAGAAACGGCCCGTCTCGTGGACGAGGTTCCCGGTGCCGGGGTCGGCGTGCCAGCCGGCCAGGTCCTCCAGCGCGACCTGCCGGACCAGCATGTCCGTGTGCTGCTTCTGTGCGGCGAGCCACCGGTGGAACCGGCCCGCGGCGCCGGCCCCGGTGTCCGCCACCACGGATTTCGCGATCCGCAGGTGAGCGGGGTCGTGGGGCGCCGCCGTCCCTGCCCGGGGCGTCCGCGAACGAGTGGTCAAGGCAGCCCCCGGGGGTTGTGGTCGACGACCCGCCCACGATCGATTCCCGGGCTCGATACCGCCTGCAATCGCGCTCGAACGGTCGCAGGCAGGGGTGCGGGCCGTGCCGGGTCGCGCACCCCCGGGGCCCGGTCGGGGGAGCGCGCCGGCCGGGAGGGCCGTCGGTCAGGCCGCTCCGGGAGGGAAGGAGCCGAGCGGGACGGGGGTGACCCGCTCGGCTCCCGTCATGGGGTGTCAGGCCGTGAAGGCCGCGGCGTTCTCCTTGACCCACTGGACGAAGGTCCGCGGGGGCTTGCCGGTGACCCGCTCCACCGTGTCCTGCACGGTGTAGCCGGCCTCCGGCGGGTTGGTGCGCATCGTGAGGAAGAACTCGACGTCCTCGTCGGAGTAACCGGTCTGACGCCACTCGGCGACGATCTCGTCCTGGCTCAGCTCGACGTACTTCACCTCGCGGCCCAGCGCCTCGCTGATCGCGCGCACCTTCTCCGGCGGGGTCAGCGCCTGCGGGCCGGTGATCCAGTACTCCTGGCCCGCGTGTCCGTCCGAGGTGAGGGCGGCGGCGGCGACGGCGGCGATGTCCGCGTCGTGCACCATCGCGCTCTTCGCCTGGGCGAACGCCTCGCGGACGACGCCCTCGTTCTTGATCGATTCGGCCCACTCCAGGGCGTTGGACATGAACTCCACCGGCGAGAGGAAGGTCCACTCCAGGCCGCCGGCTTCCACGGCCTCCTCCAGGGGGCTCTTGGTGACGTCGCCCTTGAGCACGGTCACCTTGCGGACTCCGGAGTCCTTGGCGAGCTTGACGATCTCCGGCCCGTTCTCCAGCGGAGAGAAGTCCTCACCGTTGAAGCTGATCAGGTGAGCGGCCGTGACCCCCTTGAAGGCCTCGACCAGGGAGCTCGCGTCGGAGAGGTTCCCCGCGATCACTTCGGCGCCCGCGGGCAGGTTCGCCTTGGCGGGGTTACGGGTGAGCGCGCGCACCGGGTGTCCGGCGGCGAGCAGCTGCTCCACCAGGGGGCGTCCGACGTTTCCGGTGGCACCGGCGATGAGAATGGTCATGAGATCTCCTTCGGTCTGATGGCCACGCTAAAAGCATTCGCGGTCACCTCCTGTCCTCGGTTGATGAGAAGGTCGATTCATGTTGGAAACCTCGGCTCGACTGCTGCGTTTGCTGGCGTTGCTCCAGGCCCATCGGGAATGGTCGGGGCCCGATCTGGCCGACCGCCTGAAGGTGAGTCCCCGGACCGTCCGGCGTGATGTCGACAAACTGCGGCTCCTCGGATACCCGATCAACGCGATGGGCGGAGTGGGCGGCGGCTACCAGCTGGCCGCCGGGGCGTCGCTGCCGCCGCTGTTGCTGGACGACGAGGAGGCGGTCGCGGTGGCGGTCGGGCTGCGCACCGCGGCCGGCGGCGCGATCACCGGCATCGCCGAGATCTCGGTGCGGGCCCTGGCCAAGCTGGACCAGGTGCTGCCCTCCCGGCTGCGCTACCAGGTCAACGCGCTCAGCGCGGCGCTGGTGACCATGCCGACGCTCGCCCCCACGGTCGATCCGGCGATGCTGACCGCCATCGCGTCGGCGGTGCGGGACCACGAGCGGCTGCGGTTCGACTACACCGCGCGCGACGGATCGGCGACCGTGCGTGATGTGGAGCCGTACCGGCTGGTCCACGACGGGCAGCGGTGGTACCTGGTGGCCTGGGACACCCGCCGGGAGGACTGGCGCAGCTTCCGGGTGGACCGGATGGCGCTGCGGATCCCCAACGGGCCGCGGTTCACCCCGAAGCCCCTGCCATCGGAGGACATGGCCTCCTATGTGGCGTCGGCGGTCACCAGCGGCCAGTACCGCTATCGCGCGGTGATCACCATGCACGGCTCGGCCGCCGAGGTGGCCCTGGAAGTGCCTCCGTCACTCGGCGTGGTGGAGCCGATCGACGACCGCACCTGTGTGCTCCGCATCGGCTCCACCAGCCTGGACCACCTCGCGGTGTGGGTGGCCGCGTTCGGCTTCGACTTCGAGGTGCAGGAGCCGCCCGAGCTGGTGGAGCACCTGCGGACCCTCAGCTGCCGGCTGCACCGTGCGGCCTGGGCCCAGGACGGCGCACGGGGCTGAGCCGCGCGGACGACGGACGGCGGCGGCCGGAGCGGGCACCCGAGGTGCCCGCTCCGGCCGCCGCCGTCCGCGGTTCCGCCGTGGTCAGGACCGCACCAGCTTGTTGGCCACCGCCCGCGCCCGCTCCACGGTCGCGGCCTCGGCGGCCCGGAGCGAGGCGGCCGCCTTCTCCAGCTCCACCGGGTCCTCCGAGGTGAACGGGGTGACCGTGTGCGAAGCGGTGATCAGCTCCAGCTCGTAGCCGAGGACCTGCTGCACCACGGTGCGCAGATACGGGCCGCAGTGGTCCATGGCCGCGTCCTCGGAGCCGGGGGTGTAGTCGCCGCCGTGGGCCAGCACGATGGTCGCCGGACGCCCGGCGAGCGGGTTGGCGCGCGGGTCGTAGGGCAGTGTGCGGCCCAGGATGAGGGACTGGTCCAGCCATGCCTTCAGATTCGAGGGGATCGTCCAGTTGTGCATCGGCACGCTGATGAGCAGGGCGTCGGCGGCGAGGATCTCCTCGACGAGCTCGTTGTGCAGTGCCGCCGCGGTGCGCTGCCCATCGGTCTCCGGCTCCGCCATGAGGGTCGCGGCCCCGTCGCCGCCCAGGTGCGGAACGGGCTCGGCGGCCAGATCGCGGTAGGTCACCGTGCTCTGGGGCTGTGCCTCGTTCCACACCTCGCGGAAGGAGGCCGCCAGTTTGCGGGACACGGAGTACGGCGAGGGCGACGTGTCGATGTGCAGCAGGTGGGCCATGGGGTGTGCCTCTCGTGTGCGACGGCGAACGCCGGTGATGAACGCCCGTGACCGCATGCTGGCGGGCGTCGCTCGAACTTGGTCGGAGCAGCGCTTGCGCGCGAGCACCAGGTGCGGCGGCCCGGTGGATCAGCGGCGGGTGCCGATGAACAGGCCGCGCCTCGACTGCACTTCGGGGACGTACTCCGGCCGCAGCCCGGCCTGCTCGAAGGCCTCCTCGTACTCCTCGCGGCTGAAGAGCATGGCGCGGTGCACCTCGGTGAAGTAGTGGACGCCGCCGGCCGGGGACGCCTGGAGGTAGTGGACCTCCATACGGGACGTGTCGCCCTCGCGGACGGTGTGGGTGGCGCGGGCGACGGTGGTGTCCTCCCACTCGATGACGTCGCTGGAGACCCAGCGGTCGATGAAGGTCTCCGGGAACCACCAGGGTTCGACGACGACCACCCCGGTCGGGTTGGTGTGCAGCGCGAGGCGTCGGACCGTCTCGTGCAACTCCGCCCGGGAGGACACATAGCCGATCGAGGCGAACAGGCAGGTGACGGCGTCGAAGGTGCGGCCCAGGTCGAAAGAGCGCATGTCGCCGACGTGCAGCGGCACATGCGGCAGGTCGGTGCGGGCGATGTCGAGCATCGGTTCGGAGAGGTCGATGCCCTCCGTGTGCCCGATCAGTTCGGCGAAGGCGGGGAGGTGCCCGCCGGTGCCGCAGGCGACGTCCAGCACCGAGGCCGCCCCGGGCAGGCGCGCATGGATCTGCTCGACGACCGTCTCCGCCTCCGCCCTGTAGTCCTTGCCTCGTGCGGTGTGCTGTGCGTGGTAGAACTTCGCTGAGTCGGCGCCGTACATGGGACTCCTCCGTTGGCCGGACAGGTGGGGTGCGGCGCCCACAGGGTCGCCCCAGCCCGTCGAGCGGCGCTGGAACCCGGCCGGGGCTTGAGTGAATCCCGATCGCCACGTACCAGTCTTCGCTGTGCAGGGCCTGTTCTCAGCGAAGAAAGGGACAGCATGTCCGCGAATGGCAGGGTCGTCGTCCTGGGCGGCACGGGGTTCGTCGGACGGCACGTGTGCGCGGCGTTGGAGAGCCGCGGCACGGAGGTGGCCGTCGTGGCCCGCACGCCGCCCGATCACGAGGTCGTGGGGCCGTTCCTCGCCCTCGACCTCGCGCGGCGGCCGGTGCGCGAGTCCGCCGAGCGGCTGGACGCCCTGGCGCCGTTCGCCGTCGTCAACTCCACCGGCAGCATCTGGGGCAACACCGACGCGCAGATGTGGGAGGCCGCGGCCGCCCCGACCCTGCGGCTGCTGGACATCCTCGCGCTGATGGAGAGCCGGCCACGGCTGGTGCACCTGGGTTCGGTGCTGGAGTACGGCCGGATGCGGGTCGGGACAGCGTCGGACGTCGCCGCGCCCGCACATCCGACCAGCGCGTACGGCCGGGCGAAGCTCGCGGCGACCCGGGCCGTGCTGGAGCGGATCGGGGCGGGCGAGCTGGAGGGCATGGTGCTGCGCATCGCCAATCTGGCGGGCCCCCGCAGCCCCGACGTCAGCCTGCTGGGCCGGGTGGCCGGCCAGTTGTGGGCGGCGGGCGGGCAGCCGGCGGTGGTGGAACTGGATCCGTTGCTGGCCCACCGCGACTACGTGGACGTACGCGATGTCGCCGAGGCGGTCGTGGCGGCCGTGGACTCGAAGGTCTCCGGCGAGATCGTCGACATCGGCAGCGGCCACAGCACCTCCGTCCGCACGCTGGTCGACATGCTCATCGAGCGCAGCGGGCTGCCCGCGTCGGTACGGGAGCGTTCGGACGTGGGGATCCAGCACTCCACCGAGGAATGGTCGCTCGTGAACACCGCGCCGGCCGAGCACCTGCTCGGCTGGCGCTCCCGTCGGTCCCTCGCCGAGGCGGTGGACGGATTCTGGCGCGAGTTCGTCGAGCGCCGAGGCCCGCGGGACGGACACCACCCCCTAAACGAAACGGAGAACCATCCGCGATGACTGCGTATGTCTGGGACTACCTGCCGGAGTACGAGCAGGAGAGGGAGGAGTTGCTGGCGGCGGTCGACACGGTGTTCGGCTCCGGTCAACTGGTGCTCGGGCCGAGTGTCGACGGCTTCGAGCGCGAGTTCGCGGACTACCACGGGTTGGCACACTGCACGGGCGTGGACAACGGGACCAACGCGGTGCGGCTCGGGCTCCACGCGGTGGGGGTGGGCCCCGGCGACGAGGTGATCACGGTGTCGAACACCGCTGCGCCCACCGTGGTGGCGATCGACGGCGTCGGCGCCACCCCGGTGTTCGTGGACATCCGCGAGGAGGACTACCTGATCGACATCGACCAGGTGGCCGCCGCGATCACCCCGCGTACCAAGGCGCTGCTGCCGGTGCATCTGTACGGGCAGTGCGTGGACATGGGCGCGATCGGCGACCTGGCGGAGCGGCACGGCCTGGTCGTGCTGGAGGACTGCGCGCAGGCGCACGGCGCCCGGCACCACGGGAAGCTGGCCGGGACCATGGGCAGGGCCGCGGCGTTCTCCTTCTACCCGACGAAGGTGCTGGGCGCGTACGGGGACGGCGGCGCGGTCGTCACGGACGACGAGGCGGTGGACGCCTCGCTGCGGCGACTGCGCTACTACGGCATGGAGAAGACCTACTACGTGGTGGAGACTCCCGGCTACAACAGTCGGCTGGACGCGGTTCAGGCGGAGATCCTGCGCCGGAAGCTGACCCGGCTGGACACCTATGTGGAGGGCCGCCGGGCGGTGGCGAGGCGGTACGAGGAGGGGCTCGGCGATCTCGCCGAGAAGGGCTTGCGCCTGCCGTCGGTGAACGAGGGCAACGAGCACGTCTATTACGTCTACGTGGCCCGCCACCCGCGCCGGGACGAGATCATCGAGGCTCTCAAGGGCTACGGGATCACCCTCAACATCAGCTATCCGTGGCCGGTGCACACCATGTCGGGCTTCGCGAAACTCGGTTACGCGGAGGGCTCGTTGCCGGTGACGGAGCGTCTGGCGAAGGAGATCTTCTCGCTGCCGATGTATCCGTCGCTGCCGGTCGAGCTCCAGGAGAAGGTGATCTCCGCGGTGCGCGAGGTGGTGCTCTCGTTCTGAGCCGTACATGAGGAGGAGGGCCACCCCGCGGTCGCGGGGTGGCCCTCCTCATGTGGGGCCCGGGGTCAGACGAGTCCCTCGATGACCTTCACGACCTCGGCCTGGGAGGGCATCGAGGCGATCTCCGCGGCGAGTTCGCCGGCCTTCGCGCGGTAGGAGGTGTCGCCGAGGATCTTCGACACCGCGGCCTCGGTGTCCTCCACGGGCACGGTGTGCGAGGAGAGCGTGATGGATGCCCCGAACTCGTCCACCGGGCGCATCGGGATCGCGGAGGCGAGGATCTCCGGCAGGACCAGCTGTGGGGTGCCCGCGTTGAGCAGCGTCATCACGGTGACCCCGCCGCCGTGGTGCAGCACCAGGTCCGCCGTGGGGGCGACCACGTCCAGCGGGACGAAGCCGGCCCGCACGTCCGGGAACTCGGCGCGCAGTTGGGCGGCGACCGGCTCGGGGGCGGCGACTATCACCTCGACGTCACCGCCGCCCAGGACGGGTCCGCCGAGCAGCGGGCGGAAGAAGTCGAGCCCGAGCGCCGGGATGAAGACGCTGCGCGATCCCGAGGTGATGACCACGCGGGGGCGGTCGCCCTTGGCGTACATCCACGGCTCCAGCGCGATCTGCGGGTTGCCGGGGGCCCAGCGCATCGGCTGCGCGGGCTCGGCGTGCCGGGGCCGTACCGTCGGCGGCGTGATGTCGACGAAGAGGGCGGGTTCCGGTATCGCGTCCAGTCCGAACGCGGCCAGTTCCGGCTTGAGTTCGTCGGTCGCACCCTGCCAGTCGATGTCGGTGCGGTCGTAGATGGCCCAGGTGTGGCTCACCAGGGGGATGGAGAACTTGTGGGCTATGAGCGGGGCGGCGTGGTTGTACTCCCCGCCGATCACCACGTCGGGCCGCCAGGCCTCGGCGAGTTCCTCGGTGCCCCGGTAACTGGCCGCCGAGAGCCGTGCGAAGCCCCGGCCCGCGAAGTCCATCTCGGTGCTCTCGCTGGTGGGCATGGGCAGCCAGTTGCCCTGCCGGTCCTTGAGCATGGCGTCGCCCATGCCCAGGTCGGTCACGCCGCGGGCGGGCAGCCCGAGGCCGGTGACGAGGTCGAGGTTCTCCTCGGGTGAGGCGACCAGGACCTCGTGCCCCGCGGCACGGGCCGCCCAGGCGAGGGGCACGCTGGCGTGGACGGGAGCCGAACCGCCTCCGACGACAAACAGGAACCGCACGATGGATCTCCTTCGTTCATCTGGGACAGGGGCCCCGGGCGTCCAGCGCACCCGTCGGACCCGGGGTCAGGTTCTTTCGTCCGGGTCGAGCCCGGCCTGATCCGGGCAAGAGGCCCTAACGGCCCACGGCCTTCGCGTAGCGGCGGATGGACAGCGGTACGAAGATCACGAGGATCAGCGCCACCCACAGGAAGGCCGAGAGAACGGGGTGCTGAAGCGGCCACACCTCCGGCTCCGGCCGGCCTGCCGGGATGTTGCCGAACAGCTGCCGGCACGCCTCGACGACCGCGGACACCGGGTTCCAGTCGGCGACGACCTGGAGGACCTTGGGCAGCCCCTCACTCGGCACGAACGAGTTCGAGATGAAGGTGAGCGGCAGCAGCACCATGAGCATCACGTTGCCCAGCACCTCGGGCGACTTCGCGGTCAGACCGATCGCCGCGGTGATCCAGGAGGCCGCGTAGGCGAAGAGGAACAGCAGCAGGAAGGCGAGCGCGGCGTCCAGGAAGTTGGACCGGATGCGCCAGCCCATCAGCAGACCGGTCAGCGACATCAGAATGATCACGAGAACGTTGTTCACCGCGTCGCCGCTGGTCCGGCCGACCAGCACCGCGGACTGCGAGATGGGCAGCGACCGGAACCGGTCCACGAGGCCGAGCTTCATGTCGTGGGCGATGCCCACGCCGGTGTTGGAGGCGGTCAGCAGCATCGTCTGGGTCAGGATGCCGATGATCATGAACTCGCGGTAGTTCGAGCCGTGCACGTCGATCGCGCTGCCGAACACGAACCCGAAGAGAAGCGCGAAGGCGATGGGGGCGGCGCTGGTGAACACCACGATGTCGGGGTTGCGCAGGTTCTTGAGAACGTTGCGCTTGGTGAGGACGAGGCCGTCCTCGACGGCCTGGGTGAAGGCGCTCAACGGACCTGCTCCTCGATCTTGCCGCCGGCCGCCGCCGTGTCGGAGTTCTCGGTCAGGGCGAGGAAGACCTCGTCCATGCTGGGCCGGCGCAGGGTGACTCCCGCCAGCCGGAGGTTCTGCTGATCGAGCAGCCGGATCGCGGCGACCAGCGTGGCCGGGCCGTCGCTGACGGGCACGATCACCCGCTTGTCCGCCTCCTCCACCGTGGGCTCGCCGGAGGCGAGTTCGGCGAGCAGGGCGCCGGCGTGGCGGGCGTCCTCGGCGGTGCCCGTGGTCAGTTCGATGCGCTCTCCGCCGACCCGGTCCTTGAGTACGTCGGGGGTGCCTTCGGCGATCACCCGGCCTCGGTCGATCACGGTGATCCGGTCGGCCAGCTGGTCGGCCTCCTCCAGGTACTGGGTCGTGAGCAGCAGGGTGCTGCCACCGCTCACCAGCTCGCCGATCACCTCCCAGACGGCCATCCGGCTGCGGACGTCGAGCCCGGTCGTCGGCTCGTCGAGGAAGAGCACCTCGGGCTTGGAGACCACGGCGCAGGCGAGGTCCACGCGGCGGCGCATTCCCCCGGAGTAGCCCTTGACCTGCCGGTCGGCGTTCTCGGTGAGGTCGAATCGCTCCACCAGTTCGTCGGCACGCCTGCTGCTCTCGGTGACGCCGAGGTGGTAGAGCCTGCCGATCATCCGGAGGTTCTCCCGGGCGGTGAGGTCCTCGTCGACCGCCGCGTACTGGCCGGAGAGGCCGATCTTGCGACGGAGCTGGACGGCGTCGCTCCGCACGTCCAGGCCCGCGACGGTCGCCCGTCCCGCGTCGGCGCGCAGGAGGGTGGCGAGGACGCGCACGGTCGTGGTCTTGCCGGAGCCGTTGGGCCCGAGAAGTCCCAGTACGGATCCTTCGGGGACGGTCAGGTCCACCCCGTCCAGGGCGGTATGGCTGCCGAATTTCTTTCTGAGTCCCTCGGCGACTATCGCGTTGGTCATTGGTCCTCCATGAGCGGTACCTGCGCGGTGTGATCGCAGCGGCCGGCCGGTGGTCTCCCGGCGGGCCGGACCCAACGTAGGAACGATCGCGGTCAGCTTCGGTCCCTGATTCCCGGGGCCTGCGCGGTGGGACGGTTTCTGGCCGAATGTGCCCCGCAGACATGCCGGAAGCAGACCCGAAGGCGCTTCGTCTCATCGCTGATGGCTTGTCAGGCAGCCTGAATAGCAAAGGAGTTGTGAGATCAAGGCGGAATCCAGACGTCCCTGAGTGATGGCTCGCACCCTGGCATCGAGCCAGTCGCGCGGTGACCGGAGCGCCCCCCGGCGTCCGGCCCCCGGCGTCCCCACCAGTTGTCGTCGAAGCGGTCCTCAGCCGACCGAAAACGGAGCCAGCAGATGAAACGGATTCTCGGCCCTCTCGCCATCGCCGTCGCCCTCGGCGCCGCCCTGACCACCGCTCCCGCGGCGGCCGCCACCCCGGAGACCGTGGCGGCTCATCAGATCCGGGCGAAGGCCGCCGGCGTGTGGACCGGCACCGTGGCCGTCCCGGACGGAACGGTGGAGGTCACCATGTCCTTCCACCCGAACGGGACCGTCTGCCTGGTGGAGCCGCCGCCCGGCCCCGACGGTGGGGCCGAGGGCAGCGGGACGTGGACACGGACGGGCCCGGCCACGTTCTCCTTCCGGGTCACGGAACGCTTCTTCGACGGTTCGGGAGCGACCGTCGCTTCGCTGCGTGCCACGCACCGGGCGACCCTGCAGGGAGCGAACGCCTTCACCACGGTGGGCAAGGCCTCGTACTACGACCCGGCCGGCAACGTCCTGGCCACGTTCGCCACCAGCAGCTCGATGCAGCGGACCCAGCAGGCGCCGACGCCGAGCTGCCCCTGACTCCAGGGCCTGCCGGCCGGATCCACCGGCAGGCCCGCTCAGCCCTCGGCGGGCTCGTCGCGGACGAGCGACCGTGACTTGACCAGCAGTTCGCCGCCCTCCCGCACCAGGACGTCGCTGACCGCGTAGCTCGACTCGAACCGGGTGACCCCCTCGGCCCCGGTGAGGGTGACGAGCGATCCGTAGGAGACGGCGATGCTGCCGTCCTCGGCGCGGTCCATCAGGTAGTGGTCGTTCCAGTGCCGGACCACGACGGTCCGGTACCTCGGCAGCGCCTGTTCGGCGTGGGCGAGCATCGCCGCTCTGCCGTCGAGCGACTGCCCCCGGTGGACGTGGTGGGTCACACCGTCCTCGGTGAACGTCTTCACGTAGGCCTTGACGTCCTGCGCGTCCAGCAGGCTCATCTGATGTGCGTAGAACCGGAGGATGTCGACGTACTGGTCCGTGCTTACCGCTGCCATGCGGCGCCCCCATTCGTCGTGGAGAGAAGCCTTCGGGTGTCTGATCGGTCGGCCGGTCGGCCGATGTTCCGGGTGTCCCACGCCTCTGCGTTCAACGTCGGCGAGTCAGGCCGCAGTTGGACTTCCAGGTCGAGGGCGGAGCGGAGCACGGCCCGCTGCAGTTTCTGCAGCCGGATGGACGGCTCCACGCCGAGTTCCCTGCTCAGGGTGTCGCGCAGGGTCCGGAACGACTGGAGAGCCTGCGACTGCCGGCCTGCCCGGTACAGGGAGACCATGTAGTGCGCACAGAGGTTCTCGTGCATCGGGTGCTGGGCGGTCAGCACGGTGAGTTCACTGAGAACCGCGTGGTGTCGGCCGAGCCGGATGTCGGCGCCGATCCGGCTCTCCAGCACGTTGAGCCGGCTCTCCTCCAGCCGGGCGACCTCTATGCTCAGCGGCATCCCGATCCGTACGTCGGCCAGCGCGCGGCCCCGCCATTCGGCCAGTGCCCTGCCCAGGTACTGGGACACGGCCTCGTCGTCGGACTGCTCGATCGCCCGGTTGCCGGCCTCGACGAAGCGCTCGTAGACGCGGACGTCCACGCTCTCCGGGTCGATGTCGAGGAGGTAGCCGTCGAAGCGGGTGACGAGGATTCCCTTGGCCCGACCGCGGTTCTCGGCCGTGAGCGCTGAGTCGATCAGCTTGCGCAACTGCAGAATGTACGTCTGCAGCGTTGTACGTACGCTCATCGGTGGGTGGTCTCCCCACAGTTCCTCGATGAGCGTGGGCACCGATACGATACGACCCGCATTCAGGGCCAGCAGCGCCAGGACTTGACGTGGTTTCGCCGCAGTCGGAGTGACCGACTGCTCGTTGAGGTTGGCGTCCAGTTCCCCTAGTAAACGTATGCTCACGAGTCCCCCTATGGAGCGCAATGACCACCAGTGCAATCCCAGGACGTGCAAAGAATCCTTAAAGCAGGAGTCTTGGTCGAGACTTTTTTCACGCCGAAATATTAGCGCTTCTGCTTAACCGGACTATCCAGCCTTCGATCTTCCCCACCGTAAGAATCCGGCAGTCGGCCAGTCAAGCCCCTCACCTCTGGCCGCATCGTTGTCCGGAGCGCTTGAGTCTGCCTGGAACCGGCGCAAAACAGAAGCCCCACACGGCCGACGAGGCCACAGCACAAAGCTGTGACCACGTCCTTCGCCCCGAAAATGACATCGCGCCAGGCAGATGACACCTAGTAGTTGCCCAGGCCGCCGCAGACGTTGAGGGCCTGAGCGGTGATCGATGCCGCCGCGTCACTGGTCAGGTAACCGACAAGTCCAGCCACCTCCTCGGGCGTCGAGTAGCGCCCCAGTGGGATTTTACTGTTGAACCTTTCGAGCACCTGGCCCTCGGTAATGCCCCAATAATCCGCGTACCCCTGCCTGACGCGAACGGCCATCGGCGTCTCCACATAGCCGGGGCAGACGGCATTCACGGTGATGCCGCTGGTCGCCAGTTCGAAGCCGACCGACTTGGTGAAGCCGATAATTCCGTGCTTGGACGCCGTGTACGGTGCCGCCAGCATGACACCCTGCTTGCCCGCGGTCGAGGCGATGTTGATGACGCGCCCCCACCCGGCGTCGGCCATACCGCCATTGGCCAGCACCTCCCTCGTGACCCGGAAAACGCTGTTGAGATTGGTGTCCATCACATCGAGCCAGAGCGACTCGTCGAGCTTCGCCGTCTCTCCACCGCCCCCGCGCCCGGCGTTGTTCACCAGAATGTCGATGCGGCCGAAGCGGTCCACCGCCGTGCGCACGGCGGCCTGTACCTGCTCGGTGGAGGTGACGTCGCAGGAGACACCGTCGGCGCGGTGGCCGGCGGCACGCAGTTCGTCCACGGTGGCGGTGACGTTCTTCTCGTCGCGCGCGCAGCCGAACACGGTGACGCCCTGCTGCGCGAGGGTCCGCGCGGTGGCCAGGCCGATTCCACTGCTGACACCGGTGATGAAGGCGATTTTCGGGCTCGTCATGGTAGTTCTCCCTGGGAAATACGGACGGGAAGCGGAGAGGGGGCGGCGGGGATCAGGCCGCGCTGAAGGGCAGGCCGCCGTGGAACTCGACCATGTCCCGGAATCCGGCGGCCACATCGATCCGGTCCCCCGGGGGCAGGCCCTCCAGTTCGGCGTAGGCGCGGTGCAGATTGCCCGCGAGCCGCTCGGGGTCGACGAGGGCCGCGAACGGGCCGGGGTCGGCCTCCCGGGCCGCCCGCAGTGGGGACAGGCCCGCGCGCAGTCCGTCCTCGGCGACCCCGCGGAGCCAGCGGACGTAGGCCTCGGTCGCGTCCAGCGCGTCGGTGCCCGCCACCGCGCCGTGGCCCGGGACCACGATCCGCGGCCCGAGGGCGCGCAGCCGCTCGACCGCCGCGAGCGACCCTTCGACCGAGCCCATCAGGAGGAACGGGGTGACGCCCGACCAGATCACGTCCCCGGTGAACAGCACCCCGCGCTCCGGCACCCAGGCGACGACGTCGGTGGGCGTGTGCGCCGGGCCGATCTCCAGCAGTTCGACGGTGAGTCCGCCCAGGCGCAGGGTCATGGCGTCCCGGAAGGTGACGTCGGGCAGGGTGAGCCGGGGCTCGCCCCAGTCGACGCCCGGCCACAGGTGGCAGAGTCCGAGGCCCGCCTCCTCGATGTCGGACCGGGTCTGCTCGTGGCTGATCACCGCCGCGCGGGGAACGAAGTGCTCGTTGCCGAAGACGTGGTCGCCGTGGAAGTGGGTGTTGACCACGAAGTCGGGCCCTCCCGGCACCACCCGCCGTGTCTCCTCCCGCAGGTGCAGGGCCCGCGCCCGGGTCGCGACGGTGTCGACCAGCAGGGACCGGTCCTCCCCGGCGACGAGCCCGGCGTTGTTGAGGCACCACCCGCCCGGAAGCTGCTCGTAGACCTGCACGCCCTCGGCGATCTCCCGCAGCCGCGGGAAGGGCGCGTGCACCGGGTCGGGGGCCGGTGCGGCCAGGCCGCTCCCGGCCGGCCGGCCGGGAGCGCTCATCGCACGGCCCGCGCGAACAGCTCCAGGGTCTCCCCCGGGCTCGGGCCGTCCAGCGCCTGGAAGATCCGCCGGCCGTCCGCACCGTGCTTGTCCAGGCGGACATGCGCCAGTTCCACCCGGGTGGAACCGTCCTCCAGCGGGGTGAAGACGACCTCGATCTCGCTGGCGCGCTCGTCGTCCGGGATCGACTGCCAGCGGCCGTCGATCCGCCAGGTCAGCCGCAGCCGCCGCGGCGGGTCCCATTCCAGGACCTTGCCCCAGTCGATCTCGTTGCCCTCGGCGTCCCACTCGTAGTAGCGGCCGTCGACCTTCGGGTCCATGGCCAGACCGACGCGCGGCGTGCGCAGCAGCACGTGCGACGGCGGCCACCAGTCGGCCATCCGTTCGGTGAACGTCTCGAAGCAGCGCTCCGGGGACGCCGCGACGACCACCGTCTTCCTGACATCCGGGATCAGCTGATCTCCCATGGTTCCTCCCACACGATTGCCGGGTTTCGGCCACCCTCGTCCGGCGGGCTCGACCCCGCGCGGAGCACCGCTCGACCTCCCCGGACGGCCCCCGGGTCTCCAACGCGCCTGGATCGCGAGTCAAGGAGCGGCCCGCACTCTGCGAGCCAGGCCGGACCCCTACCCGGCCGGTCATCCGTCACGGAGGGAACACATGGCCCGCAGGGCAGTCATCACCGGCATCGGCGTCGTCGCGCCGAGCGGAATCGGGAGGGAGCCGTTCTGGCAGCTCCTGACCAGCGGCAGAACCGCGACCAGGACCATCACCCAGTTCGACGCGAGCGAGCACCGGTGCCGGGTCGCCGCCGAGTGCGACTTCGACCCGCTCGCGCTGGGACTGACCCGCCAGCAGGCCCGGCGCACTGACCGGGTGTCGCAACTGGCCATGGTGGCGGCCGGGGAGGCCCTCGCGGACAGCGGTCTGGAACTCGACGGCGAGCTCGCCGAGCGCACCGGGGTGGCCATCGGCAGCGCCGTCGGCGGCACCACGACGATGGAGCGGGAGTACGCCGTGCTGTCGAACGGCGGCAAGGACTGGGTCGTCGACCCCTCGTTCGCCCCGCCCCATCTGTACGACTATTTCCTGCCGAGCTCGATCGCCTCGGAAGTCGCCCTGACGACCGGGGCGTTGGGACCTGCGGCGGTGATCTCCACGGGCTGCACCTCGGGCATCGACTCCGTGGGGTACGCGGCCGAGCTGGTCCGGGACGGCACCGCGGATGTCATGATCACCGGTGCCACCGACGCACCGATCTCCCCCATCACCCTGACGTGCTTCGACGTCATCAAGGCCACCTCCGCCCGCAACGACGACCCGGCGACCGCCTGCCGGCCGTTCGACCGGACCAGGACCGGGCTGATCCTCGGCGAGGGCTCGGCCGTGCTGGTGCTGGAGGAGTACGAGCACGCGCGGCGGCGCGGCGCCACGATCTACGCGGAGGTGGCCGGCTACGCGTCCCGATGCAACGCCTTCCACATGACCGGGCTCAAGGCGGACGGCAAGGAGATGTCCGAGGCGATCGACCTGGCCCTGGGCGACGCGAGGCTCGACCCGACCGCCATCGACTACGTCAACGCCCACGGCTCGGGCACCAAGCAGAACGACCGGCACGAGACGGCCGCGGTCAAGCTCAGCCTCGGGGACCACGCCTACCGCACGCCGATGAGCGGCATCAAGGCGAGCGTCGGCCATTCCCTGGGGGCGATCGGCTCCATCGAGATCGCGGCCTGCGCGTTGTCCATGCGGCACGGCGTGGTCGTCCCCACGGCCAACCTGCACGAGGCCGATCCCGAGTGCGATCTGGACTACGTGCCGAACACCGCCCGCGAGCGCGAGCTCGGCGCGGTCCTCACCGTCGGCAGCGGTTTCGGCGGATTCCAGAGCGCGATGGTACTCAAGAACCTGGAGCGGAGCGCCTCATGAATCAGGATGTCGTCGTCACCGGCGTCGATGTGATCGCGCCCAACGGGGCCGGACTCGACGCCTATTGGGAAGCGACCCTCAAGGGCGTGTCGGCGATCCGGCCGATCGGCCGGTTCGACGCCGAGGGCTATCCCGTACGGCTGGCCGCCGAGATACCCGCGTTCGACGCGGAGTTCACCTTCCCGAAGAAGCTGACGCCGCAGACGGACCGGCTGACGCGGCTCGCCCTGATCTGCGCCGAGGGCGCCCTGTCCGACGCCGGGGTCGATCCCGCCGAACTGCCCGAGTACGCGGTCGGCGTGGCCGTCTCCAGCTCCACGGGCGGCCTGGAGTTCGGCCAGCAGCAGCTTCAGCAACTGTGGGGAACCGGCTGGGAGTCGGTCAGCCCGTACATGTCGTTCGCCTGGTACTACGCGGTCAACACCGGCCAGATCTCCATCAGGAGCGGCATGCGGGGGCCGGGCGGGGTCGTGGTCTCGGAGCAGGCCGGCGGCCTGGACTCGATGGCCTTCGCCCGCAGACGGGTCCGCAAGGGGACGCAGGTGATGACGACCGGCGGCTTCGACAGCCTGCTGTGCCCGTACGGGATCTCCACCGTTTCGGCGGCGCCCGGGGTCAGCGGCAGCAACGACCCGGACCGGGCTTATCTGCCCTTCCGCGCGGACTCCACCGGCTTCGTGCCGGGCGAGGGCGGCGCGGTGCTGGTCCTGGAGCCCCGCACGGCCGCCGAGGAGCGCGGTGCGGAGACGGTGTACGGGGTGGTGGCCGGGCATGGGGCCGCGTTCGACCCGGATATGACCGGGTCCGGGGGCGACGGTCTGCTGCGGGCGGCCCGAGCGGCGCTCTCGGACGCCGGGCTCACCCCTGACGACGTCGACGTGGTGTTCGCCGACGCGTCCGGCAGCGTTCCGCTCGACCGGGCCGAGGCGGCGGCGATCGAGCGGCTGTTCGGGGCGCGGCGGGTGCCGGTCAGCGCACCCAAGTCGCTGGTGGGCCGGCTGATATCCGGCGGTTCCGCCCTCGATGTCGTCACCGCGCTGCTGAGCCTGCGTGACGGGGTCGTACCGGCGGTGCCCGGCACGGTGCGCGATCTCGTCGACCCCAGGATCGACCTGGTCGTCGGGGAGCCGCGCACCGCGAGCCTGCGTTGTGCGCTGGTGCTGGCCCGGGGGCACGGCGGTTTCGCCTCGGCGATGGTCCTCACCGCTCCGTGAGCCGGAGGCGGCGCGGCCGTCCCGTACCGGTCAGCGCCGCTTGCCCGCCGGCACCACGAAACGCGTGTACAGCAGATCGCGGACGACGTCGTCGCCGCCCTCCACCAGACCGACGTACCGCAGGTCGCGCACCAGCTTCTCGACCGGGTGGTCGTGGGTGTAGCCGAGACCGCCGAACATCTCGGACCCCGTGGTGGCCACCTGCCAGCCGGCCTGGCCGCAGTACATCTTCGCGGCCAGCGCCGAGCGCAGCGTGCCGGTCCGGTACAGGGCGGAGGCCGGTTCGGCGCCCGACAGGTACCGGTCGAACTCCGCCGCGGCCGCCCGGCACTGGTGGCGCATCACGTCGATGAGCATCTCGATCTGGCCGAGCTTCCCGGCGAACACGGCGTTGTCCGCCAGCCGGGCGCCCTTGACCTGCTTCACCGCCGCGTACTCCATACAGAGATCGCGGACCCGGCGGGACACCCCGATCGCGGTGGAGGCGATCAGGATCCTGCTGGCGTTGAGCCCCATCTCCAGATTGCGCAGCCCGTTGCCGCGCAGGGTGTGCGCGGCGGGCACCGAACAGTCCTGGAGCCGGACCCGGTAGGTGGCGGAGCCCCGCATGCCGACCATGTCCCAGCGCTTGACGATCTCCACCCCTGGGGTGTCGCGCGGGACCAGCAGCACCCGGAAGTCGGCCGCGTCCTCGGCGTCCCGGGCCACCACCAGCAGCAGCCCGGCCGCGTCCGCGTTGGTGGAGAAGAACTTGTCACCGTCGAGGACCAGCCGGTCGCCGTCGCGCCGGAACGTGGTGGTGATCCGGGCGAGTTCGCTGCCGGCCTCCTCCTCGCTGGCGAGGATCGCGCAGACGCCGCCGTCGCGGGCCAGCCGCTCCAGCGGCTCGCGCACCAGCTCGTCGTCGCCGCAGAGCTGGAGCATGGTGGTGCCGAGGATGGAGAGGAACGACCCGAAGGCGAACCCGGCGTCTCCGTAGGAGAGTTCGGAGACGATGTCGACGCTGTCCACCAGGGGGACCCCCTGCCCCCCGTAGGCGGCGGGGATCCACCAATTGGCGAGACCGGCCTCGTGCAGCCGGGCCGACTCCCGGGTGGGCGCCTCCGGGAGGCTGTCGAGATGGTCCGTCCGGGGCAGGACCTCCGCGTGCACGAAGGTCCGTACCCGCTCCAGCAGACCGTCCGTCATCGCAGCCTCCCGGCCGTCGTCGCCGCTCACGCCGCCTGGGAGAGCTGCTGGTTGAAGACGTCGAGGAAGTCCCTGGGCGTCTCGATCTCCGATATCCCGTCCTCCGGGAGCTTGAGCTTGAAGTGCTGCTCCAGGCTGCTCGTGGTCGCGATGACGGCGAGCGAGTCGAAGCCCAGGTCGGTCAGTCGGGTGTCCAGGATGTCTCCGGAGAGGTCGATCGTCTCGTCCTCCCCCATCGCGCTCTTCAGGAACGTCCTCAGCTCGTCGATCGTCAGTTCGGCCATGGCGGGTCGCCTTTCTCGTCGGGTGTGACTGCGGTCGGTGCGGGAGTGCGGTCGGTGAGTGCCGCGGTGCGGTTCAGCGGGCCTCTACGTACTCCTGGGCCCGGGCCAGCGTCGCCCGGCTGTTCGCGCCCAGGGAGTCGCGTACGGCCTTGCGGGCCGCTTCGAGCGACGCGGGCGGGTTGGGCAGGGCCGCGATGCCCTCGGGGTCGAGGATCACCCGGTGCCGGGAGGTCACCTCGACCACACCGTCGGCGGGCGAGGTGAACAGCCATTCGCCGTTGTGCGCCTGGAGCGCGGGCGGCAGCTTCACCTGTTTGTAGACGATGCGCCGCTGCGGCTCGCAGACCCGGCCCGAGACGGTCGTGTGGACCGAGCCGTCCGGTGAGCGGGTGTCCATCTCCATGTGCTGGAGGCCCTCGACGTCCTCGCGGAGTCCGATGCGCAGCACGTGCGGGATGCGGTCCGGCCAGTGCCGCACGTCGTACAGGAAGTCGTAGGTGTCCTTCAGGGAGCCGCGGATGGTCAGCGAGTCGGAGAAGTCCAGCAGGAGTTCCCGCTCGCTCCCGCCCCGCTCGACCGCCCGGCGCAGGTGCTCCAGTTCGGATGTGCTGTTGTCCTCCACCGCCCTTGCGATACGGGCGAGTTGGGCCGGGTCGTCGCCGGTGGCGCGGTAGAAGTGGTCGAGGACGACCGTACTGGTGCCGTCGCCGTGCTCCGTCACCGACCACGCGCCGCCCATCGCGGCGACCGGGTCGGTGGGAGTGGCCTGCTCGAACTCGACCCGGTGCTCCTCGGGGCGCAGCCGGCGACGGGACTCCCAGGTGCGGATCTCGTCGTTGGCCATGGCCCAGATCCGGATGCGTTCCTCACGGTCGTCCCCCGACACCCGCTCGGCCCGGAGCGTGGGCGGGAAGTACAGCGGCCACAGCCCGACGTCGGACACGACGCGGTACACGGCGTCCGCCCCGGCGGGCACAGTGATCGTGTGGGTCACCTCGGTCTTGCTCATCTCGAACCCTTCCTCCCGGTCCGCGAACGCGGTACGGGGAATCTGGCAGGGCCACGTCGAGCGGCCCTACAGTGGTGATCCAGCGGCCTCTCACGCCTCGCCGAGCGCCTTGATCATGGACTCGACCAGGGCGCGCGGCGTCGGGTTCTTCAGGACCACGTCGGCCGGCAGCCGCAGTCCGGTGGCCGCGTTGAGCCGGTTGCGCAGGTCGACGCTGAGCAGCGAGTCGAAGCCGAGGTCACGGAAGCCCTCGTCCGTCCCGACCGCGGAGGCGTCCCCGTAGCCGAGCACGTCGGCGGCGTGGGAGCGGACGAGCGTCAGGAACGCCTCTTCGGAGGGCTGTTCCGTGGGAAGCGCCCCGGTCTGCCGTGCCGGCTCCGTCTCCCGGGGCCCAGGGGCCGGGAGGTCGCGGCTCCCGGTCGGGGCCGGCGCGTCGTCCGGGCCGGTCAGATCCTCGAACAGGCGGGCGGCCCTGCTGCCCGGCCTGATGCCCGTGAGCGCGGGTCGCAGCGGCACCCGGAGCGATCCCGCCGAGGCGAGCGCCTCGTCCAGCAGCCGCAGCGCGCGGTCCGTGGCGATGGGCGCGATCCCGATGCCCGCCAGGGCGCCGACGGCCCGCTCGGACAGGTGCGAGGTCATCCCGGTCTGCTCCGCCCACAGCCCCCAGGCCACCGAGGTGGCCTCCAGCCCCTGGGCCCGCCGGTGCTGGGCGAGCGCGTCGAGGAAGGTGTTGGCCGCCGTGTAGTTGGCCTGGCCCGGGCTGCCGATCACTCCGGACGCCGAGGAGAACAGGACGAACGCCGACAGGTCGAGATCGCGGGTGAGGTCGTGGAGGTGCCAGGCACCGTGTGCCTTGGGGGCCGTCACCGCGCGGAGCCGGGCGGGTGTGAGCTGGGTGAGCGGCGCGTCGGCGAGCACCCCCGCGGTGTGGAAGACGCTGCCGGGCGGGTTCTCGGCGATCACCTTGGCGAGCGCGGCCCGGTCGGTGACGTCGCAGGCCACCACGGTCGCCTCCGCCCCGGACGCGGCCAGTTCGGCCCGCAGTTCCGTCGCTCCCGGGGTGTCCGGGCCGCGGCGGCTCAGCAACAGCAGCCTGCGGGCGCCGTGCGCGGCGACGAGGTGGCGGGCCACCTGGGCGCCCAGCCCGTCGGTACCGCCGGTGACGAGTACGGGCCGGTTCGGGTCGACGGCGCGCGGCATGGTCAGGACGAGCTTGCCGCGCTGCTTGGCCCGGCTCAGCATCCGCAACGGCGTCCGGCCGTCGTGGACGTCCCAGGTGCGTAGCGGCAGATGAGCCAGGGCGCCGCTCTCGAACAGGGCGATCAGCTCGTCCAGCACCTCGCCGATGCGGTCGGGCGAGATCCCCAGGATGTTGTAGGCCCGGTAGGTGATGCCCGGGTGGTCGGCCTCGGTCCGCCCGATGTCGCGGATGTCGGTCTTCCCCATCTCCGCGAACCGTCCGCCCGGGGCGAGCAGCCCCAGCGAGGCGTCGATCGCTTCCTTGGCGAGGGAGTTGAGGACGACGTCCACGCCGCGTCCACCGGTGACGGCGCGGAAGGCGTCGGCGAAGTCCAGGGTGCGGGAGGAGGCGATGTGATCCTCGGGGACGCCCCAGGCGCGCAGGGTGTCCTGCTTGCCGGCGCTCGCGGTGGCGAACACCTCGCCGCCCAGGTGACGCACCAGTTGAATCGCGGCGAGTCCGACGCCACCGGTGGCGGTGTGGATGAGCACCGACTCGCCGGGGCGCACGTCGGCCACCTCGACCAGGCACTGGTAGGCGGTGATGAACACGATCGGCACGCTCGCGGCCTGGGCGTGGCTCCACCCGGCCGGGAGCGGTTTGACCATACGCTCGTCGGCGACCGCGAGCGGGCCCAGGGAGCGTTCGAAGACGCCGAACACCTGGTCCCCGGGGGCGAACCGGGTGACGTCGACGCCGGTTTCGACGACGACGCCGGAGCCTTCGCTGCCCATGGTCTTCTCACTGGCCACCAGACCGAGGCCGACCGCGATGTCGCGGAAGTTGAGCCCGGCCGCGCGGACCTCGATGCGGACCTCCCGGGGGCCGAGGGGGGCTTCCGCCTCCGGATGGGGCAGCAGGGCGAGGTGGTCGAGGGTCCCCTTGCTGGTCACGTCGAGCCGCCAGGCGCGGTGGCCGTCCGGTTCCCGGAGCGTGCCGCCGGACGGCATCCGCAGCCGGGGGCGGAGCACCACCCCGGCCCGGACCGCCAACTCCGGCTCGCCGATGGCCAGAGCGCGCGGCAGCGCCCGGAGGGACGCCGGGTCGTCGTCGACGTCGATCAGCTGGAAGGCGTCGGGGTGTTCCGCCTGGGCGGACCTGACCAGCCCGGTGATCACCGAGGAGGCCAGGTGGCGCACCGGTTCGCGGTCGACGACGGACTGCGCGCCCCGGGTGAGCACGGCCAGGCGCGCCGAGGAGAACCCGGGGTCCGCCAGCCAGCTCTGCAGCAGGTCGGTCGTCTCCCCGGCGAGCGCGTCCACATCGGCCGGCAGCGTGTCCTCGCTCCCGTCGCCGCCGAGAGCGGCGACGAGGACCGCGGGCGCGGGCCGGGGGACCCCGTCGAGCCCGGGGAAGTCGTGCGCCGCGCCCAGTCCGGGGGTGGCCAGCGCCGCCCAGGCGTCCGGGGCGAGCGCCTCGGGGGTCTCCGGGACCGGGGCCCAGTGCAGGGCGAACCCCGCTCCCTCCTCGTCGAGGCCGCCGGGCGCCGCTTCCTCCGCGAGGGGGCGCATCGTGAGCGAGGCGACGGTGGCGACGGTCCGGCCCCGCGTGTCGGCGCAGTGCACGGTGACCTCGTCGCCCTCGGTGCTGATGCGCACCCGCAGGTCACGGGTGGTGGAAGGCGCGAGGGCGACGTCCCGCCAGGCGAAGGGGACCACCAGTTCGCCGCCGCTCTGGAGGACCGCGGCGTGCAGGGCGGCGTCGAGCAGCGCCGGGTGCACGGTGGCTCCGGAGCCCGCCGCGGTCCCGTCGGGCAGGGTCACCTCGGCGAAGATGTCGGTGCCGCGCACCCACATCCCGCGCAGCCCGGCGAAGGCCGGACCGTAGCCGTAACCGCGCGCGGCCAGCCGAAGGTAGGCGTCGCTCAGGTCGATGCGGGAGGCGTCGGCGGGCGGCCAGGCGACCGAGGGCGCGGTGTCCGCCCGCGGGCTCCCGGGGGCCAGCACGCCGGAGGCGTGGGCCGTCCAGGCCTCCGCGTCGGCGGGGCGGGCGTGGACGGTGAGACGGCGGTGGCCCGCGTCGTCCGCCGGTTCCAGCAGCACGCGGAGTTCGGTCGCGGTGTCCTCGGGGGAGATCAGCGGAACGCCCAGGGTCAGCTCCTGGACCACGGGCAGCCCGGCCGCCCGTCCCGCTTCGGCGAGCAGCGCCAGGAAGGCCGTCGCCGGGACGAGCGCGGTGCCGCGCACCCGGTGGTCGGCGAGCCAGGGGTGTCGCGCCGGGTCGAGACGCGCGGCGAACACCGTCGCTCCCGCCGGCAGTTCGAGTGACCGCAACGTGAAGTCGCCCGTGTCCGGGTCGGCTGCGGAGGCGGGTACGGCTTCCGGGGCACTCGCCCAGTAGCGGGTGCGGTCGAAGGCGTAGGTCGGCAGCACGGCCCGTCGGCCCGGCGGCTGGAGCGGACCGAGGTCCACGGGTACGCCGACGGCCTGGGCGGCGGCGGCCGAGGTGAGGAACTGCCCGGGGCCTCCGCTGCCGCGCCGGACGGTGTCCAGGACCGAGCCGCGCACTCCGGCGGCCTCCAGGATCGCCTGCAGGCCGAAGGTGAGGACCGGGTGCGGGCTGATCTCGACGAACACCCGGTGTCTGCGGTCCACGAGCCGTTGGACGGCCGCCTGGAAGCGCACGGGATTGCGCAGGTTCTCGAACCAGTACGAGGCGTCCATGGCCGAGGCCTCGATCGGCTCGCCGGTCAGCGTCGAATACACCGGCACGGTCCCGGGGCCCGGGGCGATGCCGGCCAGGCCCTCGGCCAGC
This sequence comes from Streptomyces sp. SID14515, assembly GCF_010548505.1. NCBI lineage: Bacteria > Bacillati > Actinomycetota > Actinomycetes > Kitasatosporales > Streptomycetaceae > Streptomyces > Streptomyces sp. SID14515. Next base: position 174,604 of record NZ_JAAGMH010000097.1, on the reverse strand, counting down.
GGTTCGCGCAGGACGTCCATGGCCTCGGTGTGCGAGGCGTAGTCGACCTCGATGCGCCGGGCGTCGATCCCGCGCGCCTCGCAGGCGGCCAGCAGGTCCTCCAGAGCCTGGACATCGCCCGCCACGACCGTGCTGGAGGGTCCGTTGAGCGCGGCGATCGAGGCCTTCCCGTTCGTGCCGTCCGCCGCGTCCAGCAGTCCCTGGGTCGCTTCCGCGCCGAGCGGCACGGAGACCATTCCGCCGCTGCCCGCAACCGTGTGCAGGGCCTTGCTCCGCAGGGCGACGATCCGGCACGCGTCGTCGAGGGTGAGCACTCCGGCCACGTGCGCCGCGGCGATCTCACCCTGCGAGTGGCCGACGACGGCCGCGGGCCGCACCCCGGCCGCCTCCCACATCCGGGCCAGCGACACCATCACCGCGAACAGCGCGGGCTGGACGACGTCGACGCGGTCCAGGTCCTCGCCGCGCAGCGCGTCGGACAGCCGCCGGTCGACGTACGGCTCCATGGCCCGTTCGCACGCCTCGACGCTGCGGCGGAACGGCTCCGACCGGTCCATCAGCTCCCGGCCCATGCCCCGCCACTGCGACCCCTGGCCGGGGAAGACGAACACCGGTCCGGCGGAGCCCTGCCGGGCCTCACCGCTCAGCACGGTCGGCGATCGGTAGCGGCCGGGCGAGGTGGGCGCGTGGGCCCCCGAGGCCAGCCGGCCGAGTCCGCGGGCGAGGTCAGCGGCGTCGTCGGCGACCACGGCGGCCCGGTGGGCGAAGCGGGTACGGGAGCGGAGCACCCGGGAGACGTCCTCGGGCGCGGTGTCCGGGGCGTCGGTGAGGAATGCGCCGAGGGCCGCCGCCTGGGTGCGCAGGGCGTCGGGGCTCGGGGCGGACAGCTGCCAGACGTGGGGGCCTCCGGCGGGTGCGTCCTCCGCCGGCTCCGGGACGGGGGCCCGGGCGGCCTCCTCCAGGACCACGTGGGCGTTGGTTCCGCTGATGCCGAAGGAGGAGACCCCGGCGCGCCGGGGACCGTCGTCCGTCCGGTTCCAGTCACGGGCCTCGTGCAGCAGGGCGAGACCGCTGCTCGCCCAGTCCACGTGCCGGCTCGGGGTGCCCGTGTGCAGGGTGGCGGGCATGACCCCGGCGCGCATCGCCTGTACGACCTTGATCACGCCGCCCACGCCTGCGGCGGCCTGCGCGTGTCCCAGGTTGGACTTCAGCGAGCCGAGCCACAGCGGGCGCTCCGCGGTACGGCCCGAGCCGTAGGCCGCCGCCAGCGCGCGGGCTTCGATCGGGTCGCCCAGTTCGGTGCCGGTGCCGTGCCCCTCCACCAGGTCGACGGTGTGCGGGTGGAGCCCCGCCCGGTCCAGGGCGAGCGAGATGACCTTCTCCTGGGCGGACTTGCTGGGCGCGGTCAGCCCGTTGCTCGCGCCGTCCTGGTTGGTGGCGCTGCCCCGGATCAGGGCGAGGATCTCGTGGCCGTGGGCGAGGGCGTCCGACTGCCGCTCCAGCAGGAGCAGGCCGGCGCCCTCCGACCAGGCGGTGCCGTTGGCGTCGTCGGAGTAGGAGCGGCAGCGTCCGTCCGGGGACAGTCCGCCCTGGCGGCTGAAGTCGATGAACATGCCGGGGGTCGGCATCACCGCGACCCCGCCGGCCAGCGCGCGGTCGCACTCGCCCTGGCGCAGCGCCTGGACAGCGAGGTGCAGGGCGACCAGCGAGGAGGAGCAGGCGGTGTCGACGGTGAGTGCGGGGCCGCGCAGGCCGTACCAGTAGGCGATGCGGCCCGAGGCGACGCTGGTGGTGCTGCCGGTGATCCGGTAGCCGCCCGCGTCCTCGTTGTCCTCGTGCAGCCGGGGCCCGTACTCCTGGGCCATCGCGCCGACGAATACGCCGGTGTCGCTGCCGGCCAGCGTGTCCTTGTCGAGGCCGGCCCGTTCGAAGGTCTCCCATGCCACTTCGAGGAGCAGCCGCTGCTGCGGGTCCATCCCGGCGGCCTCGCGGGGTGAGATGCCGAAGAACTTGGCGTCGAACAGGTCCGCGTCGTGGACGAACCCACCGTGCCGCGTGCTGGAGCGGCCGTCGGCGTCGGACAGGTCCCAGCCGCGGTTGGCGGGGAACGGGGAGATGGCGTCGCCGCCGGACGCGACGAGCCGCCAGAGGTCCTCCGGGGACCGTACGCCTCCCGGATACCGGCAGCCCATGGACACGATGGCGATCGGTTCCTGGCCCTCGTGGGGAGCAGGTATTTCCTGGGTCATGGTGCTCAAGGCCTTTCGTCGCGTGGAAGGTGGGGCCGGGGCGGGCGGGGCTACAGCGGCGCGTCGCTCCCCAGGGCCTCGATCAGGGCCCCCGGGGTGGGGTGGTCGAACAGCAGGGTGGTGGGCATGGACCGCCCGGTGGCGCGGGTGAGCACCGTGCGCAGGGTGACGGCCATCCGGGAGTCCAGGCCGAGCGCGTTGAAGTTCTCGTGCAGGTCGAGTTCGGTGGCCGGGGGCAGCCCGAGGGTGCTCAGGGTGCTGCTGACGACCAGTTCGTAGGGGTCGCCGGACCACGGCGCGGTGGGTTCGGCGGGCAGCGGCGCGGCGGACGGCACGGTGTCGAGCCAGAACGGCTCGCGCCGGAAGGGGTAGGGCGGCAGGTCGGTGCGGCGGGCGTGCGGGCCGTGGACGGCCTCCGGATCGATCGGAGCGCCGAAGACGTGGGCCGCGGCGGCGGTCCCGGCGACGCCCGCCACCTCGTCCCGGGTGGCCATCGGCGCGCTGAAGAGGGACTCGCCCAGGTCCACGGTCTCCGCCGCCATGTTCACCAGGCCCCGCCCGGGACCGATCTCGACGAAGAACCGGGCGCCGAGGTCGTGCGCGGTGCGCAGCGCGGGCCCGAACCGCACGGTGGCGCGCAGGTGGTGCGGCCAGTGTTCCGGGCGGTCGATCTCCCCGGGGATCACCGGCCGGCCGGTGATCGCCGAGACGATGCGCGGGCCGGTGGGCGGATGCCAGGTGAACCCCTGGGCCAGCGCGAGCAGTTCGTCCTGGATCGGTTCCATCAGCGGGGAGTGCCCGGCGGCGGCGATCCGCAGGCGGCGGGTGCGGCGGCCCAGCTGCTCGAAGTGGGCCGCGGCCGCGAGGGTGGCCTTCTCCTCGCCGGAGAGCACGAGGGACTGCGGGCTGTTGACGGCGGCGACGGAGACCGGTCCGGGCTCGGGGCCGAGCAGGTCACGCGCCTCCTGCTCGGCGGCCTGTACGGCGATCATCGCGCCGCCGGGCGGCAGGGTGCTGATGAGCCGGCTGCGGCGCGCGACGAACAGCGCCGCGTCCTCCAGGGACAGGACGCCCGCCACGTGCGCGGCGGTGATCTCGCCCTGGGAGTGACCGAGCAGCAGGTCCGGCGCCATGCCCCAGGACTCGAACAGCCGGTAGAGGGCGGCCTCCAGGGCGAACAGCGCGGGCTGGGCGTGGTGGCGCCGGTCGGGCAGGTCGTCGCGGCCCCACAGGATGTCGGCGAGGCTCGCGCCGAGGGCCGGCTCCATCGCGGCGCAGGCCGCGTCGAAGGTGCGGGCGAACACCTCGAACTCCTTGTGGAGCCGCCGGCCCATGCCGGGCTGCTGCGACCCCTGCCCGGGGAAGAGGTAGGCGGTGAGACCTTCGCCGCGGGTTCCCTCGACGACGCCGGGGGCGTCGGGGTGCGGGCCGTCGGCGAGCACCCGGAGCCGGGCGACCAGCTCGTCGAGGTCGCTCGCGACGACCGCGCCCCGGTGGTGCAGGAGTGCCCGGGTGGTGACGGAGGAGAGGCCGATGTCGGCCAGGGACACGGGGTCCGCCGCCGGGTCCCGGCGCGCGGGGTCGAGGGCGTCGGCGAAGGCGGCCGCGTGCCGGCGCATCGCCGGGTCGCTGCGGCCGGACACCAGGACGGGCACAGGGGTGGCGGCATCCGCCTGCGGGCTCGCGGGGACGGTCCCGGCGGGGTGTTCACCCAGCACCACATGGCAGTTGGTACCGCCGAGGCCGAACGAGGAGACACCGGCGATGGACGGCTCCGGCCGTCGGGGCCACGTTCCGCGGGCCGCGCACACCCGCAGCCGGTTCGCTTCGAGGTCGATCGCCGGGTTGGGCTCCCGGTAGTTGAGGCTGGCCGGCAGCTCGCCGTGGTGCAGGGCGAGCGCGGTCTTGATGAAGCCCGCGATGCCCGCCGCGCCCTCCAGGTGGCCGATGTTCGTCTTGACCGAGCCGACCCGCAGGGGGAAGTCCGCCGGCCGCCCGGAGCCGTGCACCGCGCCGAGCGCGGACGCCTCGACCGGGTCGCCCAACGCCGTTCCCGTACCGTGCAGTTCGACGTAGGAGACGTCTTCGGGCGCGACGCCCGCGCGCCGGCAGGCGGCGGTGAGCACCGACTGCTGGGCCTCGCCGCTGGGCGCGGTGAGGCCGGTCCGTCCGCCGTCGCTGTTCATGGCGCTGCCCAGCACGGTGCAGTAGATCCGGTCGCCGTCGGCGAGCGCTCGCTCCAGCGGCTTGAGGAGCAGGACGCCGGCCCCCTCGCCCCGGACGATTCCGTCGGCCCGGGAGTCGAACGTGTGGCACCGCCCCCGGGGCGAGAGGGCGCCGAGCGCCTGGACGGCGTCGTCGCCCTCGGCGGCGAGGTTGAGCTGTACCCCTGCGACGAGAGCCGCCGAGCACTCCCCCGCCTCCAGCGAACGCAGCGCTTGGTGGAGGGCGCTGAGCGACGAGGACTGCCCGGTGTCGACGGTCAGGCTGGGGCCGGTGAATCCGAGGAAGTGGGAGAGGCGGTTGGCCAGGAACGCCCGGCCGCTCCCGGTCATCGTGTAGGCGGTGGCGATCCCGGCGGCCCGGCCCATCAGGGAGTAGTCGTCGGCGCAGTTGCCGACGAAGACGCCGACAGGCTCCCGGGACAGGGTGCCGGGGGCGGTCCGGGCGTCCTCCAGGGCGTGCCAGGCCAGTTCGAGGAGCAGCCGCTGCTGGGGGTCCGTCGCGGCGGCCTCCGGCGCGGGCATCTGGAAGAACTCCGCGTCGAAGAGCTCGACACCGTCGAGGTAGCCGCCGTCGCGGCGCCCGGCCCTCCTGCTCCCGGCCGGGCCGATGGCCTCGCTGCCGGAGATCAACAGCCGCCAGAACGCGTCGAGGCCGTCGGCGCCGGGGAACCGGCAGGACATGCCGACCACCGCGACGGGTTCCTGCTGCCGGGGCGTGGGTCGTCGGGTCGGGTTCTGGGACACGGTCTCCTCCTCCGGATGCGGCGGTCGGGCGGGCGGTGTGGGCGTGCGCGCGGTCGCCTCCAGCGGCGCGAACAGCCGCTCCACGGCCGCTGCGGCCTCCCGGCGGTCGGCCTCGTCGCCCCGGCACCGGTCGGGCAGCAGCGGCAGCACGGAGCTGCGTCGGGCGACCACGGACGGCTGTCTGCGGGCCAGGACGCTGAGGCTGTTGCCCGGTCCGGCCTCGACCAGCAGACAGTCGTGGTCGGCCAGCAGCCGGGTGAGCGTGGGGGCGAAATGGACGGTCGCGGCGGCCTGCCCGGCCCAGAAGTACGGGTCCACCGCCTCCCGGTCGGTGAGCGGGCCCCGGGTGTAGGCGGAGTACAGGGGCAGTCGCGGGGGCCGCAGTCCGGTGGCCCGCCAGTCCGGCAGGGAGGCCGTCACCGCCTCGGCGACCAGGGGGCTGTGGAACGCCTGCCGGGCGCGTACCCTGCGGCAGATCAGCCCTCGTTCCTCCAGCGTCCGGGCCGCCTGCGCCAGCGGGGCCTCCGCGCCGGCCAGCAGCAGTTGCCGGGGGGCGTTGACCGCCGCCAGGTGTACATCAGCGTTCAGGAGGTCGGCGACCTCGGCCTCCGAGGCCGCCACGGCGAGCATCCCGCCCGGTGGGGTGTCGGCGAACTGCCGGACGCGGTCGCGCAACAGCCGGATCCCGTCGGTGAAGTCGAGCACTCCGGCCAGGGTGGCGGCCGCGAGTTCGCCGACGCTGTGTCCGATCAGGGCCACCGGGCGCACGCCGCGCTCCAGCAGCATCCGGCCGAGCGCGTGGTTCACCGCGTACAGCAGGGGCTGGGCCACCGACACGTCGTCGTACAGCGGTGAGGGGCGCTCGGCCAGCCACTCGGACCGCAGCGCGGGTCCGGCGTCCTCGTACAGCGTGAAGGCGCGGTCCATCCAGGCGGTGAACGACGCGTCGTGGCCGTAGAGGCCCGCCGCCATCCTGGGGTGCTGGGCGCCCTGTCCGGCGAACATCAGGGCGACGGGCCGGGTGGTCGGGGGCAAGAGCGGCATCCACGTACCTTTCCTGGGATTCGGCCACACGGTGCGTCCCGGCGTTCGAGCCGCGCCTGAGAACGGTTCGAACCGCGGGGGCTCCATCCGGCCTTGAGCCGGTTTTGACGTCGCCGCCACAGACTCCGGGCCCGGGGGCCGTATCCGGCTTCACCCGCCGGCGACGATCCGGCCGAGTGGTGCACGAGGGAGGATCCGGTGAGCGTCACGGACGTGTTCATTTCCGGGGTCGGGCTTCATCTGCCGCCTGCCCTGCCCGTCGCCGAGGTGGCGCGGCAGGGGCTCGCGGACGAGCGGACGATCCGGCGCAGCCGGATGCGTTCGGTGTGCGTCGGTGAGGAGTCGGGGCCCGAGATGGCGGTGCGAGCCGCCCGGGAGGCCCTGCGCTCGGCTGGAGCCGAGCGTGAGGACATCGGCCTGGTCCTGCACGCCAGTACGTACTACCAGGGGCACGACCTCTGGGCGCCCGCCTCCTACGTCCAGCGGGAGGCGGTGGGCGGCTCCTGCCCGGCGATGGACGTCGGGCAGCTCTCCAACGGCGGTATGGCGGCCATGGAGTTGGCGGTCGCCGCGCTGCTGTCCGGCCGGGCTCCGCACAGTGTGCTGATCACCACGGGCGACCGGTTCGCCCTGCCCGGGTTCGACCGCTGGGAGACCGACCCGGGGACGGTGTGCGGGGACGGCGGAACGGCGGCCGTCCTGTCCACCGCCGGCGGCTTCGCCCGCCTGCGCAGCCTGGTGACGGTCTCCGATCCGACGCTGGAGTCGATGGGCCGGGGCGACGACCCGTTCGGTACGACGCCGCTGGGCGTCCGCTCCCCGGTCAGTGTGGCCGGACACCGGGCGCGGCTGGTCGAGCAACTCGGCATGGGCGAGCTCATCGACCGCCTGCAGGTCGGGCAACGTGAGGCTTTCGAGCGGGCGTTGACCGAGGCGGATGTGAAGGCCGACGGCATCGCCTGGTTCGTGCTGCCCCATCTGGGCCGCCCGAAGATGGACTTCCAGTTCTTCGGCGCACTGGACATCGACCCCGACCGGAGCACCTGGTCGTGGGGGTCCGGGGTGGGGCACCTGGGTGCGGGCGATCCCTTCGGGGGCCTGGCCCATCTGGTGCGGACCGGCGCCCTGGCCCCCGGACAGTTCTGCGCCCTCGTCAGCGCCGGCGGAGGTTTCGCCTGGTCGGTGGCGGTCCTGGAGATCGTCGGCCTCCCGACGGCCGGGACGCCCTCCCCTTCTGCCCCTGCGACAAGGAAGTCGAGCGCATCGTCATGACAACCCGTGAAACCCCGCGCGACACCGGGCCCGACCCGAGCGCGAACGCCCCGGGCGCGAACGCGCTGACGGCGTTCCACCAGCAGCGGCCCCGGTGGGCCCCGGCGCCTCCCGGCGGCGGTGCCGCCTCCGCCTGGCTTCCGGCGGCCGCACCGACCCACGCACCCGTCGAGCACGCGGTGGTGGAGGTGCCGATGGACTACACGGACCCCGCGGGCCGCAGGCTCTCGATCGCCGTCAGCCGGCTCCGGGCCAAGGACCCGGAGCGGCGTCGCGGCATCCTGCTGCTGGTCAACGGAGGGCCCGGGGGCTACTTCGGGCTCGGCCGGGGCTTTCCCGCCGCGCTGGCGCACACCGGGCTCACCGAGGTCTACGACCTGATCGGCTTCGACCCGCGCGGCACCGGGGACTCCACGCCCCTGCGCGGCGAGATCACCCCGACGGCCGCGCCGTTCGACTCACGCCCCCCGGACTCCGCCTTCGCGGTGATCTCCGAGGACTTCCGCATCCGCGAGGAAGGCAACCTGCGGGCGGGCGGCGAGCTGCGTCCGCACGTCAACACGCCCAACACCGCCCGGGACATGGACGTGATCCGCGCGGTGCTCGGCGAGGACAGCCTCAACTACCTGGGCTACACCTACGGCACCTACCTCGGCGCGGTCTACGGAGCGCTGTTCCCCGACCGGCTGGACCGCAGCGTCCTGGACTCCTGTGTGCATCCCGACTGGTCCTGGCGCGAGCAGGCCATGGCCCAGGGGCGCGCCAACCGGGACAACGTGGAGGCCTGGGCCGCCTGGACCGCGCGGCGCGCGGGCCACTTCGGGCTCGGTACCACCGGCGAGCAGGTGCTCGCCGCGGTCGAGGCGGCCGCCGCCGCGATCACCACCACCCCGGGCGCCGTCCCGCTGCGCTCGCTGTTCGACGGGGCGATGGGGTCCCGCTCGGCCGACCGCTCGAAGTGGCGGGAGCTGGCGGACCTGGTGGCCGACGTCCGGACGGGCGGCGCCGAGGCGGCCGGGAAGTGGCTCGCGAACGAGAAGGTGTGGCCGCCGAGCGAGACCGAGGGCGAGACCCGGTGCGGGGTGCTCGACGCGGTGACGGTCGAGAAGGACTGGCCGGCGGACCTGGAGGTCTACTACGCGGACATGCGCCGCTTCCGGGAACACTTCCCGTACGGCTACGGCGTGATGCGCGCCCAGACCTGGGTGGGGGCGTTCCGTACGTTCACCCCGCCGGAGCGGCCCGTGGAACTGTCCGCCCGCGGCTACCCGGCCGGGCTGGTCGTGCACGCCGAGGGCGACCCGACCGACCACTACGAGGGCGGGGCCGCGATGGCCGCCCGGCTCGGGCACCGGCTGATCACGGTCGCCGACTCGGGCCAGCACGAGATCTACGGCTTCGCCGGCAATCCGGACGTGGACCGGCTCGTCGAGGGCTACCTGGTCGACGGCGTCCTGCCCGAGGACACGTCCTGCCCGAGCACCGTGAGCCGCCCGGACGTTCCGGCGGACGGCGGCACCGGCTCCACCCTCCGTGAACAGAGGAAGGAATCATGACTCGCGTGCTCGTCATCGGCGGCGGGATCGCCGGGGCCGTCTGCGCCATCGCCCTCCAGAAGGCGGGCTTCGAGCCCACCCTCTACGAGGCCTTCGACCGCACCGCCGACGGCATCGGCAACTTCGTCAACATCGGCCCGAACGGCATCGACGCCCTGGACAGCATCGGCCTGGGCCATCTGGTCCGGGACAAGGGCTTCGACACGCCCGCCATCGCGTTCTACAGCGACACCGGCCGGGCGCTGACCGGCGACGTCGCCACCGACCGGCTGGCGGACCGGGGCCAGATCATCCAGACGATCCGCCGCTCCGACCTCTACGTCGGGCTGCGGGACGAGGCGGCGCGGCGCGGGATCCCGATCGAGTTCGGCAAGCGGATCGTCGACGCGAGCGTCGACGGCGACCGGGTGCGGGCGGTCTTCGAGGACGGGACGCACGCCGAGGCCGATCTTCTGGTGGGGGCGGACGGTCTGCGCTCGCAGGTCCGCCGGATCATCGACCCCGCGGCTCCCTCGCCGCGCTATCTGGGGGTGCTCAACGCCTTCGGCCGCGCCGAGGGACTCCAGTTGGAGGGCCCGCCGGGGGTCATCCGGATGTTCTTCGGCAAGCGGAGCTTCTTCAGCTACACCAAGCACCCCGACGGCAGCCTCTGGTGGTTCGCCAACCCGCCGCGCGCCGAGGAGCCGGACCAGGAGCTGCTGCGGCTCAGGGCGGCGACCTGGCGCGGGGACCTGCTGCGCCTGTTCGAGGGCGACCGCACTCCGGCGGCCGCCATCATCGGGGCGACCCGGGACCTCGCACCGCCGTCCCCGACGTACGACCTGCCGCCGGTGCCCCGCTGGCACCGCGACCGGATGATCGTGATCGGCGACGCGGCGCACGCGGTGTCCCCCACGGCGGGCCAGGGCTGCGCGGTGGCCATGGAGGACGCGGTCGTGCTGGCCAAGTGCCTGCGCGACGCGCCCTCGCCCGAGCGGGGTTTCGTCAGCTACGAGGCGGCGAGGCGCAAGCGCGTCGAGGACATCGTCGCGCAGGGGAAGTACAACAACGAGGGCAATATCCGGCGCGGCCCGGCGGGCCGTCTGCTGCGCAACTTCTTCATCTCCAGAGCCTTTCGCGGGACCGGGGGCAAGGGCGACCCCACCTGGATGATGAGCCATCACATCGACTGGGACGCCAAGGAGCCGACCGTGGACGGGGTCGCCGCCACCGGGCCCGGATCGGGGCTGCGCACCCAGGGATGACCGGACGCCCCGGACGCCCCGGGGCCTCCGGCCGTGACCGCCCCCGCGCCCCGAGAAGGGCCGGACAGCCAAGGAGATCGCACGATGACGACCGAATCCCGTTGCCCCGTCGCCCACACCCCCTTCCCCTACGCGCGCCAGGGGCCGTTCACCGCGCCCGCGCAGTATCCGGAAATGGTCGAGAAGGGTGTCACGCAGGTGACGCTCGCCCAGTCGGGCCTGCGGGTCTGGACGGTGACCGGCTACGCCAACATCCGCAGTCTGCTGACGGACCCCCGGGTGAGCGCCTCGCGCAAGCTGCCCGGCTTCCCCTTCTACTTCATCGCCCCGCCGGAGTTCCGCACGGAGACCTCCTTCATCGGGTACGACGCGCCGGAGCACACCCGGGCGCGGGGCAAGGTCGCCGCCGCGTTCACGTACCAGCGGGTGCAGAAGATGCGCGGGCGCATCCAGGAGATCGTCGACGAACACATCGACCGGATACTCGACCTGGCCCCGCCGGTCGACTTCCACCGGCTGTTCTCGCTGTCGCTGCCGACGACGGTGATCTGCGAGATGCTGGGCGTCCCGCAGGACGACCACGACTTCATCATCGAGCACAGCAACAACATGTTCGGCGGCCGCAGTACGCCCGAGCAGCGGCGGGCCGCGATCACCGAGGTCAACGCGTACGTCGAGAAGCTGGTGCGGCTCAAGACGGAGACGCCCGGCGAGGACGTCATCAGCATGGCCATCGCGGCGTACGAGGAGTCGGGCGAGGAGTACACGGAACGCGATCTGGTCAACATGGTCCGGATGCTGATGAACGGCGGTCACGAGACCACCGCGAGCATGATCTCCTTCGGCACCGCCGCTCTGCTGGAGCACCCGGAGCAGCTGGCGGAACTGCTGGCCGACCCGGAGAAGATGATCGGCCCGGCCACCGAGGAACTGCTGCGCGTGGTGACGATCGGCGACGTGGGGGTGCCCCGGGTCGCGCTGGAGGACATCGAGATCGACGGCACGGTCATCCCGGCCGGCGACGGGATCCTGTGCCTGCTGCTCACCGCCAACCGGGACCCCGAGGTCTTCCCCGACCCCGACGAGCTGATCCTGAGCCGGGGCAGCCGCAAGCAGGTCGGGTTCGGGTACGGGGCGCACCTGTGCATCGGCGCGGAGCTGGCCCGGTTGGAGATGCAGATCGTCTGGACCACGCTGTTCCGCCGGATCCCTTCGCTGCGGCTGGTCAAGCCGTTGGACGAGGTGCCCCGCAAGGAGGGCGCGATCGTGTACGGCGTTCACGAGCTGCCCGTCACCTGGGACGTGTGAGGGCCATGGGCGAAGAGGTGTACGGCTCCGGACTCGCGGAGATCTACGAGCTGATCTACGCCGGCCGCGGCAAGGACTACCCGGCGGAGTCCGCCGAGGTGGCCGCCCACGTACGGGCCCGGAGGCCGGACGCGAGCACACTGCTCGACGTGGCCTGCGGGACGGGCGGCCACATGGCCTTCCTGCGGGAGACCTTCGACGTGGTGGAGGGGCTCGAACTCTCCGAGCACATGATCGCCAAGGCCGGGGAGAGCATGCCCGGCCTTCCGGTGCACGCCGGCGACATGCGGGACTTCTCGCTGGAGCGGTCCTACGACGCGGTGATCTGCATGTTCAGCTCCATCGGGTACATGGACACCCCCGAGGAGTTGGAGGCCTCCCTGAGCGGCATGGCCCGGCACCTGACGCCCGGCGGGGTCATCGTGCTCGAACCCTGGTACTTCCCGGACGCGTTCCTTCCCGGGTACATCGCGGAGGACCTCGTGCGGTCCGACGGCCGGGTCACGGTGCGGATCTCGCACTCGACCCGCGAGGGCGACCGGGTCCCGATCGTCGTCCACTACCTGGACGCGCTGAAGGACGGCGGGATCCGGCACTTCACGGACGTGCACCGGATGCGGTTGTTCACTCGTGATACCTATGAGCGGGCCTTCGAGGAGGCGGGCTGCTCGGTCGAGTACATCCGCACCGACCGGTTCGGCTGCGGGCTGTTCGTCGGCGTGCTGAAGTGAGAGCGCCGCGCTGAAGCGGACGAAGGGGGTCCGGGCCAGTTGGCCCGGACCCCCTTCCTCGTTCCGCCCGCCGGTCCGCCTACCGGCCGACCACCGGTTGGTGCTCCGCCCGGTCCGTCCGCCACATGTCCCGCAGGGAGACGGCGAGGGTGGTCCGGGGCCGCCAGTCGAGCAGCTGCGCGGCGCGTTGGATGTCGGCCCGGGTCCAGGCGCCGCCGAGGCTGCGGACCTCCTGGGCCCGTTCGTCGAGGATCTCGGCCGGAAAGCCGGCGGCGGTGACGAAGAGCCGCACCAGGGTGGGCATGTCCACGGCCGTCCCGCTGCCGATGTTCACGGCCTGGCCGGTCGCCCTCGACTCGGCGGCCTTCAGGACCGCTTCGGCGACATCGCGTACATCCACGAAGTCGCGCCGCGCGTCGCCCAGGGTGACCGGCATCCGGTCACCGGTGGCCACCGCCTCACGCAACAGCGCGACGAGCTTGCCGGGAAAGCTCTCGGGCGACGGGTGGGGGCCGCTGACGTTGGCGACCCGCAGGACCAGCCCGTCCGCCGCACCGGTCCGGGTGGCTGCCAGCACCGCCTGCGAACCGGCCAGTTTGCTCCGGGTGTACGGGGTCACCGGGCGCGGATGGAGCGCCTCGTCCATGACGGTGCCCGCGGAGACCTCGCCGTACTCGTGCATCGTGCCGATGTGGACGAGGCGGACACGTCTGTCCACGGTGCCCAGGGCCGCGAGGAGGCGGCAGACCAGACCGAGGTTCAGGTCCGCCAGGTCCTCGTCGGTCCTGGCCCAGCCGTCGGTGGCGTTCGCCGCGTCGGTGGCGTTGACCACGACGTCCACCCGGTGCTCGCGCAGCAGCCGGCCGATGCTCTCGGGCGAGGCGTGGGCGAGGTCGAGCCCGGCGAACCGGTGGGTGGCGACGTGCGGCCGGGGCCGCCGGGCCACGGCGAGGACGTGGTGGCCGCGCCGGGCGGCCAGCTCGCAGACGTGTCTGCCGAGCCAGCCGGTGCCGCCGAGGACGGCCGTCCGGAGTGCGCCGGGCGCGCCCGGCCGGGGCGTGGGCACGGCCCTAGGCCGTCCTGTGCCGCAGGACGAGGTCTTCGAGGACCGGCACGACCGCGCCGGGCGAGGGCTGCCGGGCGATCTCCTCGCGTACCTCCATGGCCCGCTTGGCGTAGCCGGTGTCCTCCAGCAGGGTGCGGCAGGAGTCCAGCAGGCTCTGCGGGGTCAGGTCGGCGGGCGGCAGGTGGCGCACCGCGCCGAGGTCGGCGAGCCGGGCGATGGCTTCCAGGGGCTTGCCGCGGCCGGGGACGACTACCTGGGGGATGCCCTGGGCGAGGCAGGCCATCATGGTGCCGGGGCCGCCGTGGTGGACGGCCGCGTCGCAGCCGGGCAGCACGGAGGTCAGCGAGATCCATCCGGCGGCGACGACCTTGTCCGGGAGCGTGCCGAGCTTGTCGACCAGGTGGTCGGCGACCGCGACGACCAGCTCCGCGTCCAGGGTCGCGAGGGCCTGGATCATCTGGCCGAGCATCGGGATGCCGCCGATCTGCGGCTGGACGGACCCGAGGGTCACCAGCAGCCGGGGCCGGGTGCGGGGCTCGTGGACCCAGCCGGGCACGGCGCCCGGCTCGCCGAAGGGGACATACCGTACGGGCTGCGCCCCGGGCGCCGGGTCGCCGAGCGCCGGGGGGCAGTTATCGAGGACCAGGGCGGGCGGGGGCAGCTCGGCCAGCCCCAGGCGCTCCAGTTCCGGGGTCATCTCCCGCTCCACCGCGTCGGCGACCGGCAGATCGCCGGGGCCGACGATGTGCTTGACCCACGGGACGCCGTGCATCCCGGCGGCGATGGCCGGGGCCGCGAAGGAGTACGAGTCGGTGATCACGAGGTCGGGCCGCCAGCGCCCGACGAGCTCGACGGTGGCGTCGACGGTCCGCGCGGCCAGCCGGCCGAAGCCGGCTCCGACGCCCGCGGCCATGTCGGCGTCGTTGTCGGGGACGCGGACCGGCCGGCCCTCCCGGTCCAGGGCCATGACCTCGCCCATGTCCAGGGGGCCGTGCACCGGCGTCATGGCGAGACCGGAACCGCGTACGGCGGATTCGAAGCTTTCGGGGACCGTCACGAGCACCTCGTGACCGGCGGCGCGCAGCGCCCAGGCAATGGGCACGACCGGGAAGTACAGCGGGTGGGCAGGCCCTGTGGCCACGAGAATCTTCATGTTCCGGAACCTAGGAGCCGGTGCCTGATTCCCGCTCGAATCCGGCTGGTCGCGGCCGGGGCCGGGCGCCGTCGGCGTACCGTCTCAGCGGGCGAGTCGGGCGTCCAGCTCCAGGCACTGTTCGTAGTCGGGCAGCACCCCCGACTCCAGGGCCTGTGCGAGGCTCTGGGCCACCCGGTCGCGTTCCGAGACGACCGGTTCGATGCCCTCGGGCAGGGGCAGCGCCAGGTCGGGGTCGTCCACCGACAACGCCAGTTCGTTCTCCGGGGCGTAGGCCAGGGACAGGGTGTAGGCCATCACCGTGTCGTCCTCCAGCGCGACGAAGGCGTGGCCCAGACCGACGGGGAAGTACACCGCCCGGAAGTCCACCGGGTCGAGGACGACGGTGGCGTGGCGGCCGAAGGTCGGCGAGCCGCGCCGCAGGTCCACGATGATGTCGAGCGCCCGGCCCCGGGGGCAGTGGACGTACTTCGCCATACCCGGCGGAGTGCGGGTGAAGTGCACCCCGCGGACGACGCCCCGGCGGGAGCGGCTGTGGCTGATCTGTTCCACCGGGAACAGCCGATGCCCGGTCTGCCGGACGAACGCCTCCTCCTGGAAGGGCGACACGAACGCGCCGCGTGGGTCCGCGAACACCTGCGGGGTGAAGACGTGCGCGCCGACGACACCCAGTTCCTTGGCTTCCATGAGCCGTTCCTCTCCGTTCCCCGTGAGCCGGTCGGGCGACGGTCGTGCCCGCGCAGATGCTGGGTCCGCCGTCTGGAGTGCGGGTGGGGAATGACTGGAGGCGTCCGCCCGGGGACTCGCCGAAGTGATCGCGGACAGTGGATGACCGCGATCCCGGCTATCGTCCGGCACAGTTCCCGCCTCGCACGCGCTCCGGAAGGACACCATGGCACTGCTCACCCGCCGGAGCCTGAACAGGGCCACCTCGCAACGGCAGTTGCTGCTGGAGCGGACCGGCCTCTCGGCGTTGGAGGTGACGGAACGCCTCGTCGGACTGCAGGCACAGGACCCCGATCCGCCCTACATCGGCCTGTGGAGCCGGGTTGCGGACTTCCGCCTCGACGATCTGACCCGGCTGCTGTACGAGCGCCGGGTGGTGCGCGCGACGCTGTTCCGGGGGACCCAGCACCTGCTGAGCACCGAGGACTACCTGTGGGTCCGGCCGCTCCTGCAGCCGATGCTGGACCGGTGGCAGAAGGGGGCCTTCGGCAAGTTCACCGCCGGGCTCGACCTGGCCGAGATCGCGGCGTTCTCCCGGGAGTTCATCGGTGAGGGCACGGTGACCCGGGTGGAGCTGGGCCGGGCCCTGGTGGAGCGGTGGCCCGGCACCGACAAGGTCGGCATGGCCCGGTCGGTGCAGGGGCTGCTGCCGGTGGTGCACCCGCCGCCGGACGGCACCTGGGGCAAGCGGGGGGCCACGCCCATCGCGCTCGCCGACCACTGGATCGGCCGGAGTCCGGCCGTCGAGGAGCAGGCGGCCCGCAAGCTGGTCCTGCGCTACCTGGCCGCGTTCGGCCCGGCGACGGTCAAGGACGTCCAGGCCTGGAGCGGGATGACACGGCTGCGCGAGGTGGTCGACGGCCTGGGATCTCAACTGCGGCTCCACCGCGACGAGGCCGGCCAGGACCTTTACGACCTCCCCGACGCCCCGCTGCCCGACCCGGACACCCCGGCGCCGGTCCGGTTCCTCGCCGCGCTCGACAACGTGGTCCTCAGTCACTTCGACCGCTCCCGGATGATGGACGAGGTGGTGCGCAAGCACATCGTCGTCGAGGCGGCGGTGACCGTGGACGGCTTCGTGCAGGGGCTCTGGCACATCCGGCAGGAGAAGGCCGGGGCCACGCTGGTCGTCAAACTGTTCCGGCCATTGACGGGAGCCGAGGAGGAGTCCGTCATGGCGGAGGGCGACCGTCTGCTGCGCTTCGCCGCGGACAAGGCCGAACGCCATGACATCGAGTTCCGGCCGGTGGACCGGGGGGCCTGACCAGCCCCCCTGCGGGCGACCGCCGGGGGGCGGCCGCGCGGATCATCCGGTGGGGGGAACTCCCCCCACCGGATGAGCATGCCGAGAGACCGTAGCCGTCGTACGCCCACCGAGGAGGACAGACTCTAGAGGCCGGCGAGCTCCTCGGCGATGGCCATGACGTACTGCCCGTAACGGGACTTGGAGAGCCGGACGCCGAGGCTGTGGCACTCGTCGCTGGTGATGTAGCCCATGCGCAGGGCGACCTCCTCCACGCAGGCGATGCGTACGCCCTGCCGCGCCTCCAGCGTCCCGACGTACTGTCCGGCCATCAGCAGCGACTCGGGGGTACCGGTGTCCAGCCAGGCGAAGCCCCGGCCGAGGTCGACCAGCCTGGCGCGCCCGCGCTCCAGGTACCAGCGGTTCACATCGGTGATCTCCAGTTCGCCGCGCGCCGACGGCCGGACGTTCTTCGCGACGTCCACGACGGAGTTGTCGTAGAAGTACAGCCCGGTGATGGCCCGGTTGGACCGCGGGTGCGTGGGCTTCTCCTCGATGGACACGAGCCGGCCGTCGGCGTCGACCTCGCCCACACCGTAGCGCTCGGGATCGTTCACCGGATAGCCGAACAGAACGCACCCGGACACGTCCCGGCTGTTTTCCGTGAGTACGGAATAGAAACTGTGCCCGTGAAAGATGTTGTCGCCCAGAATCAGGGCGACCGAGCTGTCGCCGATATGGTCGGCGCCGATCACGAATGCTTCCGCGAGTCCGTTGGCCTCGATCTGTTCGGCGTATTCGATCTGAAGCCCGAGATGTGATCCGTCGCCCAGCAGCCGCCGGAACTGCGGGAGATCGTCGGGGGTCGAGATGACCAGGATCTCCCGAATGCCGGTCAGCATCAGAATGCTCAGCGGGTAGTAGATCATCGGTTTGTCGCCGACCGGCAGCAGCTGCTTGGAAACGGCGATGGTCACGGGCTGGAGTCTGGTTCCGGATCCGCCCGCAAGAATGATCCCCTTCACCGGGTGACACCTCTCGATCACTGGTTGCACAACACCGCAGGGCGGTCAGTGCACCATGGGGCATTCGAGCAGGTCTCGATGTGCGCTCGAATCCGGGGTCCTTCTCGAATGAGCGGGCGTGGCACCCCGTCAAGTTCCTGTCGAGCAATTTTCGAGAACCCGCGCCTACGGTCACCGACATGACTTCATGCCGTATCTGCCAAGGCGTGGTGCAGGAGTTCTTCGACTTCGGCCGACAGCCTCTCTCCGACGCCTTCCGCAGGCCCGAGGACAGCTCGGAGGAATTCTTCTACCGGCTCGCCGTGGGCGTCTGCGAACAGTGCACCATGGTGCAGCTGATGGAAGAAGTGCCCCGCGAACGGATGTTCCGCGCGGACTACCCGTACCACTCCTCGATGTCCTCGGTGATGCGGGACCACTTCACCCGCACCGCCCACCAGCTGCTCGCGGCGGGCGGGCGGGGTGAGGACCCCTTCGTGGTGGAGATCGGCTGCAACGACGGGGTCATGCTCAAGACCGTCGCCGAACAGGGCGTCCGGCACCTGGGCGTGGACCCGTCCCGGGATGTGGCCGAGCTGGCCGCCGGCAAGGGCGTCCGCGTGCAGATCGACTTCTTCCAGGAGTCGACGGCCACCGCCATCCGCGCGGCCGACGGACCAGCCGACGTGATCTACGCGGCGAACACCATCTGCCACATCCCCTACCTGGACTCGGTGTTCCGCGGGGTCGACGCCCTGCTGGCCCCCGACGGCATCTTCGTGTTCGAGGACCCCTACCTCGGGGACATCGTCGAGCGCACCAGCTTCGACCAGATCTACGACGAGCACTTCTACCTGTTCTCGGCCTCGTCCGTACGGGCCACCGCGCGCAGGTTCGGCTTCGAACTCGTCGACGTCGAGCGCCTCCCGGTGCACGGCGGCGAGGTGCGCTACACCATCGGCCGCGAGGGGCGTCGGGAGCCCGCGGCGGCCGTCGACGCGCTGATCGCCGAGGAGCGCAAGCGCCAGATCGTGGACATCACGATCCTGGAGAACTTCGCCGTCGAGGTGAAGCGGAACTGCGAGGCGCTCACCACGCTGCTGGCCCAGCTGCGCGAGCAGGGCCACACCGTCGCCGCGTACGGCGCGACGGCGAAGAGCGCCACCGTCGCCAACTACTGCGACATCGGCCCGGACCTCGTTCCGGCGGTGTTCGACTCGACGGCGGCCAAGCAGGGCCGGCTCACCCCCGGGACGCACATCCCGGTCCGGCCGATGGAGGAGTTCTCCGCTCCGTACCCCGACTACGCGCTGCTCTTCGCGTGGAACCACGCGGACGAGATCATCGCCAAGGAGCAGGAGTTCCGCGCCCGGGGCGGGAAGTGGATCGTGTACGTCCCCGAGGTGAAGATCATCTGACCGGACGGCCGACGGCCACCGATGCGCGTCCGTGCGCGCCCTCCCCCACTCCAGGGGGAAGGCGCGCACGGACGCGCGAGCCGACCGCGCCGTGCGGCACGCGGACGGCCGTCGGTCAGGCCCGGATCACCGGTTCGGGGGTCGTTCGAGCGGTGTCCTTCGGCGGGGCGGGCCTGCTCCAGCGCCGCATCGCCGGGCGCTCGACGCTCACGTACAACAGCCAGGCGAGCAGCATGCTGACAGCGATCACGAGAGCGCTCTCATAGAGCGCACGCGAAAGCGTCGACTGGCGCATCCAGCCATCGGGTTTGGACATGCCGAGCGGTCCGTAGCCCAGGACGAACCAGTGCACCATGTAGAGCGCGAAGGAGATCTCCCCGAGGAAGACCATGGTCCGGCTCTTCAGGAGCGTGCGCCGGCCGTCCGCGTCGGCGGTGGCCGCGGCGGCGATGACCAGGGCGAGGAAGAACGCGATCCCGGACGACTGACTGAACGTCTCCGGCAGCGTCTTGACGATGACGAGATAGCTCGCCAGCGCCAGCACGACGGCGGGCAGGAGGCCGAGGCGGATCCACCGGCCGCTCAGGACGATCTGCGCGACCAGCATGCCGAGAACGAACTCCAGCGCCCGGACGACCGGGAAGTAGTAGACGAACCACTCCTCCCACCACGGGATCGAGCTGGCCAGGGAGTCGGTCATGGTCGGGGTGTCCGGGAGCAGCCAGGCCACGAACGGCATCACGCAGATCGCGACGGCGACCACCCCGGCCCACAGCCAGAGCCGCCGCGCCCTGACCCTGCGCACCAGCAGCAGCAGCGCCGGGAAGCAGAGGTAGAACAGCAGCTCACAGGCCAGTGTCCAACTGGCACCGCTGGAGGCGAAGTTGAGGACGACCTCCTGGGAGGGTATCCAGCTCTGCACGAGGAACAGGGTGGGCAGGGTGTTGGCCGCCGTGACCGGGTTCCCGTACACGAGCATGAGGACGGTGACGACGGCCAGGGTGACGAGGTGGTTGGGGTAGATCTTCACCAGCCGACGACGCCAGAACAGACGTTTGGTGTCGGTGGGCCGGGCCACCCAGGTCAGCACGAAGCCGCTCAGGACGAAGAAGAACACCACCCCGGTCGGCCCGGCCGGGTAGAGGTAGTCCCCGACGGAGGCGACCCACGGCTCCTGCACCCGGGGCACGACCACGATGGTGATGTGGCAGATCAACACCATGAAGGCGGCGACGAACCGCATTCCGGTCAGGGAGGGGAGCCGCGCCGGGAAGGCGTCGGGGGATGGGGGGCTGGACGGGGGTGTGGCGGCGCGCCCGCGTGGTGGCGGCGCTCCGGCATCGTTGTCGGGACGTTGGTTGTGTGGTTGCGAGGGGCCCTTCATGGTGACCAACATGAGCCGGTCGGCTTGAGGACTCCTCGGAAACCGCCTCACCACCCGGGCCGTTCCGCGAGAAGGACATCGCGCGCTCGTCGGCCCTGCGGCCTCCTCGTCGGCGCGTGGTGACGGCATTCCGGGCGGGAACGGCCGTGGTCCGTCCGGTTCGGCACAATCCGTCACAGGGGTCGCTCGAAGCCCTCCCAGTACGGTTCGCGCAGGCGTCGTTTGTAGAGCTTGCCGTTGGGGTCGCGGGGCATCGCGGTGATGAAGTCGAGGCTGCGGGGCCGTTTGTACCCGGCCAGCCGCTCCTCGCAGTGGGCGAGGATCGCGGCGGCGAGCTCGCCCGACGGCTCGTGGCCCTCGGCCGGTTCGACGACGGCCTTGACCTCCTCGCCCCGGTCGGCGTGCGGGATGCCGAAGGCGGCGGCGTCCGCGACGGCCGGGTGGGTGAGCAGGGCGGACTCGATCTCGGCGGGGTAGATGTTGACGCCGCCCGCGATGATCATGTCGATCTTCCGGTCGCGGAGGAAGAGGTAGCCGTCCTCGTCCAGCACACCGAGGTCGCCGACGGTGAAGAAGCCGCCGATGCGGTTCTTGCGGGTCTTGGTCTCGTCCTTGTGGTAGCTGAAGCCGCCGGTGCTCATCTTCATGTAGACGGTGCCCAGTTCGCCCGCCGCGAGCCGGTTTCCGTCGTCGTCGAAGACGGCCAGTTCACTGATCGGCCAGGCCTTGCCGACGGTGCCGGGCTTCTTCAGCCAGTCCTCGGCGGTGGCGAACGCGCCGCCGCCTTCGCTGGCCGCGTAGTACTCCTCGACGCAGCTCCCCCACCAGTCGATCATGGCGCGTTTGACGTGGTCGGGGCAGGGCGCGGCCCCGTGGATGGCGTGCCGCATCGAGGAGACGTCGTAACGGGCCCTGGTCTCGTCGGGGAGTGCGAGCAGGCGGTGGAACTGGGTGGGGACCATGTGGGTGTGCGTGCAGCGGTGGGCGTCGATGAGGCGCAGCATCTCCTCCGGCGCCCAGCCGTCCATCAGGACCAGCGGGTGGCCGATGTGGAGTGCGGCGCCCGCGAATTGGAGCACGGCGGTGTGGTAGAGCGGGGAGCAGACGAGGTGGACGTTGTCGTCGAACGGCCGGATGCCGAAGATGCCGAGGAACCCGCCGAGGTAGGTCTCCTCGGGCCGTTTGCCGGGCAGCGGACGCCGGATGCCGCGCGGGCGGCCGGTGGTGCCGGAGGTGTAGTTCATGACCCAGCCGAGGGTGCGGCCGTCCGGCGGGGTGGCGGGGTGGCCGTCGAGGAGTTCGGCGTACGGGCGGCTGCCGGGGACCGTGCCGACGCCGTAGCGGTGGGTGGCGGGCAGCTCCGCCTCGTCGGCGGCGGCCGTCGCGGTGGCGGCGAAGCGTTCGTGGGCGATCAGGACGCGGGCCCCCGAGTCGGCGACGATCCAGGCGATCTCGGGGCCGACGAGGTGGTGGTTGACCGGGACGAGGTAGAAGCCGGCCTGTGAGGCGGCGAGGTAGGCGGTGAGGAGTTCGACGCCGTTGGGCAGGACGACGGCGAACGCGTCGCCCTCGCGCAGCCCGGCCGCGCGCAGACCGTGGACCATGCGGTTGACGTCGGCGTGCAGTCGGCCCGCGCTCCACTCCTCGCCGTCGGGGGCGATCAGGACGGTGCGGTCGGGGTCGGCGGCGGCCTGGGCCCAGAAGCCGTTGGGCGGCTGGTTCACGTGGCGCTCCTTCCGGCGATGCGGTTCATGCGGGTGACGGCCCGTTCGAAGCCGCGGGTGAGGTCGTCGACCACGGCCTGGACGCTGCGTTCGCTGGTCATCCGGCCGACGATCTGCCCGACGGGCGTGCCGAGCAGCTCCCCGACCTCGTACTTCTGGATCCGGGAGACGGCCTCGGCGACCAGCAGCCCCTGGAGCGGCATGGGCAGGGTGCCTGGCCCTGCCGCGTCGTCCCAGGCGTCGGTCCACGCGGTACGGAGCTGGCGTGCCGGTTTCCCGGTGAGGGCGCGGGAGCGGACCGTGTCGCCGGAGCCCGCGGCCAGGAGTTTGGCGGTCAGCGCCGGGGAGTGCAGGTCGGCCTCCTCGGTGGTGAGCCAGAGGGAGCCGAGCCAGACGCCCTGCGCGCCGAGGGCGAGTCCGGCGGCGACCTGTTCGCCGCTGCCGATGCCTCCGGCGGCGAGCACCGGCAGCGGGGCGACGGCCTCGACGACCTCGGGGACCAGCACCATGGAGCCGATCTCCCCGGTGTGGCCGCCCGCTTCGTACCCCTGGGCGACGACGACGTCGATGCCCGCCTCGGCGTGCCGCCGGGCGTGCCGGGCGCTTCCGGCCAGGGCGGCGACGAGGACGCCGTGGTCGTGGGCGCGCTCGATGACGTCGGCGGGCGGGGAGCCGAGGGCGTTGGCGAGGAGTTTGATCGGGTAGTCGAAAGCCACGTCGAGCTGGCTCCGGGCGACCTCCTCCATCCAGCCGGTGATGCGCCAGCCGGACGCCTCTCCCTCGGCCAGTTCGGGCACGCCGTGGCGGGCCAGGAGATCCCGCACGAATCCGCGGTGCTCGGCCGGGATCATCGCCTCGACATCCGCCTCGGTGACGCCCTCGACCTTCTTGGCCGGCATGACGACGTCGAGGCCGTACGGCTTGCCGTCGGCGTTCTCGTGCAGCCGGTCCAGGTCACGCGCGAGGTCCTCGGGCGCGGTGTAGCGGACCGCCCCGAGCACGCCGAAGCCGCCGGCTCTGGTGATGGCCGCGGCGACCTCGGGGAACGGTGTGAAGCCGAAGATGGCGTGCTCGATTCCCAGTTGCCGACTCAGTTCCGTCTCCATGGGCGGCAGGATGCCGCAGCCGGGCGGACGAGGGAAGAGATTTTCTGATGCAGTGTCAGATTCTTTGCGGCCCTGGAGGCGCCCGGGAGCGCGAGGGTGACAGTAACCTCTGCGGCGGCGGGAACTTTCACTGCTCGGCGAGATTTCGGAAGTTACTTTCGCGCGGGCGCCGGCACCCGGGGCGACCCGGTGACCGGACGTCGGGCGCGGGAAGGAGTTGCGGATGACCGGGGACACACTGGGGAACGGACGGGCGGCGGACGGCCGGGGCGCGCGCGGAGGCGGAGGCCCGACCGGGAGCGGCGGCTCCCGGTCCGGATCCGACGCGGCCGGGAGCGGCATCGCCCGGCGGCGGCTGGGCGGCGGGATACTGGCGCTGGGCGGTGCGCTCGCGCTGACGCCGATTCCGCTCGCGGCCGCCCGGAGCGGGCCGGGCGCGGGGGCGGCCGGCGGAGCGGCGGACACGGGAGCGGGCATGGAGTCAGGGGCGCACCGGCCCACGCTGCGACGCGGAAGCGCCGCGCGCGCCGGGCTGCTCCAGGGGCCGCTGGACCAGCTCGTGCGGGACGCCGAGGCCTATCTCGCCGACTCCCCCGAGCACCCCTGGTACGCGGGCGCGGTGCTGCTCGCCGGGCGGGGCGGCACGGTGGCGCTGCACCGGCCGATCGGCAAGGCGGTGCGCTATTCCGCGTACGACGAGAAGACCGACACCGGGGTGGAGTTCCCGGCGGACCAGCAGATCGCGATGGCCGAGGACACCGTCTTCGACCTGGCCTCGATCTCCAAACTGTTCACCTCGCTCCTGGCTGTCCAGCAGATCGAGCGCGGCGAGCTGGAGCTGGAGGCGACGGTCGCCTCGTACCTCCCGGACTTCGCGGGCGGCGGCAAACAGGACATCACGGTCCGCCACCTGCTCACGCACACCTCGGGTTTCCGCGCCTGGATCCCGCTGTACGAGGAGCCGACCCGGGAGGGCAAGCTCCGGATGCTGTGGGAGGAGGTTCCCGCGAGCACCCCGGGCAGCGCCTACCTCTACTCCGACCTCAACCTCATCTCGCTGCAACTGATCCTGGAGCACCTCACCGGCCGCCCGCTGGACGCCCTGCTCCGCGAGGAGATCACCGCGCCGCTCGGGATGCACCGCACCCGCTACAACCCGCCCGCCTCCTGGAAGCCGAAGATCGCGGCCACCGAGGACGCCCGGCCGCCCTGGTCCGGTCTCGATCGCGGTCTCGTCTGGGGCGAGGTGCACGACGAGAACGCCTACAGCTTCGGCGGGGTGGCGGGCCACGCCGGGGTGTTCTCCTGCGCCTGGGACCTCGCGATCCTCGCCCGTACGCTCCTCAACGGCGGGGTGTACGGACGCTCCCGCATCCTGTCCGAGGACTCGGTCGACCTGTTGTTCACGGACTTCAACACCGCGTTCCCTGGCGACGAGCACGGCCTGGGCTTCGAGCTCTACCAGCACTGGTACATGGGCGCGATGGCGACCCCGCGCAGCGCGGGCCACACCGGGTTCACCGGGACCAGCCTGGTGCTCGACCCGTCGACCGACACCTTCCTCATCGTGCTGGGCAACTCGGTCCATCCCGTACGGAGTTGGCGCTCGGGCAGCGCGCCCCGGGTGGCGACCGCCAACCAGCTGGCGCGGGCCGTTCCGGTCCGGCCCGAGCGGGGGCGCACCGCCTGGTTCTCCGGGATGGCGAGCGCCTCCACCGCCACGCTCACGCTGCCCGCGCTGCGCCTGGACTCCGCGCGGGCCCGCATGGAATGCGCGCTGTGGTGGGACACGGAGCCGGCCTCCGACGGGCTCGTCCTGGAGGCGTCGGCGGGGCAGGACTGGCGGCCGGTGCCGTTCACCACCGTACGTCCGGGACCGGGCCACCGGCCGGACCCGCAGCCGCAGCCGACCGGCTCGGTGAGCGGCTGGTCGGGGCGCGTCTGGCACCGGCTGGAGGCGGACCTGACGGCCTGGCGCGGCCAGGACGTCACCCTGCGGTGGCGCTACACCACCGACCAGCTGTACGTGGGGCGCGGCGCGTACGTGGACGGTCTGCGGATCCGCGACGGCGCCCGCACGGTCTTCGACGCGGAACGGCCCCGGGACGCCGGCCGGATCGAGGCGACGGGCTGGACGCGGTCGGCCGACTGACCCGTCGGCCGGAGTGCGCGCGACCGGGCGCGTCGGCTCGGCCGGAGTGAAGGGGCGACAGAGCGGGTCGGCCCACGCGAACGGACAACAGGGCGGGTCGGCCGCTCCGGGTGACCGCCCGGAGCGGCCGGCGCGGCCTACGTGGCCGGCCCGGCCGACGCGTCAGCGGCCGGGCCGCGGCCGACAACTGGCCCGGCGGCAGCGGTCGGCGCTCCTCACACCGCCGGAGCGACCGCGTCCGGAGCGTCCGGAGTCACCGCGTCCGCCGGCGCGGGCGCGGGCGCGGTCGACTCCCGGACCACCAGGCGTGGCCGGATCAGCAGGGAGCGGCCGGCCGAGGGCGCCGACTCGATCCGGGCGCGCAGTTGCTGGAAGGTCTCCGCCGCCATCTCCGGCAGCGGCTGACGGACGGTGGTGAGCGGCGGCTCGAAGAGATCGGCGAGCAGGATGTCGTCGAAGCCGACCACCGACACATCGCGCCCGGCGGTGCGTCCGGCGTCCTTGGCGCCCCGGCAGATCCCGATCGCGCACATGTCGTTGATGGCGACGAACGCGGTGGGCGGACGGGGCCCGGAGAGCAGCTCGCGGGCGGCGTTGCGGCCCAGCTCGGCCGCGTCCTTGTCGCCGAACTCGCTGGTGTCCGCCCCGGGCCAGACCGTCGCGTCGGCCGGGTCGAGCCCGGCCTCCTCCAGTGCGGCACGGAAACCCCGCAGCCGCTCACGGCGGTTGACGCTGTTGACCGATCCGGAGACGAACGCGATTCTTCGGTGGCCGAGTTCGAGCAGATGGCGGGTGGCCAGCTCCGCCCCCATGGCGTTGTCCACGCTGATGCTCGCCAGCGACGGCGGGTCGCCCGCCTGGGCCGTGCGGTCGAAGGCGACCATCTTCAGACCTCGGCTGAGCAGCGGCTCGACGTGTTCGAGGGAGGGCAGCGAGGAGCAGAGCACCACTCCGCTGACCCCGTCGGCCAACAGCTCCTCGCCGTACTTGAGTTCCCGCGCGGGATCGCGCTCGCTGTTGCAGAGCAGCACGTGGTACCCCTCGGCGAGCGCGATGGCCTCCAGCTCCCGCGCGAGCGACCCCCAGAACGGGTTCGCGACGGAGGGCACGATCAGGCCGATCACCTTGATCCGGCCCGTGCGCAGCATCCGCGCCGCACGGTTGGGCCGGTAGCTCAGCCGCTCGATGGTCTCCTCGACACGCGCCAGGGTGGCCGCCTGCATACGGTCGGTGCGCCCGTTGAGGACGTTGGAGACCGTACTCGCGGAGACGCCCGCCGCCGCCGCGACCTGATGGATCGTTACCCCGCTCATGCCACCTCCGGTTCGAAACTCCCTGACCACCCTAGTGTATCGATTTACTGAAGTCTCTCTACCGATACACCCGTTAACGTGGGCGAAAAATTCTTGTGCATCAGCTGTTGACGCCACTCCGACGGCATTCCTAGTCTCAGTGCATCGATTTACCAGTACATCCCGGCCATGGCTGGGACCTCTTCACTGGATCGATCCACAGACTCCACCTCAAGGGGTGCTCATGGAACTCAACAGACGGTCGCTGCTCGCCGCCATCGGCGCGGGCACCGCAGCCGCGCTCACGGGCTGCGGCACCGGCACCTCCGCGGCCGGCTCGGCCGATGGTCCCGCCGAGGGCGAGATCACCCTCCTCACCCCGATCTACGAGGGCGCGAAGGGCAAGACGCTCCTGGAGGGCGACACCCTGGGCGGGTTCCGGAAGAAGTATCCGGACGTCAAGGTGAACGTGGACTACACCACGTACGCCCAGCTCAACGAGAAGATCACCACCGGGCTCGCGGGCGGCCTGCTGCCCGACGTGCTCATGATGGGCGTCGGCTGGATCCCGCCGTTCGCCGCCAAGGGCGCGATCGCGGAACTGCCGGAGAAGCTGGCGAAGGCCCACGACTACGAGAAGCGGGTGCTGGAACCCTCCCGCCACGACGGCAGGCTGTACGCCCTGCCCGTCGTGCTCGACACCCGCATCGTGGTCTACCGCAAGGACCACTTCGCCGAGGCCGGCATCCGCAGGACGCCCGGCAACTGGTCCGAACTGCGCGCTGTCGCCAAGCAGTTGACGAAGAACGGCCGGGTCGGCTTCGACCCCTTCTCCATCGATCTGCGCCAGTGCTGGGAGACCTTCCTCTTCGCCAACGGCGGTCAGCTGTTCAGCGCGGACGGCAGGAAGGTGCTGTTCACCGACGCCCGCGGGGTGGAGGCGCTGCAGTTCTTCAAGGATCTGGTGACCGACGGTTCGGCGGACTACGCGCGCAAGACCGACGCCGGAGCGCCGTCGAACGTGCAGACGGGCCGGGCCTCGATGATGATGACGACCAGCGCGCTGTGGGTCCAGGTCAAGGAACAGAACCCGGAGCTGATCGAGGAGGACAAGCTCGGCGCGTTCGTCCTGGCCAACCGCAGGCCCGCGATGCTCCAGGGCGGCACCCTCGTCACCCAGTCGGCCGGCTCCCGGCACCCGGCGGCGGCCCGCGCGCTCGTGGAGTACCTGGCCACACCCGAGTCGATCCTCGGCGCGGCCCGGCAGCGCGGCTCGGTGCCCGGACTGCGGGATCTCAACGACACGGGTTACGTCAAGGAGAACCGGTTCGTCGACCTCTCCCTGAAGAACCTCCAGCACGCGGCGTCCGAGGGCGGCACCGCCGCCTGGATGGAGATCCGCGAAAAGATCAAGCCGACGCTGGAGCCCGCGATCGTGGGCGGCCAGTCGGCGAAGGACGCCGTCGCGGAACTCGGCCGGCTCGCCGAGGCCGCCATCGGCCGGATGTGAGGACCCGTCATCGTGGGAGCGACATCCGTACTGAAGGCGCGGCCCGTGCGGCCGCCCGCACCTCCTGAACCGGCGCCGCCCCGGCGCACCCGCCGGACCCCGACGGGCCCCGGGCGCCGACGGCGGCGGGCCGGCATGCTCATGGTGGCGCCCGCGCTGCTGCACGCCTCGCTCTGGATCGGCCTGCCCGTGCTGGCCGCGGTGGTCCTGGCGTTCACGAAGTACGACGTGCTGACCGCCCCGCAGTTCGTGGGGCTGGACAACTTCCGGGACATGCTGGACGACGCGGTCTTCCGCAAGTCCATCGTCAACACCGTCGTCTACACCTTCTTCACCGTGCCGTTCGGCATGCTGCTGGGCCTGCTGCTGGCGCTGGCCCTGCACACCGGGCTCAAGGCCCGCGGCATCTTCCGCACCGCGGTCTTCCTGCCGCAGGTCACGGCCACCGTGGCCATCGCGCTGGTCTGGCTGTGGATCTACAACCCGGGCAACGGCCTGTTCAACGCGCTGCTGTCGTTCATCGGCATCGACGGTCCGGCCTGGCTGTCCTCGACGCGGTGGGCGATGCCCTCGGTGATCCTGGTCGGCATCTGGCAGGGCATCGGCATGAAGATGCTCATCTATCTCGCCGCGCTCCAGTCGCTTCCCCGGGAGCTGTACGAGGCGGCGTCGGTGGACGGCGCCTCGAAGGTCCGGCAGTTCTTCTCCATCACGCTGCCGCTGCTGAAGCCCGCCACGTTCTTCGTGCTCATCACGTCGATGATCGGCGCGTTCCAGTCCTTCGACCAGATCTACATCCTCACCGACGGCGGCCCCGCCAACAGCACGACGATGATGACCTACGAGATCTACAAGTCCGCCTTCCGGGAGTTCCGCGTCGGATACGCCTGCGCCCAGTCCCTGGTGCTGTTCGTGCTGCTGATGGGCTTCACCCTGGTCAACCGGCGGATCATGGGAGGCACCCGTGGCCACAGTTGAGACGCGGAAGCCGGTGGACGTCAGCACCGTGCGGCGCGGACGCTACGGCCGGCGGCCGGTGTCCCCGGGCCGGATCGCGCTCTGTCTCACGCTGTCGGTGATCTCGCTGCTGATGGTGGTGCCGTTCGTCTGGATGGTGCTCACCTCGCTGAAGTCGCCGGTGGAGATCGCCTCGCAGGACTCCGGACTCCTGCCGAGCAGCTGGCAGTTCGGCAACTACGTCGACGCGTTCGCGGCGGCCCCGTTCGCCACCTACGCCCGCAACAGCTTCATCATCGCCTTCAGCCACACCGTGCTGAACGTGCTGGTCGCCTCCATGGCCGGGTACGCGCTGGCGCGGATCAGGTTCCGCGGCAGCGAGGTGATCTTCTACCTGTTCATCGCGGCGCTGATGATCCCGACGTACACGAAGGTGCTGCCGGAGTTCCTGATCGTCCGCTTCATGCCGCTGGCCGGCGGGAACGACCTCCTCGGGCAGGGCGGCAGCGGCTGGCTCGACACCTGGTGGGCGCTGATCATCCCGGGTGCGGTGACGCCCTTCGCGGTCTTCCTCTTCCGCCAGTTCTACCTCGATCTGCCGGTGGAGCTGGAGGAGGCGGCCCGCCTCGACGGCCTCGGCGAGTTCCGCATCTACGCCCGGATCATGACGCCGCAGGTCAAGCCGGCGCTCACCACCGTGGCGCTGCTGACCTTCGAGTCGTCCTGGAACAACTTCCTGTGGCCGCTGCTGGTGACCCGGACGGACAGTCTGCGGGTCATCCAGGTCGGGCTGTCCGTCTTCAAGACGGAGAACGGCACCCAGTGGCACTACCTGATGGCCGGCACCACGCTCGCCACCCTTCCCATGGTCCTTCTCTTCCTCATCGGCCAGCGCTACTTCGTGCAGGGCTTCGCCACCGCCGGTCTCAAGTGACCGGCCCCCGGCCCGCCGCGGCCGGAAACCGAAAGGGCTTCACCCATGTCTGCTGAACTTCAGGGCTCCCGTGCGCTGGTCACGGGGGCAGGGCACGGCATCGGCCGCGCCATCGCGCTCGCGCTGGCCGAGGCCGGCGCCGATGTCGCCGTGCACTACCACTCCTCCGCCGACCGGGCCGCCGACACGGTCTCCGCGATCGAGGCGCTGGGCCGGCGCGCCAAGGCGTTCGCCGCCGATGTGACCGTGAGCGCGGAGGTGGACCGGCTGGTCGAGGAGGCGGCCGGGTTCCTCGGCGGACTCGACGTCCTGGTCTGCAACGCCGGTCATCTCGTCGGCCGTGCGGCCATCGCCGAGATGACCGACGAACACTTCGACCGGGTGATCTCCACCAACCTGAGTTCGACGTTCCGCACGGTGCGGGCGGCGCTGCCGCATCTGGAGCGGTCCTCGGCCGGACGCGTCATCACCATGTCCTCGCTCGCCGCGCACAACGGCGGCGGCCCGGGCTCGGTGGCGTACGCCGCCGCCAAGGCCGGCATCCGCGGCTTCACCAAGGGGCTGGCCAAGGAGCTGGCCGGAACCGGCATCACGGTCAACGCGGTCGCACCGGGCTTCATCAAGGGCACCGCCTTCCACGACACCTTCACCGCGCCCGCGGCGCAGGAGGCCATGGAGGCGGGCATTCCGGTCGGCCGGGCCGGCACCCCCGAGGACGTGGCGTCCGCCGTGGTGCATCTGGCCTCGCCCGCATCGGGCTTCCTGACGGCGACCACGACGGACATCGACGGTGGCGTATGGCCGCGTTGAGGCGGATCGCGCGGGAGCGCGGCGGCTGGTGGCACGCGTACATCTGTCCGGCGCACGGGGTGGAGCTGGAGCACGGCGATCTCCTCGCCGGGGTGTTCCCCGAGGGCGGTGCGCGGTGTGCGCACGGCTGCCGGGTGGACAGCGAAGCGGTGCGCGGCGCGTGGCTGGTCCTCTCGCACCAGGCCTGGGCACGGCAGCTGCGGGTGCTGGCGCACCGGGGCGAGCGGGCGGAGGCGGTGGAGCGGCTGGTCGAGTACGCCGGTCTGTACGCCGAACTGGCCGCCGACCGGCACGGCGAGGCCCAGAGCTGGATGCTGCGCGGCCGGCTCTTCCACCAGGCGCTGACGGACGCCATCTGGGCGGTGAACGTCGGGCACGCCGTGCTCACGCTCGCGGAGAAGGAGGCCGAGGACCTGGCGGCGGTGCTGCCGCTGCTGGAGGCGCTGGAGGAAGCCGCGCTGGAGGCCCGGGAGGTGCTGACCGCTCAGGGGCAGCTGGCCTCCAACTACACGGCGTGGCTGAACGCGGCCGGTGTCGCGGCGGGCCGGGCGGCGGCTGCCGTACGAGAAGAGGCCTGGGCGGGCGCCGGGCGCTGGCTGGAGGGCGAGCACGGGCTGTACGCGCATCTGCGGGCGGCCGTCGCGGACGACGGCTGGGAGTGGGAGGGCAGCACGTATTACCACGGCTTCGTGCTGCGGGCGGCGCTGCTGGCGCTGCGCTCCACCGACCCGTCCGCGCTGCCCGAGGACGTGGCCGGTGTGCTGGCCGGGATGACGGATGTGCTGGCCGCCGTCGCGACGCCGGGCGGTGTGCTGCCCGCGCTGCACGACGGCCCCTACCGGCGGAACGCCCTCGGCCTGGAGTGGCTGGAACTGATCGCGCTGGCCCGGCAGTCGGTGCCGTCGGACGCGCTGGAGGCGGTGGCGGTCCGGGTCCGGGCGGAGCTCGGAGACGCGGACGACGCGCTCGACCGCGAGCTGGTCGGCTGGTTCGCGGGTCCGCCGCTCCCCCGGCGGGCCGCCCCCGCCCCGGTCACCGTGTTTCCCTCGACCGGGTACGCGGTACTGCGGGCGGCGGGCATCCACGCGCTGGTGGACTTCGGCCCGCACGGCGGATCGCACGGCCACCGGGACAAACTCTCGCTGTATCTGTACGGCGACACCACCGCGTGGCAGCCGGACCCGGGTCAGGTGCCCTACGCCCACCCGGAGTTCCGCGATCTGTACACCTCGACGGCGGCGCACCCCGCGTTCCGGGTGGACGGCGCCGAGCAGGCCGAGTGCGCCGGTGCGCTGACGGCGGCGGACGCCGTGTCGGTGACCGCCGAGGCGACGGAGGCGTACGAGGGCGTACGGGCGGTCCGCCGGGTGGCCGTCGGCCCGTGCTATCTGGTGGACCTGCTGACGGTGGAGGTCACGGGGCGGGAGAACCCCCGGCTCACCGCCCAACTGCGGCCCGGCACCGCGCTGGACGTGCAGGTGCAGGCGGCGGGCCCGGTGCGCACGACCTGGTACGGGGACGAGACGCTGCACGGCTGGCACACCCAGAGCGCCGGAGTGCCGGTGCGCCCGCTCACGCTGCCGGGCCCCGGTCCGGCGGACGACCCGCAGCGCACCCGGACCCGGGTCGACTTCACGGCGGAGGCCGCGCACACCGTCTTCGCCTCGGTCTACCAGGCGGCGTCGGCGGGCCCGGCGGTGAGCGACGTACGGCTGGACGGCGAGGAGCTGACCGTGGAACTGGCGGACGGCTCGACGGCCCGCTTCCGGACGGAGGGCTGAGCCGTGCTGCTCTCGGCGACCCCACCGCCCGGTCCGCGCCCCGCGCAGGAGGCCCGGGTGCGCGAGGAGGCGGCCCGGCACCGCGCCCTGACCCCGCCCCGCACCCATCCGATGGCCAGCATCACCTGGCTGGGCCCGGCCGCGTCCAACCCGGCCCTGGCCTACCGCGTCGGCGGCGATCCGGCCGATCTGGCGGAGAGCGTGCGCTGGATCGAGGCGGCGGTACGGCTGCCGCACTGGGGCCGGGCCCATATGCCCGACCACGACCTGGACGCCGGCTGGCTGCTGCACCATCTGGCGCTCGCCCTGCGCTGGATCGGCGACGACCTGCCGGAGGACGTGGGCGCGCTGCTCCGGTACAAGCTGCTGCTCCAGGGGCGTCGCCTGTACGACTTCGCGGTGGCGAGCGAGGGCCGCTGGTGGTCGTCCTCGTACTGGCAGAACCACAACTGGATCTGTTACGCGGGTCTGGCGACGGCCGGCTATGTGCTGGGCAAGGAGGAGTGGACCGAACGGGCGAAGTCGAACCTCGCCACGGTGCTGGAGGTGATGCCCGAGGACGGTTCGCACGCGGAGGGGGTCGTCTACTGGCGTTACGGAGTCCCGTTCCTGGCGATCCACCTGGACCTGCTGGCGGAGGCCGAGGGCGTCGACTGGTGGGACCGGGGAGGCTTCATGGCGAACACCTTCGGCTACCGGCTGCACCAGAGCGCGCCCGGCTTCGCGTTCACGGTCGACCACGGCGACTGCCACGACCGGCGCAGCGGCCACAGCGCGGCGCTCTACTACCGGCTGGCCGCGCAGTACGGCATCGCCGAGGCGCAGTGGCTGGGCGATCTGGCCTCGGGCGAGCTGCTGTGGGCGGAGGCGGAACACAGCGGGGTGCGGCCGGGCATCCTGCCGGAGGCGTACCTCGAATACCTCTGGTACGACCCGGCCGTCGCGCCGGCCCGGCCCACCGCCACCCGGGCGTTCTTCCCGGACCTGGGGCTGCTCGCGGCCCGCACCGGCTGGGACGACGGCGCGACGGCGGTGTCGTTCAAGGCGAGCCCGGGCGGCGGCCACCGAGCTTGGGAGACGAGCGCGAAGCACCGGGCGGAGCTGGGCCACGAGACGCTGAACCAGGGTCACCACCACCCGGACTCGGGCTCCTTCGTCCTGCTGTCGCAGGGCGCCTTCCTGGCTGTGGACGACGGCTACAGCAACCGCAAGCGGGCGGCGCACCACAATCTGCTGCTGGTCGACGGGCAGGGGTACGCGGACGAGGACCGCTACCACGTCTACGAGGGGATTCCCTTCGAGCGGCAGGCCCGGCAGCGCGACGTGCTGGTGGGCGAGGAGGAGGGGTGGGCGCACGCCACGGCGGAGATCGCCGCGATGTACGACCCGGCCCTCGGGGTCCGCCGGCTGGACCGGACGCTGGTGTTCACCCCGGCGGGGCGGCTGGTGCTGCTGGACCTGGCGGAGGCGGAGGAGCCACGCGCGTGGACGTTCCTGCTCCGGACGGACCGGCCGACGGAGGAACACGCCGACGGCTCCCGGCTGATCAGGTCCGGTGCGGCCACCGCGCGGGTGCGGCGGCTGGCCCCGGACGAGGCGTCGGTGCGCACCGGGGTCATGGAGGTGGCCGCCAATCCGACGTCCAGCACTCCGGAACTGCGGCTCGTGCGCACCCTGCACACGCTGGACGTGACCACCGCCGCCTCCCGTACGGGCCTGTTCCTCACCGCCATCACGCCGGACGCCGCGTGCGCGGTCGCCGGGGCGGAGTTGGCCGAGGGGCACGGTGTGCGGTTCGCGGACGGCGAGGAGAGCGTGTTCCTCTCCCCCGTCGACCGCCGTGTCCGGGGCGGCGAGCTCTCCGCGGACGCCGCCGCCGTCCTGCTCACCGCCGGCGGAGCCCCGTACGTCGTGGCGGCGACCCGGCTGGAGCTGGCGGGCCGGGTACTCCTTGACGTGACGGAGCCGTACACCGGAAAGGTCGGGTAGCTCATGGGGACACCTCTCACATCTCCGCCGCCTCTGGCGCCTCCGGCACCTCTGCCCGAGGCGGTGGCCCCGCCGCCCGCTCCGGAGGCCGCTCCGTCCGGCTGGCCGACGCTGCTGCGCCGGCTGGAGTTCATCGCCTATCCGGCCGCCGCCGGGGCCGCGTTCACGCTGCTGGCGCTGGGCGTGGTGACCTGGCTGCCCGCGCTCGCCGCGATGGGCCGCGCGCTCCAGCGGTGGCGGGTGGACGGGGACAGCCGGTGCTTCACCAACACGCTGGCCGCCTTCGGCGGGTACTGGCGCGCGCTGTGGCGGCACGGTCTGCTGTCCACGGCCGCCGCGGTCGTGCTGGCCGCCAACACCGCGTATCTGCTGGGCCGTTCGGAGGCGTGGACGTTTCCGTTGCTGGCCGCGCAGGTGGGCATCGCGGCGGCGTTCGTGATCCACCATGTGGCGCTCGCGGCCGAGGCGGGCCGCGCGCCCGAGGGCGGTGTCCGGGCCTGGTCGGCCGGGGCGCTGTCGCTCGGCTTCGGCTCTCCGGCCCGGGGCACCGCCCTGCTCGGCGCGGTGGTCTCCGCCGTCCTGCTCTCCCTCGTCGTACCGCTGGGGCCGCTGCTGCTCGGCCCGAGCGTTCCGGTCCTGCTCGCCCTGTCCTTCGCCGATCCCAGGAGGCACACCTCATGAGCCGTGTTCCGCGCACCGCCCTGGCCGCCGCGCTCGTCGCCGGCCTCGCCCTGTTACTCGTGACGACCCCCTCGGCCGCCGCTGCCCCGGCGGCCGGTGCGTACTACGTGTCGCCGTCCGGGAGCGACGCCAACGCCGGTACGTCGGCGGGCGCCCCGCTGGCCACGATCCAGAAGGCGGTGGATCTGGCCCCGGCGGGCGCGGTGGTGCACCTGGCCCCGGGCGCCTACCGGCAGGACGTGGTGACCGCGCGGGCCGGGGTCACCATCACCGGTCCGTCGAACGCCGTGGTGAAGGGCGCGGGCGACGCCCGGATCATCCAGGTCCGGCACGACAGCACGACGCTCAGCGGCTTCACCGTCGACGGGCTGCACGGCTCGGCCTCGGACGTGTCGGGCTACCGGCTCAAACTCATCTATGTCATGAGCACGACCCCGGGGAACGGCGTCGGCGGTCTGCGCATCACCGGCATGACCCTCAAGAACGCGGCCGACGAGTGCCTGCGGCTGCGCTATCTCGTCACGGGTGCCGAGGTGAACGACAACACCATCACCGACTGCGGGGTCACCGACTTCGTGTTCGACGGCGGCGGGAAGAACGGCGAGGGCATCTACCTCGGCACGGCCCCCGAGCAACAGGGGTCCAACGGAGCCCCGGACGCGGCGGCCGACGTCAGCCGGAACAACCGCATCCATCACAACACGATCGTCACGCGGGGCAACGAGTGCGTGGACGTGAAGGAGAACGCGACGAACAACTATGTGGAGCACAACGACTGCAGCGGCCAGCGCGACCCCAGCTCCGGCGGGCTCGACGCCCGGGGCAGCGGCAACATCTTCCGCTACAACACCGTCCACGACAACGTCGGCGCGGGCGTCCGGCTCGGAGGTGACACCGCGACGGACGGCACCGCGACCTCCGTCTACGGCAACACCATCACCGGCAACGCGGGCGGCGGCATCAAGTTCATGCGCACCCCGCAGGGCCCGGTCTGCTCCAACACCATGAGCGGCAACACCGGCGGCGACGCCGTGGGCACCTACGGCAGCTCCTACGACCCGACAGGTGTGTGCCCGTGACCGGCCGGGGGCCCGCGAGACGCGGGGTTCTGTACGCGGCGGCTGCCGGGGCCGCCGCGGTCGCCGCCACGGCGACGGAAGCGCGGGCGGCGGGCGCCGCCGGCCCCGCACGTTCACGCTGGACGACGTCCTGGGCCACCGCCCAGACCGCGCCGACGCCCACCGACCCGTTGGCGTACGCCGGGCTCACCGACGGCGACTGCACGGCCGTGCTGCGGCTGTCGGCCGGCGGAGCGGTCCGGCTGCGGTACGCGAACACCTTCGGGGCCGCGCCGGTGCTGGTGGGCCCGGTGACGGCGGACGGCCGGCCGGTGACCTTCGCCGGGCGGAGCCAGGAGTGGCTGGCGGCGGGCGCGAATCTGACCAGCGACCCCGTCGCGGGGCTGCGGGTGGCGGACGGGGCGCGGCTGGAGGTGCGGACCCGGGTGCCCGGCCCGACCGGTCCGCTCTCCTTCCACCGCAACACCCATGCCTGGCACACGGTCGACGGGGTGCGCACCCGGTCGGTCCTGCTGCTGACCGGAGTGGAGACCACCGGGGCGCGCGGCCCGGTGCTCGCGGTGTTCGGCGACTCCATCGCGGAGGGCGTCGGCACGCCCGACGACGCCGATCTGCGGTGGCCCGACCAGTTGGCGCGGCGGCTGCCCGGTTCGGCCGTCGCCAACCTCGGGATCAGCGGCAACCGGCTGCTGCTCGACAACGTCCGCTTCGGGCCCGGCGGCCAGGCCCGCTTCGACCGCGATGTGCTCGGACTGCCGGGGCTCCGGACGGTCCTCGTGCACCTGGGCGTCAACGACCTCCAGCAGCCGCCCGGCCAGAGCGGTCCGGACCAGGTGCTGTCCGGCTACCGGCAGCTGGCGCTGCGCGCCCGGGGCGCCGGGCTGCGGGTGGTGGGCGCCACCATCACCCCGTTCGAGGGGTGGACCCGCTGGTCGCCGGAGCTGGACGCGGTCCGGGAGCGGATCAACCGGGCCGTGCGCACCGGGCGGATCTTCGACGGGGTGGCCGACTTCGACGCCGCGCTGCGCGACCCGGACCGCCCTTCCCGGATGCTCCCCGCCCACGACAGCGGCGACGGTCTGCATCCGGGCCCGTCAGGTCACGCGGCGCTCGCCGCCGCCGTCGACCGCCGACACCTGCTGTGAGCCGACACCTTCCGTGAGCCGACACCTTCCGTGAGAGGCGACATGACGAACCGAGGCACCACCCGGCGCACCGTCCTGACCGGTGCGGCCGCCCTGGGCGCGGCGGCCACGCTGCCCCCGGCCCTCGCCGGTCCCGCCCACGCCGCGTCCGGCACCGCCCGGACCGGGGCGCCGGACGCGGCGGCGCTGCGCGCCCGTTGGCACACGCTGCTGACCGGCGGCCCGGACCTCGACCGGGACGACGAGCGGATCGCCGCCGCGATCGCCCGGGTGGGGCGGGCCGGGGCCACCGCCGCCACCGGTCTGGACCCGACCCGGACGGACGGGCTGTTCCCCGACCTGACCAGCACGACGCTCTCCAACCATGTGACGACGTCGTGCAAACGGCTGGCGACGGCGGCCACCGCCTGGGCGGTCCCGGGCACCCCGCAGCACGGCGACACGGCGCTGCTGACAGCGCTGCTGGGCGGCGTCGACTGGATGCTGACCCGCCGTTACGGCCCCGAGCACGCCCGGTTCGACAACGACTGGGACTGGGAGATAGGCGCGGCGCTCGCGCTCGGCGACACGGCGGTGCTGCTCCACGACGAGCTGGGTGCGGAGCGCCTGGAGCGGGTCACGGCCGCCGTACGGCACTACACGCCGGACCCGAACCTGTGGCGGGCCGACCGGCAGATCGCGACCGGCGCCAACCGGGTGTGGGTCTCGACCGTGGTCGCCGTCAACGCGGTGCTGCGTGGCGACGGCGATGCGCTGGCCCGGGTCCGTGACGCTCTTTCGGACGTCGAGGGTTCGGGCGCCAACAGCGTCCTGGCCTTCAACGACACGGGCGGTGCGGCGGCCGGCACGGGCGAGGGCTTCTCGTCCGACGGCTCGTTCCTCCAGCACTACAAACACCCGTACAACGGCGGTTACGGCAAGGAGCTGCTGGGCAATCTGTCCCGGCTGCTGAATCTGCTGGCCGGTACGGCGTGGGAGGTGACCGACCCCGATCTGGACAACGTGCGCGGCTGGGTGGACGACGGTTTCGACCCGCTGATGTTCCGGGGCGATGTGATGGCGTCGGTGTGCGGGCGGGAGATCGCCCGGCCGAGCAAGCAGGGGCACGCCTCGGCGCAGACGGTCATCGAGGCGGTGCTGCGGCTGATCCCATGCTTCCCGGGCGAGCCGGCGGACCGGTTCACGGCGCTGGTGAAGCAGTGGATCGCCGAGGACGGCTACCGCGACTTCCTCGCCGTGACCGACCTCGCCTCGCTGGTCGCCGCGCAGCGGGCGCTCGCCTCCGCCGTCCCGGCCCGCGGCCCGCTGGTCGCCCACAAGCAGCACCCCCGGATGGACAAGGCGGCCCACCACCGCCCCGCGTTCGGCCTCGGCATCTCCGCGTACTCGACCCGGATCTACAACTACGAGTCGATCCAGAACGAGAACCTCCACGGCTGGCATCTCTCGGACGGGATGGTGCTGCTGTACACCGACGATCTCGGGCACTACAGCGAGGACTACTGGCCCACCGTCGATCCGAAGAGGCTGCCCGGCACCACCGTCCTCGCCGGGCGTCCGGCCGACGCGGCGGGGCAGCGCACCACCAGCACCGCCGACTGGGCCGGCGGCACCGCGCTCCCGGGCACGACGCTGGGCGCGTACGGAATGGAGCTGCGGGCCTTCGGCAGCACGCTGCACGGGCTCAAGAGCTGGTTCTGCCTCGACGACGTCATCGCCTGTGTCGGCTCCGGCATCACCGCGGAAGCGGGCACCGCGGAGACCGTGGTGGAGAACCGCAAGCTGCGCGACCCGCGGGCCGCGCTCCTGGTCAACGGCAAGGCGGCCCCGGACGCTCCCGGCTGGTCCGCCGGGCTGACGGACGTCCGGTGGCTGCACCTGGCCGGAACCGGCGGATACGTGTTCCCGAGGCCCGCCTCCGTACGCGCCGTGCGCGAGGAGCGCACCGCGACCTGGCGGGAGATCAACCTCAAGTACGGCACCGACACCCCGGTCACCCGCCCGTACCTGACGCTCTGGCACGACCACGGACCGGCCCCGAGCGGAGCCGGCTACTTCCACCTCCAGCTCCCCGCCGCCTCCGCCGGGCGCACCCGGCTGATGTCGGCCGCGCCGCCGGTGGAGCTGGTCGCCGACTCGACCGCCGTGCACGCGGTGCGGCGCGGCGCGGACGGGCTGCTGGCCGCCAACTTCTGGCGGGCGGGCTCGGCGCGTGAGCTGAGCTGCGACGGTCCGGCGTCCGTCCTGGTGCGCCCGAAGGGGCGGACCGTGGGCGTCGCCCTGTCCGATCCCACCCAGCTGCGGTCCACCGTGGTGGTCGAGCTGGCCGGGCGCGGGCTGACGCTCGCCTCGGGCGGCCCCCGGGTGAACGCGGCGCGCGCACCGGGCGGCATCCGGATCACCGCCGACACCTCGGGGCTGCACGGCGCGACCCTCGACCTCACCCTGAAGAGGAGCTAGAGCCTTGCTGTTCGACATGGATCTGGAGCGGCTGCGGGAGTACCGCCCCGAGCCGCAGGAACCGGCCGACTTCGACGCCTTCTGGGCGAAGACCCTCGCGGAGACGGCCCGGCACGACGTCGACGCCCGGTTCGTGCCGTACGGGACGGGCCTGGCGACCGTCGACGTACTCGATGTGACGTTCAGGGGCTGGGAGGGGCAGCCGGTGAAGGCGTGGCTGATGCTGCCGAAGCAGCGCTCCGGGCCGCTGCCCGCCGTGGTGCAGTACATCGGGTACAACGGCGGCCGGGGCATCCCGTACGCGTGGCTGACCTGGAGCGCCTTCGGCTACGCGCACCTGGTGATGGACAACCGGGGGCAGGGCGGCGGCGGCAAGAACACCGCCGACACCCCGGACATCGGGCCCGAGGGCCACGGTTCGTCCTCGCCCGGCTTTCTGACCCGGGGCATCGAGGACCCCCACCGGCACTACTACCGGCGGCTCATCACCGACGCGGTCCGGGCGGTCGACGCGGCGAAGGCCCATGAGGCGGTGGACGCCGGGCGCGTCGCCGTCCTCGGCGGCAGCCAGGGCGGCGGACTCGCGCTGGCCGTCGCCGGGCTGCGTGACGATGTGTCGGCGGCCGTCGCCGATGTGCCGTTCCTCTGCCACTACCGGCGGGCCTCGCAGATCACGGACGCCGGACCGTACGCGGAGATAGCCCGCTGGCTGTCGGGGCACCGCTTCCGGATCGAGGAGGCGATGGAGACGCTGTCCTACTTCGACGGGGTCAACTTCGCCGCGCGCGCGAGCGCTCCCGCGTGGTTCTCGGTGGGGCTGATGGACCGGATCTGCCCGTCCTCCACGGTGTTCGCCGCCTACCACCGTTACGCGGGAGAGGCCGAGATCGAGGTGTTCCCGTACAACGGGCACGAGGGCGGCGCCGAGTACGACCTGCCGCGCAAACTGGGTGCGCTGCGGGGGGTGTTCGGGGCCTGATGCACGACGTCACCGGCCCAGCGCGGCCATCGCCGCGTTGT
This sequence comes from Streptomyces sp. SID14515, assembly GCF_010548505.1. Taxonomy (NCBI): domain Bacteria; kingdom Bacillati; phylum Actinomycetota; class Actinomycetes; order Kitasatosporales; family Streptomycetaceae; genus Streptomyces; species Streptomyces sp. SID14515. The sequence goes on along the minus strand of NZ_JAAGMH010000097.1, from coordinate 133,597 downwards.
GGCCGGGGACCCCGCTGACGCCGCCGCCGCGCACCGCGCCCGCCCCGCAGAGCAGCACGTTGGCGTGCGCGGTCTCCACGCCCCAGCGCCCGGTGCCCTCCTCCGCGTACGGGAAGGAGAGGTCGCGGTGGAAGATGTGGCCACCGGGCAGCCGCAGATCGCGCTCCAGATCGAGCGGGGTCTTGGCCTCGATGCAGGGTTCGCCGTTCGCGTCGAGGGCCAGGCAGTCGGTGACCGGCTCCTCCAGGTGCGCGTCCAGTTCGGCCAGGGTCGCCTTCAGCAGGGCCGCGCGGGCGGCGTCGTTGTCGGCGGCGAACAGCCGGGCCGGGGCGTGCAGACCGAAGAGGGTGAGGGTCTGGTAGCCGCGCGCGACGAGGTCGGGGCCGAGGATCGACGGGTCGGTCAGCGAGTGGCAGTAGATCTCGGAGGGCGGGGCGGCGGGCAGCCGGCCGGCCGCCGCGTCCCGGTAGGCGTCGGCGAGCTGCCCGTACCCTTCGGCGATGTGGAAGGTGCCGGCGAAGGCCTGCCGGGGGTCGACGGACCGGTCGCGGAGCTTCGGCAGCCGGGTGAGCAGCATGTTCACCTTGAGCTGGGCGCCCTCGGCGGGCGGCGGCGGGGTGTCGCCGAGGAGGGCGGCGAGCGCCTGCGGGGAGGCGTTGACGAGCACCCGGCGGGCCGCGACGACATGTTCGCCGTCCGGGGTGCGGACGGTGACCTCGGCGGCGCTTCCGTCGGTCTCGATCCGGGTCGCCTCGTGCCGTACGCGGATCTCGGCGCCCGCCGCGCGGGCGGCTGCGGCCAGCGCGTCGGTGAGCGCGCCCATGCCGCCGACCGGGACGTCCCAGTCGCCGGTGGAGCCGCCGATCACGTGGTAGAGGAAGCACCGGTTCTGGAGGAGCGAGGTGTCATGGGCGTCGGCGAAGGTGCCGATCAGGGCGTCGGTGAGGACCACCCCGCGCACCAGGTCGTCGGTGAAGTTCTCCTCGACGGCGACGCCGAGCGGCTCCTCGAAGAGCATCCGCCAGGCGTCGGCGTCGTCGATCCGCTCGCGCAGCGCGTCGCGGCCGGGCAGCGGTTCGGTGAGCGTCGGGAAGACCCGCTCGGCGACCCGCTGGGTCATCCCGTAGAACCGCTGCCACGCCGCGTACTCCCGCTCGCCGCCGGTCAGCGCGGCGAACGACTCCCGGGTGCCCTCGCCCGCCACGAGCAGCCCGGTGGGGCGTCCGTCGCGGACGGCGGGGGTGTAGGAGGAGACGGTGCGCTTGCGTACGGCGAAGTCCAGGCCGAGATCGCGGACGATCTTGTCCGGCAGCAGGGACACCAGATACGAGTAGCGCGAGAGCCGGGCGTCGACCCCGGCGAAGGGGCGGGTCGAGATCGCCGCTCCCCCGGTGGTGCCTAGACGTTCCAGGACGAGGACCGACTGTCCGGCGCGCGCCAGGTAGGCGGCGGCGACCAGGCCGTTGTGGCCGCCGCCGACGATCACGGCGTCGTAGCGGTCCCGGGCGGGCGCGCCGGGGCCGGAGGACTCCCGGGTGGCGGGCTGACCTGCGGATGTGCGGGGTGCGGGTGTCTGGGGTGCGGGCATGCACCTTCGTAACACGCCGCCGTCCGTCCCGGCCAGAGGCGACGGAAGGCGGAAGGCGGGAGACGGGAGGCTGTCTTCTAGACGGTGTCCGGCGGTTCGGACCCTGCCGCGATCGACGGTACGCCCCCGGCGGCCGCCGCCGGCCGTCCGAGCCGTGCCAGGCAGTGCGCCTCGTCGTCGCGGGCGGCCAGCGTCTGGGGGTGGTCGGGGCCCAGCACCCGGCCGCGCGCCTCGGCGACCTGCCGGTACGCCACCAGCGCCTCGCTCCACCGGCCGAGCCAGCCGAGTCCGGCGGCGACCTCCCGGCGGCTGATCACCGTGTCCGGGTGGTCGGGCCCCAGGGTGCGTTCCCGCAGCGCGCAGACGTCACGCGCCTCCGCGAGCGCCTCCTCCCAGCGGCCGAGCCGCCCGAGGTTGACCCCGAGGCCGTGGCGGGCGCGCAGCGTCTCGGCGTCGGCCTCCCCGGCGGTCCGGGTGCGGTCGGCGACCAGGGACCGGTACAGCTCCAGGGCCTCCGCGTCGCGGCCGAGCCGGCCAAGACTGATGCCGGCCTCGTAGCGGGCGGCGAAGGTGTCGGGGTGGTCGGCCCCGAGCGTGCTCGCCCGGGCCCGGGCGACGTCCTGGTAGGTCTCCAGCGCCTCCGCCCAACGGCCCAGCCGGCCCAGGGTGTACGCCACTTCGTAGCGGGTCGCCAGGGTGTCGGGGTGCGTCGGGCCGAGCAGCCGGGCGCGGGCGTCGGCGACCTCGCGGGCCACCTGCCAGGCCTCCTCGGGCCGCCCCAGCCGGCTGAGGTTGAACGCCAGGTTGTGGCGGCAGCGCAGGGTGTCGGGGTGGTCCGGGCCCATGACGCGTTCGCGGACGGCGAGGACCGCCTCGTACACCTGGTGGGCCTCGGCGTGCCGGCCGAGGCGGCCCAGGGCGTGGGCGGTCGCCTGGCGGGCGGCGAGCGTCTGCGGATGCTCGGCGCCCAGGGCGCGTTCGCGGCCCTCGGCGACCCGGGTGAACTCGCGCAGCCCTTCCTCGGCCCGGCCCGTACGGCTGAGGGTGAGGCCGATCTCGTAGCGGCTGGCGAGGGTGTCGGGGTGGTCCGGGCCGAGGACGCGGTCGCGCTGGGCGGCGACCTCGCGGTGCACCTCGCCCGCCTCCTCCCAGCGGCCCAGGCGGCCGAGGTCGACGCCCGCGCTGTGGCGGCCCTCCAGGGTGGCGAGGAGGTCCGGGGCGGGGGGCGGGGCCGACAGCGAGACGAAGGTGTGGGCGTGCGGGGCGGTGGCGCCGGAGGCCGCGGTGGTCCACTGGCCCGTCAGTCCGGCGGCCGGGTCGGGCCGTTCGGCGACGGGGTCGCTCGCGCCGAACGCCCGGTGACCCGCGGTCATGGTCCGGGTCCAGGCGGGCAGGACCGGTGGCCGGACAGGGCCGGAGAGCGCGAGGGGGCCAGGTCCGAGCGCGGGCTGTTCCCCGGTCCGGCCGAGGACGATGCGGCGGCGCAGGTCGCCCGCGTCCACGGGCCGCTCGTCGGGGGCCTTGGCGAGCAGGTCGAGGACGACGCGGTCGAGGAAGCCGGGCAGCTCGGCACGGTGGGTGCGCAGCGGTTCCGGCGGGGTGTCGCGGTGTCCGACGAGCACGGCCCAGGCGTCCTCCTGGTCGAACGGCGGTACGCCGGTGGCGATTTCGTACAGCACACAGCCCAACGAGTAGAGATCGCTGCGGTGGTCGACCTCCTTGCCGCTGATCTGCTCGGGCGACATGTAGTGCGGGGTGCCCATGGCGAGGCCGGTGGTGGTGAGCCGGGAGGTCATGCCGATGTCGTGGCCGAGGCGCGCTATGCCGAAGTCGCAGATCTTCACCGTGCCGTCCGTCAGCCGCATGATGTTGGCGGGCTTGAGGTCGCGGTGGACGATGCCCTGGCGGTGGGTGTAGCCGAGGGCGTCGGCGACCTGTTCCGCGATGTCGACGACATGGTCGACGGGCAGCGGGTGCTGTTGGTTCTCCGCCAGGAGCTGGCTCAGGTTCTGCCCGTCGAGCAGCTCCATGACGAGGTACAGCACGCCCTCGTGCTCGCCGAAGTCGTGCACGACGGTGACGCCCCGGTGCTGGAGGGACGCGGCCACCCGGGCCTCGCGCCGGAAGCGTTCGCGCAGGATGCGGGTGAACGCCCGGTCGTGCTGGGGGCCCATGGGTTTGAGGCATTTGACGGCGACCTGACGGCCCAGCGACTCGTCGCGGGCGCGCCACACCTCGCCCATGCCGCCGCGCCCGATCAGTTCGAGCAGTCGGTACCGGCTCTGGATCAGCCTGGTGTCCGCCATCTGCCGCTTCCCGCCCCCGTTTGTTCCCCGCTGTTCCCGCTGCTGGCGCTATGCCCTCCCCGGCCCGTCCAGTATGGCGGCCGGTCCGCGGAGTCTGTACGCGGCGGGGCGACTGCCGGGTCCCAGCCGTGCCATCGCCCCGAGGATATGACCGGGCGGCAGCTGCCAGCGCACCCGGTCCGGGATCGCGCGCAGGACGGCGCCGGCAGCGCGCAGCCGCCGGTCGACGGTGGCGGGCGGCGGGGCCGGTCTGCCGTACAGCTCGTGGGCGTACGGGGGCAGGGACTGGTAGGCGAGTGCCGCCACACGCCGCCACAGCAGGGCCCGCGCCGGAACGAGCCAGGGGCGCACGGGCGGGCTGCGGAGGAAGTCGTCGACGTCGGCCGCCTCGGCTCCGGCGGCGAGTTCGGGGCGTACGCGCTCGAAGTAGGCGGCGAGTGCGGCGGTGGTGGCGGGCACCCGGTCCGGGTCGAGGCCGACGAGGCGGGCGCCGGTGCGGTGTTCGTCGATGTACCGGTCGGCCTGGGCGTCGGTGAGGGGGAAGCCGGAGCGGCGCTGGACCTGGAGGTAGGAGTCGACCTCGGCGCAGTGCACCCAGAGCAGCAGCTCCGGTTCGTCGACGCCGTACGTCTCCCCGGTGTCCGGGTCGGTGGCCTTCAGGCGGCGGTGGATGCGGCGGACCCGGGCGCCGGCCTGTTCGGCGGCGTCGGTGGTGCCGTAGGTGATGGTGCCGACGAAGGAGGCCGTGCGCAGGAGTCGCCCCCAGGCGTCCCGGCGGAAGTCGCTGTTCTGGGTGACCCCGCGCACGGCGCGCGGGTGGAGCGCCTGGAGGTAGAGGGCGCGGATGCCGGCGATCCACATCATCGGGTCGCCGTGCATCTGCCAGGTGACCGACCGGGGCCCGAAGAGCCCCGGATCGGGGCGTTGGGGCGAGGCGTCGTTCATCCGCGGGTACCTCCGGCTCAGCGGTGCACGGGGCGGTGCCGGTACGCGTACAAGATCGGGAACAATGGTACGCCGGGTAAGGGCGCTGCCGGCAGGGCGGGGCGGACGACGATCGGGGGGACGATGCCCAGGTGGGGGCTGATCGTGGAGCAGAATCTCGGGTTCGGCGGTCAGCGCCGGGTGTGGTCGGCCGATGTGCTGGGCCATGTGGACGGCACGCGCGAGGAGGCGTTGGAGGCCCTGCGGGTGCGCGCCGAGACCTACGCGCCGACCCATCCGTTCAGTCCCCGGCGTCGGCGGATCTACCGGGAGCAGGACGGTTTCCTGCTGGTCCTGGACGGGTCCTGGCAGAGCTTCCACTGCCGGTTCACGGTGGCCGAGCAGCTCCTGGACAGCGCGGCTCCGGAGCCGCGTCCCGCGCCGGACCCCGCGCCGGAGGAGGAACCGGAACCGTCCGCACCGGCCCCGGTGCGCCGGACGCCTCCGCCGCCGCCCGAACCGCCGAAGGCGTGGGACGCCGATGTGCCGGAGGTTCCTTCGTGGTTCGGCCGCGAGGACCTGTCCTGACGCACGGTCCGGCCGGGCCGGACCGGATCCTTCCGCTTCCCGGGCGCCGGATCAGGCGGCGTGGGCGGGCAGCGACACTCCGGTCAGCCGTTCGGACTCGGTCCAGAGCCGGGCGTTGGCGGCCGGGTCGAGGGCCCGGCGGGTGATGCGGGCGGGGGCGGTGGGCCCGACGAGTCCGAAGCGTCCGCCGGGGCCGTAGTAGCTGCCGGGGGCGACGTCGGCGGCGGTGGCCGCGTACAGCAGGGGTTCGGCGCCCTGCTCGGGGAGCTGGGACGGCAGGATGTTCATCGAGTTGAGCATCGAGCGCTTGGGCCTGTCCCGGCCCAGACTCGCGCCCGCCGTCTGGAGATTGGTGCGGGTGTACCCGGGGTGGGCGCCGGTGCTCAGCAGGCCCCAGCCGCGCTCGGCGGCCACGTCCGCCAGCTGCCGGGTCATCATCAGGTCGGCGAGCTTGGACTGCGCGTAGGACAGGTTGGCGCTGTAGCGGCGGCGCTCCCACTGGAGGTCGTCGAAGCAGATCCGGCCGTAGTTGGCGGTGCTGCTGCTCATCGTGACGACCCGGGGCGCGGGGGCGGCGAGCAGCAGCGGGAGCAGCCGGACGGTGAGCGCGAAGGGGCCGAGGTAGTTGCTGCCGAACTGGAGCTCGAAGCCGTCGGCGGTGGTCATCCGGGTCGGCGGGGCCATCACTCCGGCGTTGTTGAGCAGCAGGTCGACGGGGACGCCGTCGGCGATCAGCCCCTCGGCGAACGCCTGGACGGATGCCAGCTCCGCGAGGTCGACGCGGCGGACCTCGATCCGGGCCCCGGGGTGCTCAGCGAGGATCTCGGCGCGGGCCCGCTCGCCCTTGGCGGGGGTGCGGACCGCCATCACGACGTGCGCTCCGGCCCCGGCGAGCCGGCGGGCGGCCTCCTTTCCGGTGCCGCTGTTGGCTCCGGTGACGACGGCGGTCTTCCCGCTCTGATCCGGAACGGCGTACATGGCGGACTCCTTCACGACAGACTGGACCCGCCGATAAAGAACCGGCGGTCTCTTGATGAAAACGCTAGCAGACCGCCGGTCCGATAACAACAGACCGAGGGTCTGTAAGGTGTGCGTATGACAGAGACGCCCTTCCAGCGCGCCCGCAGCGAGGAGCAGCGCGCGGTGCGCCGCCGAGCGATCCTCGACACCGCGGCGGCGATGCTCACGGAGCTGCCCGTGGCCCAGGTGAGCCTGAACGAGCTGAGCCGGCGGGTGGGGCTGGCGAAGTCGAACGTGCTGCGCTATTTCGAGTCCCGCGAGGCCGTACTGCTGGAGCTGCTGGGCAGCGCCCAGCGCGACTGGCTGGCCGGTCTGGACGCGGAGTTCTCGGCGACGGTGGACGCCGGGACCCCGGCCGCCGAGCGCACGGACCGGGTGGCCGCGACCCTGGCCGCGTCGCTCGCCGCCCGCCCGGTGCTCTGCGATCTGATCAGCGCCCAGGCGGCGGTCCTGGAGCGCAATGTGTCCCCGGAGGTGGCCGCGGCCTACAAGCGCGCCGCCCTGGCGAACGTCGCCGAGCTGGCCCGGCTCGTACGCGAGCGGGTGCCGGAGCTGGACGAGCACCGCGCGGGGCGGTTCGCCGCCGGGGTGCTTCTGGTGACCGGCGCGATCTGGACGCACGCCCAGCCCTCGGCCGCGATGCTGGCGGCCTACGAGGCGGATCCTTCGCTGGCGGCCCTGCGGCTCGACTTCACCGCGACGCTCGAAGAGACGCTGGCCGTCCTGCTCACCGGGGTCCTCGCCCGCCCCTGAACCCGGCACTCGGAGCGCCCCAAGCACCCGCAAGGCGTCACCTCACCGCCCGCCGATCGGTCTGACGAACTTGTTCGTCACGAACATGTTCGTTACGGTGATGGCATGACACCCTCTCCCCCTCCCACCCCCCGGAGCCGTCGGGAGCGTCCGGCGAAGCCCGCCCTCAGCCACGGGGCGATCGTCACGGCGGCCGTACGGATCATGCGGTCCGAGGGGCTGCAACGCGTCACCGTGCGGCGTCTGGCGAAGGAGCTCGACACCGGACCGGCCTCGCTGTACGTCTACTTCTCCGGCACCGCCGACCTGCACGCGGCGATCCTGGAGGAGTTCCTCGGCGCGGTCGATCTGGGCCCCGTGACAGGCCCGGGCGACTGGCGCGACCGGCTCGCCTCGGTGCTCATCTCGTACACGGGCGTCCTGTTCGAGCACCCGAGCCTCGCGCACTCCGCGCTGGTGGTGCGCCCGTCCGGCGCCCACTACCTCGCCGTGGTCGAAGGTGTCCTGTCCCTCCTCCACGAGGGAGGCGTCCCCGACGGGCAGGCGGCGTGGGGGGTCGATCTGCTGCTCCAGGTGGCCACCGCGACCGCCGCCGAGCACTCCGCCCGCGACGAGAGCGCATCGGCGGGCGAGGAGTGGAACGCCCTGGCGGAGGCCCTGCGCGGAGCACCGGCCGACACCCATCCCCGTATCGCCGCCCTCGGCGACGACCTGATGTCCGGAACCCCGCCGCAACGCCTGCGCTGGCTGTTCCGCGCGGTCGTCAACGGCGCACTCACCACCCCGCGCGACCCCGCCTGACCCGGCTCCCCCATCGGACGGCGGTCGCCCCCACGAAAGGACCGACACCATGGCCACCACCCCCCACCACCCGATCGCCGTCATCGGCGGCGGACTCGGCGGCCTCACGCTCGCCCGCGTCCTGCACGTGCACGGCATCGACGCCACCGTCTTCGACCTGGAGGCCTCACCGGACGCGCGGACCCAGGGCGGCATGCTCGACATCCACGAGGAGACCGGCCAGGCCGCCCTGCGCGAAGCCCGCCTGTACGAGGAGTTCACCGACCGGGTCCACCCCGGCGGCCAGGCGATGCGCGTCCTCGACCGGCACGGCGTCGTCCGGCGCGAGGAGCCGGACGACGGCAGCGGCGGACGCCCCGAGATCGACCGCGGAGACCTGCGGGACCTGCTGCTCTCCTCGCTACCGGACGACGCCCTGCGCTGGAACGCGAAGGCGGTGTCCTGCCGTCCGCTGGGCGGGGGCAGCCACGAGGTCGAGCTGGCCGACGGCTCGGTGTTCACCACGGACCTGCTCGTCGGCGCCGACGGCGCGTGGTCGCGCGTCCGCCCCCTGGTGTCCCCCGCGACCCCCGCGTACACCGGCGTCTCGTTCGTCGAACTCGACCTGACCGACGCGGACGTACGCCACCCCGGGGCGGCCGAGCTCATCGGCGGCGGCATGTTCTTCGCGCTCGGCGAGGAGAAGGGCTTCCTCGCCCACCGCGAGACGGACGGCAGCCTGCACATCTACGCGGCGCTGCGCGCGGACGAAAGCTGGCTGGGGACCGTCGACTTCACCGACACCGACGCGGCGAAGGCGATCCTGGCGAAGCACTTCGACGGCTGGGCGCCCGCCCTGCGCGATCTCATCGCCGCGGCGGACGGCCCGCTCGTGCCCCGCCACATCCACGCCCTGCCCGCCGGACACCGCTGGCCCCGGACCCCGGGTGTCACGCTCCTCGGCGACGCGGCCCATCTGATGTCGCCCTTCGCCGGAGAGGGCGCCAACCTGGCCCTGATCGACGGCGCGGACCTCGGGCGCTGCCTGGCCGCGCACCCCGGCGACACCGAGGCGGCGCTGACCGCCTACGAGGAGATCATGTTCCCGCGCGCCGAGGACACGGCCCGGGAGTCCGCCGAGGGGCTCGAGGTCATCTTCGACCCCCGCGCCCCGCAGCCGCTGGTGGACATGTTCGCGCGGTTCGACAGCGAACAGCGCTGACCACGACCGGTCGGCTCCCACCGCTCGCTAGCCGGCAGCTCCGGACCGAGCGCGGGACCGGCGGACGGGGTGGCCGCCGGGGCCGCCGGGGCCGCCGGTGAGCCAGGAACCGTCGCCCAGGGGCACCATCTCGTACGGGCCGGTCGCTTCGACGGTGATCTCGCCGCCGGGCGCACCCGTGCGGAGGTCGACCAGGTGGTGGCGGAACCACTCCTCCTCGTCCTCGCTCTCGCCGCCCAGGGTGACGACGGCCGTGTCCTCGGTCAGATAGCCGCCGCTCCATTCCACGAAGGTCTCCTCCGGGTCGTATCCGAAGGACTCGACCCGGAGCGTGAAGAGCACCTCCCCGTCGGGGTGGTGGTGAAAGGCCACGTCCGCCTGCCCGTGGTCGACGGTCATGAACTGCCGCCCGGACGGCGCCAGGTCGATCAGACAGCGGTCCCGCCACGGGTACGTCACGAACTCGGCCTCCCCGTCTTCCTTGGCCGTGCCCCGGAGAACCACGGCGCCGTCCTGACCCTCGCCGATGTCCAGGTAGACGCTGCCGTCCACGGGGTGCACGTGATGGCCGGCGGCGTGTCCGACCGTCTCCAGCTCCCGGCGGGCGAGGACCACGCCGCTGTCGGCGTCGTGCACGACCCACTGGTCCCCGCCCGCGCGTCCCGCCATCGCGTCGGGCCGGTAGACCCATACCGTCCGGCCGTCCGGAGACAGGGCGCAGCCGGGCCGGTGGCCGCGTCTCACGTCCGAGTGGGGCTCGAAGTCCGAGGCCCACACCAGGTCGCCGGCGCGCGTGAGGCAGACGACACCGTTCAGCGTCGTGTACACGACCCTCTCCAGATCGTGCCGCACCGCTGACTCCACCACCTCGTCACCGGCCCGTGGCCGGAACACCGCGGCGGGCTCCAGCGTCCCGTGGACGCCGGAATCCACCACGTACGCACGGATCCGCCCGTCGTGGTGGCGCGTGATGACCTTCGGTGGCGGCACTGGTCGCATCCGCCGAGGATAAGCCCCGCCACGCTCCTCGTTGATCGTCAGGCCCCGGGTGCCACGGCGCGGTCGCCGAAGGAGGTCCAGGGCTGCCAGCCACCGCTCGGGCGGGCCTGTACCCGCGTACGCACCCGGCCGTCGGCGGTGACCGCGAAGACGTGGATCCGCCCGGTCGCGTCCACGGCAGCGGAGGGCGTCGCCGCGAGGACGGTGTCCGGTTCGCCGAACTCGCCGCCGGGGCTGAAGTCCTCGCCGGGCGCGGTCTGCCGGCGGTGATCGATCCGGTCACCGCCCGGGGACAGGACGAACGCCTCCATCCTGCCGTCGGCGCCGGTCACGAGCAGCGGGGCCGCGGCCGACCAGCCGAACAGAGGCCGCCAGTCGTCCCACCCCCCGCTCGGCGCCGACTGGCGGCGATGGAAGGACCCCAGACCGGACGGCCCGATCGCGGCGACGGTGAGCCGGCCGCTGCCGTCGCGCATCACCCGTGGAGCCGCTCCGGCCGCGGTGCCGAACCGGTTCCACGGGGACCAGTCGCCGCCCGGCGCCAGCTGCCACCGGTGCCGGATCTCCGCGCCTCCGCGTACGAGGGTGAACACCTCCAGCCGGCCGTCCGCGTTGACCGCGACGACCGGTGGCGCACCCGTCGGCCCGCCGAATCCGGCTTCCCACGGGTCCCAGGCCGGCGACCCGGGCGACCGCTGCCGCCGCCGGGAGACGACGCTGCCGTCGGGGCTCGACGCGAAGACCTCCAGCCGCCTGTCGGCTCCGCGGGCCACGGCGGGGGCGGCCCCGGCCGGCCCGCCGAACTCCTCCCACGCGTACCAACCGCCGTCCGGTCGCTGTACCCGGTGGTGCAGATTGACGCCGCCGGGGGCGAGGGAGAACACCTCAAGTCCGTCGTAGGAGTTGTGTCCGAGGGTGGGGACCGCGCCGGCCGGCCCGCCGAACCGCTCCCATTCCGACCAGGTGTCCGCGTTCGGGTCGAGCTGGACGCGCCGCAGCATCGAACGATCACCGGCGTCGAGGGCGAACACGGTCAGGCGGCCCCGGACGTCCACGGCGGCGACCGGGTTGTCCGGGCTCCGCCACGAAGGGGGCGTGGCCCGCCAGTGCAGCGGGGCCAGGTACAGGCCGTGGCGGAACCAGCCCGCGGCGCTCGCGTACCACTGGTCCCCGTCTATGACCGGTTCCACGGCATGACCGGGCACATGGCCGGCGTATCCGTCGAGAGCGAAGTGGAAGGGATCCCGGGAGGCCAGGACGTCGGTGCCCTCGTACCCTCCCCTCGGCCCGATGAACAGGTAGTACCAGCCGTCCCGTTCGACCACGAAGGGCGACTCGGTGACCGAGACGCCGGTGGCGTCGGTGCTCGCGTCGGTGTACGCGATGCCGGGCTCGCTCCAGTGCAGCAGGTCTCCGGAGCGGCGGTAGCAGACCAGGTGGCGGCCGTCGGATGCGGCGAGCTCGGTGTAGTACATGACCCACTCGTCGCCGATCCGCACGACCATGGGGTCACGCGCGACGCGCCCGCGGAAGAGAGGTCCGGAGGGCAGGCGGGTCCAGCTGAACAGGTCGGTGGAGGTGGCGAGATTGACGGCGGCGCCAACGCCGCCTCCCGCGGCGTAGAACATCCAGTACCTGCCGTCGGCCTCGATGACGTGCGGGGCCCACAGGTGCTCCTCGCCGTGGTAGCCCGGGTCGACGGTCAGCGCGTCGGCATGGGTGGTCCAGGGGCCGTGGAGGGCGGGCGCGGAGGCGTGGGCGAAGGAGGTCTCCGCGGCGCTGTCCGGTGCCTCGCCGGGCGCCGCGCTGTCACCGACGATGCTGAACAGGTGCCAGCGGCCGTTCGCCCGGATCAGGGTGTGGTCGTTGAGATAGCGGCGCCGGCCCGGTGGGGAGGGGTCGTGGACGTGGGTGAAGGATCCGGCGCCCACCCACTGCGACGCCGGGCCCGGGGCGGAGGCAACGGCTGGGGCACGGCCGGTGAGCGGGAGCACGAGGGCTCCCGCTCCGGCCGCGCGCAGCAGGTGGCGCCTGCTGAACGGATGCACGTGAACGCTCCAGAGGTACGTCGTCGTCAGTTGACCGCGGGTCCGGCGGTCTCCTTGAGCCAGCCCCACTGGGACCAGGTGGAGAAGCCGGTCTGCCAGCGGTGGTAGACCCCGGTGGGATTGGTCCCGAAGACCTCGATCCGGCCGTCGGCGTTGGCCGCGGCGGTGATCTCCGTGCCACCGGTGCCGAAGGTCTCCCACGGGCTGTACGAGGCGTTCACCCCGGTCTGCCACATGTGCTGGGCATCGCTCGCGTTGATCGCGAACAGCTCGACCCGCCCGTCCACGGTGCGCTGACTGGTCAGCTGGGAGTTGGCGGGGCCACCGGTCTCCTTCCAGCCGGACCAGCTCGTGGGACCGGTCTGGTACCGGTGGAAGACGCCGACGGGCCCGGAGGCGAACACTTCGATCCGGCCGTCCTGGTTGTGGTCGACGGTCAGGTCATGACCACCGGTACCGAAGTCCTCCCAGGGTGACCAGCCGCCGTTCACGGACGTCTGGTAGAGATGCTGGAAGACCTCACCGTTGAGGGCGAACACCTCCAGCCGGCCGTCCGGCGCCTTCGCCAGCTCGATACGGCTCCTCCCCGGGCCGCCGCCGGTCCCTTCCCAGCCCGACCAGCCGCTGTTGGGGGCCGTCTGGAACCGGTGGAACACGTCCTCGGGACCGGAGGCGAAGACCTCGAGCCGGCCGTCGGCGTTGGAGCCCACGGCGAGGTCGTGGCCGCCTTCGCCGAAGTTCTCCCAGCCGGACCAGCCGCCGGAGGGCCGGTCCTGGTAGCGGTGCTGGAGAATCCGGTCGTTGATCGCGAACACCTCCAGCCGGCCGTCGGCGTTCGGCCCGATCGCCAGCTCCGCTCCTGCGGGCCCGGCGATGAACTCCCACTCCGACCAGGTGCCGTTGATGTTCTCCTGCCAGGCGTGGTGCACACCGTCGGCCCCCGCGGCGAACACCTCGAGACGCCCGTCCGAGGACCGCGCCGACACCACTCGGCCCGACTCCGCCGGATACACCAGCGGCGCGGGCCCGGGCCCGGGGTTGCCTAGACGGTCCACGGCGGCCCGCGCCGTGCCCATGTGCCGCTGGTGGTGGCCCTGGTTGTAGGTGGACCAGGGGCTCCAGTTCGTACCCCTGGAGGAGATACGGAAGGCTTCGTTCGCATTGCACTGCGCGTCGTAGGCGCAGGCGTCGCTGACTTCGGCGTGCCAGTAGTCGTTGATCTGCCACAGGCCGCGGTCGGTGGACGGGGGCGTGTTGTTCGTGCGGTTGTACGCCTGCGGATTGCAGCTGGACTCCGCCAGGGCGACGGCGACGGCGGTCACCAGGCTCTCGCCCCGGAAGCCCGCGTTGTACCCGACCTCCGCACACAGGTCGCTCGGGGCGGCGAAGCCGGCGGCCCGAGCCGGGACCGGGGAGGAAGCGGTCTGCGCCGCGGCCGGCGAGCCGACGGCGAGCCCCGGCAGGAGCATCACGGTCAGCGCGAGAAGAACCCCGAGCACCCGCCCGGACAGGTTCGGGGAAAGGACGGACATCACGCGAGGCCCCGTCATGCCTTGCGCAGGCGGGCGATGACGCCGTTGATGTCGCGTTCCAGCAGATCCCGGCGGACCCAGTGGCCGCCGTCCACCTCGTGCGGCTCGTAGGGGATGCCCGCGCGGTCGAGGTGCCACTTGAACTCCCGCTGGGTGGCGAGCACCACGGTCTCGTTGGCGTACCCATGGATGTCCTGGGGGCTGGTGCCGGCGACCAGGAAGACCCGCTTGTTCCGGTAGCTCTCGACGCGCTCGCACGGGTTGTCCGCGCTGACCCGGGCCTGGTCCCAGAAGGGCACGCCGTAGATGCTGCCGCCGCCCAGTTCCACGGCGGCGGAGGAGGCGTTGGCCCAGTGGGTCACCAGGTCGCCGTTGCCCCCGCGCAGGTTGGCCGGTCCGGAGTGGGCGCTGACCGAGGCGAAGTGGCCGTAGTACTTGGCCGCGTACTTCAGGGCGCCGAAGCCGCCCATGGAGAACCCGGAGACGGCGCGGCCGTCGTACTCGGCGTACGTACGGAAGTTGGCGTCGATCCACGGCAGGAGCTGCGCGATGTGGAAGTGCTCCCAGTCCCGGGCCCCGACGTTGGTGTTCACCGGGTTGGAGTACCAGCCGGCGCGCCCGCCGTCGGGCATCACGACGATGAGGTCCTTCCAGGCGGTCAGGCCCCGGATGTCGTGATGCGCGTCGAAGGTGATGAAGTCCTCCAGGCCACCGTGGAACAGGTAGAGGACCGGGTAGCGGCGCCCGCTGGTGTGGTAGCCGTCGGGCAGCAGCACGTTGACGGCCGGGTTCCAGCCGCCGATGGCGGAGGTCTGGAACCGGTAGAACCACATCCGGTGATCCTGCTCGCCGCGCTCCGTGATGTGCAGGCCGAAGCCGTCGCCGACCGCCGCGGCCGGCGACGCCGACGCGAGAACGCCGCCGGTCCCCAGAGCCGCCGCGGCGGTGAGCCCGCCGGCGGACTTGAGGATGCTTCTGCGGGTGGGGTTCTGCGCGGTCAAGGTGACCTCCTGTGGGCGAGCTGGCTGAGGGCCCGACTGCCGTCACAGCGGCACCGGCGTTTGGAAGCTAGCGATCCCCGCCCGGGAGGAGTATCCGGAACCTTACGGACTGACAGAACCGGGTCGCGTCCTCTAGGCCGACGGACGTGACGGTCCGACAGGGTTCGTGTCGCGGGCCTTAGCCGGACGGGCCGCGGCCGTCCATCCGCAACTCTCCGGATCCCCGCGCCGTACCCCTCTCGGCTACTTTCAGCGCGACCACACCGTGGCCCGGCGCACCCCCTGCGCGACCCAGCGCGACCGCTGCGCGATCACGGCGGGCCCCCCTTCTCGTACGTGCCTCGTACCGCTACCGACCAGGAGCCCGTTGTGAGCGCACACCGTCCCTCCCGCAGAGCAGTACTCAGAGCCGCCGGTGGATTCTCGGCCGCGATGGCCCTCGCCGGCGCAACCGTCCTCGCGACGGGATCCGGGGCCCGTGCCGCCGGAAACGGCAGCGGCCTCCGCTCCGCCCAGCGCGTCCGGTCGGACGTGGGCGGACCGATCAGCCGCGACGAGATCCTTCTCCGGGCCCAGCACTGGGTGGATCTGAACGTCTACTACAACCAGAACGACTCCCACCCGGACCTGCAGGGCAGGCACTACCGCACCGACTGCTCGGGCTTCGTCTCCATGGCCCTGCACCTGGCCTCGTCCCCCAGTACGGTCACCCTGCCCGAGTTCATGGATCCGATCGGCTGGGAGGATCTGAGGCCCGGCGACGCCGTCGGCACGCTCGGGCCGGGAACCGGCGGCGACGCGGGGCATGTCGTGCTGTTCGCCGGCTGGGCCAACCACCAGCACACGCGCTTCTTCACCATGGAGGAGATGGGTGGGGCCGGGTCCGTCCGCTACGAGCGGCCGATCAACTACACGACGAGCGGCGGCCGGTTCGTCGCCAAGCCGTTCCGCTACAAGAAGGTCGTCGAGGCTCCCTCCCACCGCGTCGTCAGCCCGTCCGAGACGGGCCGTGTGGTGTCGGCACGGTCGGCCGACGGCCGGCTGGAGACCTTCGCGGCCGGAGCCGACGGGGTCCATCACTCCTGGCAGACCGAGGTGAACGGCGGCTGGTCGGTCTGGCGGCCGCTCGGCGGCCCGCGCAACGCGCAGCTGGCGATCGCGCCCAACGCCGACGGCCGGCTGGAGCTGCTGGCGATCAACGGCGATGCGGCCCAGCACATCTATCAGACCGGCCCGTCCCGGGACTGGTCCGGCTGGGAGGAGTTCGGCACCGCCGGCCGGTACATCGCCGCCGGAACGAATGCCGACGGCCGTATCGAGGTCTTCGCCTCCGGTCCGAAGGGCGTCTACCACCGCTACCAGACCGAGCCGAACGCCGGCTGGTCGGGCTGGGAGTTCACCGGTGGCGGTCCCGTCGACGCCCGCCTGGAAATGGAGAAGTCACCCGACGGCCGCCTCGAGGTGTTCGCGCTCAACGGCACGGTTTTCGAGCACCAGTACCAGCTCGCGCCCAGCGGCGGCTGGTCCGCGTGGGAACGTTTCGGGGAGGGCGGCCACGATCTGACGGTGGACCACAATGCCGACGGGCGCCTGGAGGTGTTCGCCTCCGGACCGGAGGGCGTCTTCCACCGCTACCAGGAGAACCCGACCTCCTGGTCGGGCTGGGTGGGAACCGGCGGCCCGGCCGACGCGAAGCTCACGAGCGAGCGCACCGCCGACGGCCGGGTGGAGGTCTTCGCGATCAGCGACGAGATCGCCGTCCACGCCTGGCAGACCGGGATCAACGCCCCCTTCAGCGGCTGGGCCACCATCGGCACCGGCGGCACGGACATCACCGCCGCGACCAACGCCGACGGCCGTATCGAGGTCTTCGGGACCAGCCATGCGGGCGTCTACCACACCTGGCAGACCGGCTTCTCCGACTGGGCCCCGTGGGCCTGGCTCAACGGCTCCGGACCCGCGATCAACTGACGGTGGCGGACCCGGCGGTGCGGGGGCACCGCCGGTAGTTCCGGCCCCGCGTTCACCGCCGTACGCGCGGCATTCCCAGCCCGATCCACGAGATGATCTCCCGCTGGATCTCGTTGTTGCCGCCGCCGAAGGTGAAGATCACCGCCGAGCGGTAGCCGCGTTCCAGTTCGCCGTGGAGCACCGCGCCGGCCGAGCCCTCCTTCAGCGCGCCCGCGGAGCCGACGATCTCCATCAGCCAGGCGTAGGCGTCCCGGCGGGCCTCGGAGCCGTAGACCTTGACGGCCGAGGCGTCCTGGGGGGTGAGGGTGGCGTCCTGGAGGGCGGCGACCATCTGCCAGTTGAGGAGTTTCATCGCGTCGAGGCGGGTGTGGGTGCGGGCGAGCAGGGCGCGGACCCAGCCGAGGTCGATGACCCTTCGGCCGTCGGCGAGCTTGGTGCCGGCGGCCCAGCGCTGGACGTCGTGCAGGGCGCGGACCGCCATCGTGCCGTGGGCGGCGAGGGTGACGCGTTCGTGGTTGAGCTGGTTGGTGATGAGCCGCCAACCCTTGTTCTCCTCGCCGACGCGGCGGGAGACCGGGACGCGGATGTTCTCGTAGTAGCTGGCGGTCGTGTCGTGCGAGGCGAGGGTGTTGATCAGGGTGCAGGAGTAGCCCGGGTCGTCGGTGGGGACCAGGAGCATGGTGATGCCCTTGTGCGGCGGGGCGTCGGGGTCGGTGCGCACGGCGAGCCAGACCCAGTCGGCGGTGTCGCCGTTGGTGGTCCAGATCTTCTGGCCGTCGACGAGGTACGTGTCCCCCTCGCGGACCGCGCGGGTCTTGAGGGCGGCGAGGTCGGTGCCCGCGTCCGGTTCGCTGTAGCCGATCGCGAAGTCGATCTCGCCGGCCAGGATGCCGGGCAGGAAGTGGGCCTTCTGCTCGTCGGTGCCGAACTGCATGATCGTGGGGCCGACGGTGTTGAGGGCCATCAGCGGCAGCGGCACGCCGGCCTGGGCGGCCTCGTCGAAGAAGATGAACTGTTCCATCGGGGTCAGTCCCCGGCCGCCGTACTCCTTCGGCCAGCCGACCCCCAGCCAGCCGTCGGCGCCGAGCCTGCGGACCGTCTCGCGGTAGAAGCGCTTCTGGGCGGCGGGTTCCGCGTAGCGAGCGTAGGCGTTGTCGGGCACCAGGGTCACGAAGTAGGTGCGCAGTTCGGTACGCAGCCGCTGCTGCTCAGGCGTGTATTCGAGGTGCACGGCCCCTCCAGAGTCTCGCTTCGGCGTCGCCCGTGTGCGGCGGCGCACACAGTAGAACCTGTTGCAAGAATCCGGAAGGGCCAGGGCGCGGGGACCGGCGTCAGCGTTTGACGGCGCGCAGGACCACGAACTTCGCGTCGCCCGCCACCGTGGTGCAGTTGCCGAAGATCCGGCGCAGGTGGGTGTGGTACGAGAGGTGCCGGTTGCCGACGACCCAGAGTTCGCCGCCCTGGCGCAGCGCGGTCCGAGCGCCGACGAACATCGTGCGGGCCGTGGCGTCGGTCGTCGCCATGTGCGAGTGGAAGGGCGGGTTGTTCAGCACCAGGTCCACGCTGCCCGGTTCGAGGTCGCCGAGACCGTCGCCGACCAAGAAGTCGGCCTTCGCTCCGGCCGGCGCACCGGCCCGGAAGGTCTCCTCGGCGGAGGCCACCGCCCCGTAGGACTCGTCGACGAAGGTGAGGTGCGCGTCGGGGTTGGCGATGGCGGCGGAGAGCCCGAGGACGCCGTTGCCGCAGCCCAGGTCGACGACCCGGACGGCCCCGCCGCGGGTGGGCAGGTGCTTCAGGAAGAAGCGGGTGCCGATGTCGAGGCGCTCGGCGCAGAAGATCCCCGCGTGGTTCACGGTGGTCAGGCCCGAGACGGGGCCGACGTCGGCGGGCAGCTCGTAGCGGTACGGCCATGGGCTCGGCGTACGCGGGAGCCCGGTGTCCGGGGTGCTGAAGATGAGCCGCGCCTTGCGCACCGCGAGGGAGGTGCGGGTCGGGCCGATGATCCGCTCGAAGAGCTTGAGCGTGGAGGTGTGGATCTCCTTGACCATGCCGGTGCCGATGACCACGGTGCCGGCGTGGACGGCGGGGGCGATCCGGTGGAGCTGGTCCTCCAGGAACGCCAGGGACTTCGGCACCCGCACGATCAGGACGTCGATCCGGTCCGGCGGGGTGTCGCGGGAGGACAGCAGAGTGACGGCGTCGGCGTCCAGGCCGTTGCGGGCGAGGTTGGCGAGGGTGGCGCGCCGGGCCAGGTAGGAGTCGCTGATCTGGACCGGCCGGTGAGCGGCCAGCGCAGTGGCGAGCGCTCCCCACCGGTCCCCCACGACGGCGACCGTCCCCGAGAGGTCGACCGGGCCCGTCTCGGGGTCCGTCAGCTGCCGGAGCAGGTATTCGTCGGCGGCGTCCCACGCCCGGAAGGGATCGCGCGGGTGCTCGGGGAAGCGGGCGAGCTCGAAAGCGCCCTGTGAGGTCGTCAAACGGTTCATATGTCACTCAGGCTAGCCGAGGGATCCGGGGGCGCCCCACACGCTCCCCGGCTCCTCGGCCGCTTCACCTCGGCGTCACGGCTCCGCGCACCGCCCGCCGGGCGCTCCCGCGGGCCCTCCGGAACCGTCAGGGCAGTTGTTTGTCTATGGCCGACCGCCCCTCGGCGGCCAGCTTGCGCCGCGCCCATTCCAGGGTCTCGGGTGTCAGGTCCCGCCCGGAGGCGAGCACCAGGTCCTCCGCGCTCGGTCGGTCGCTCGCACCCGTGTGCAGGAGCCGGTCGGGCGTGACGCCCCCCGGCCCGGACACCGGCGCGGATACGGATTCGGGCTCTTCGCTCATGCCGCCTCCTCGTCCTTGCGGCAATTCTCGCGCCGCACGGAGCCGACCGCATCCGAGGGGTCCGCGGACTCCTGCCCGGAAGGGTGAATCAGCCCTTGGCGCGCCCGGGGAGTGGGCAGGAGAGGGAGGTCTTGCCCCATCTCCCGAGGCGGTGCCCATGCTCCACGGCGTCGACGTCAGCGCCTATCAGCCCTCCTACGACACCGACGGTCTCGACTTCGTCTTCGTCAAGTCCACCGAAGGCCGCACCTATGTCAATCCGCGCATGGACGCGCAGGTGAAGCGGGCCCGGGACGCCGAGTGCGTCGTCGGCTTCTACCACTTCCTCTGGCCGGGGGACGTGGCGGATCAGGTGGCGTACTTCCTGAGCAAGACCCCGGAGAAGGCGGGCGACCTGCTCGCGGTCGACTGGGAACAGACCGGCGGCGGGACGCGGGCGAGCAACGCGGACAAGGACCGGTTCATCCGCGCGGTGAAGCGGGAGAGGCCCGATCACCGGGTCCTGCTGTACTGCAACCGCTCCTTCTGGCTCAACCACGACACCACCGGCTACGCGGGCGACGGGCTGTGGATCGCCGACTACGGCGCCGCGGGCAAGCCCCGCATCGAGGCGGACTGGCGCATCCACCAGTACACCGACGATCCGCTCGACCGGAACGTGGCCGACTTCGCCTCGGTCCGGTCGCTGCGCGACTGGGCCGCCGGATAACACCGGACGGCGTCGGACCCCATCGGGCCCACCCGTCCCGCCCGCCCCCGGAGGCCCGTCCGCCGGGGGCGGACGACTCTCCGCGACCGGTTCCGACCGACCGACTCTTGACCTGCACATGATAGGTACAGAGTGTTCACTCCTGGAGCACGGTGCGTGTGGAAGGCTCCCGGCTGACCACCTACCGCACGGCCGCCGCGGAGACCCCCACCCAGGGCCCTCGTCGCGACGCCCGCGTTTCGGAGAGGACACCCCACATGTCCCGTCGTCATTCGTTCTACGCGCGTCCACTGCTGGCCGCGGCAGCGGCCGTCACCGTGCTCACCGGCACCGCGGCCGCGGCGCCCGCGGACGGCACGCCCGACCGTTACACCGCCACCTCCGCCGCCCTCGACGACACGTACTACCAGGACGCGCTCGGCAAGACCGGCGCCGAGCTGAAGACCGCCCTGCACACGATCATCAGCGACCAGACCAAGCTCTCCTACAGCCAGGTGTGGGACGCCCTCAAGGCCACCGACGAGGATCCCGCCAACTCCTCCAACGTCGTCCTGCTGTACACCGGGCGCTCCCAGTCCAAGAACGACAACGGCGGCAACTCGGGCCAGTGGAACCGGGAGCACGTCTGGGCCAAGTCGCACGGCGACTTCGGTACGGCGACGGGCCCGGGCACCGACATCCACCACCTGCGACCCGAGGACGTCCAGGTCAACTCCACGCGCGGCAACAAGGACTTCGACAACGGGGGCGGTGAACTGGGCGACGCGCCCGGCAACTTCACCGACGGCGACTCCTTCGAGCCGCGCGACGAGGTCAAGGGCGACGTCGCCCGCATGATCCTCTACATGGCCGTGCGCTACGAGGGCGACGACTCCTTCGCCGACCTCGAACCCAACGACCAGGTGGACAACGGCTCCGCGCCGAAGATGGGCAAGCTGTCCGTCCTGAAGCAGTGGAGCCAGGAAGACCCGCCGGACACCTTCGAGAAGCGCCGCAACGACGTCATATTCGAGCAGTTCCAGCACAACCGGAACCCGTTCATCGACCACCCCGAGTGGGTCGGTTCCATCTGGTAGTCCTGGTTCAGCCCTCTCCGGCCAGGGCGTGCGCGCAGCCTTCGACGGCATCCTCACGGGTGTCGTAGCGCGGCACGTCCTGGCCGGTCCGCTCCCGCACGAGATCGGGCGGGCCCAGCAGACCGCGCGGATCGACGACCGCCGCGCGCCGCCCGTCGGATGCGAGCCGTGCGAGGCCGGTGTGCAGCATGGCCAGGCCGACGGAGTCGACGGAGGTCACGTCGTGCAGGTCGAGCACCACGGAGCCGCCGTCCGGACCGGACTCGTCCAGGGCGTACAGCACGCGTTCGGCGGCCGTGAAGTCGATGGACCCCTGGGCGACGACGACGCCGACCTGTCCGTGGAGGACCCGTTCGTGCTCGGTGGAGGGCGCCGACGGCAGATCGTCCGCGGTCGTGACGAGGCTGACGGTGGAGCCCGGCAGCGCGGGGTTGAGCATGAGGTGGAGTCCGTAGCGTCGCGACATCGCCTCCAGCGCGGCGTGGCCGCGTACCGAACCGCCGGTGGAGTCCAGCGGCGGGCTGTACGTGGCGACCCCGAAGCGGGCGGGGCCCACCGCGATGAGGCCGCCGGACACCCCGCTCTTGGCGGGCAGCCCGACGCGCAGCAGCCAGTCGCCGGAGCCGTCGTACATGCCGCAGGTCGCCATGACGGCGAGGACCTGGGCGGCGACCTCGGCGGAGACGACCTGCTCGCCGGTGACCGGGTTCACGCCGCCGTAGGCGAGCGTCGCGGCCATCGTGGCGAGGTCGACGGTGGTGACGCGGATCGCGCACTGGCGGAAGTAGCGGTCGACCGCCAGGACCGGGTCGACGGGCATGGTGCCGGTGGAGCGGATCAGGTACGCCAGCGCCCGGTTGCGGTCCCCGGTCACCGACTCGGAGCTGAACACCTCTTCGTCGACGTCGAGTTCACGTCCGGCGAAATGGCCGAGGCAGTGCAGGATCCGGTCGAAGGCGGGTTCGTCCGGGGCGTCGGGGATCAGGGCGGTGGTGACGATCGCGCCCGCGTTGACCATGGCGTTGGCGGGCCGGCCCGTACCGGGTTCGAGGCTGATGGCGTTGAACGCATCGCCGCTCGGCTCGGCGCCCACCCACCGGCTCACCTCGTCGAGGCCGAGGACGGAGAGCGCGAGGGCGTAGATGAACGGTTTGGAGACGGACTGGAGGGTGAAGGGCACCTCAGCCTCGCCCGCGCTGTAGCGGTGCCCGTCCATGCTGACCAGCGCGAGCCCGAAGGCGTCCGGATCGGCGAGGGCCAGCTGGGGGATGTAGTCGGCCGGCTTTCCCTCCCGTACGTCGACGAACTGGGCGCGCAGGTTCTGGAGCGAGTCGGTCACCGCGTCGGCGGCACTCATGGGCGCCGCCCCTCAGCCGCGCTCGGCCTGGGCGACCCGGGGGAAGGTCTTCACCCCGGCGGCCTTGCGGCTGTTGGCCTGGACGCTGACCGTGCGGTCCGGCGGCGCGTCCTCGACTCCGACGACGACGGTGTCCAGGACCTTGTCCTCGGCGTCGACGAACTCCACCTTCACGGCGTAGAACGCGGCCTTGTCGGTGGGGTTGGTGACCCGGACGAGCGCGCTGCGGACCTCCTCGGACGCGGTGACCGGCAGTCCGTTGACCGAGACGTCGTCGACCGCGTTGCCCCGGCCCTCGACCTCCTCCAGCCGCTCGGCCGCCTCCTGCCGTACGCGTTCGGACTCGGCGGACACCGAGGCCGCGAAGCTCTCCTGGGTGCGCGGGCTCGGCGACTCGGCGGGCGATTCCTCCGGCTCGGGCGTGAGGGTGTGGACGCCCCGGTCGGTGCCTTCGCTGCTGGTGTCGGAGTCGCAGGCCGCCGTGGCGGTGAACAGCAGGGCTGCCGCCGCGAGGGGGGCCAGGGTGCGGGCGGCGCGGCGGCCGCGCGCCCGGCGCACAGGGAGGTTCGCTTTCACGGACGGTCCGTCCAATCCAAGAGGGGGGATCCGGGTGAGGAAAGGGGGTGTGCGCGGGTCACGCCGTCTCGTCTCCGAAGATGTCGCGGAGCTTCGCCTCGCGCTCGGTGTCAAGGTTGCTGTGGAGGAGTTCGGCGCCGTCGCCGGGCAGCCGCGCGCCGATCCGCTCGGGCACCTCGTTCACGGTCAGCAGGAACAGCGCCGAGGTTCCGGGCGTCACCTTCTCCTTGACCTCGGCGATGAAGTCGTCGTCGATGCCGACGTCCGCGAGCTTCCCGCCGAGCGCTCCGGCGGCCGCCCCGATGGCGGCGCCCAGCAGCGGCATGAGGAAGATCAGGCCGAAGAGCATGCCCCAGAAGGTTCCGCTGAGGGCCCCGGCGCCGACGAGGTTGAGCAGCTGTTTCGTGCGCGGCTTGGCCCGGTCGGCGGGCCAGCTGACCACCGCCGCGTCGAGGATCTTGATCAGCCCTTCCTTCTGAAGGGCTTTCAGCGCCTCCTCGACGCTCTCGGCGCCTTCGGCCGTCCGGAACTTCCACACCGTGAGGGTGGACATCGCGCAACCTCCCGCACTCCAGGAGCAACAACTCGCTCATATTAGGATCAAAAGGTATGAATTGACTCGTCGAAGCATCCGTTTCACACGGGAGCGGATGCGAGCCCCGGGAGGGAACGATGGATACGGACGCCCTGACCGCCGACCTGTTGCGGGAGCTGCGGGCGACCCGGCCCTATCCGGCCCTGTCCCTGACCATGCCGACCCATCGCAAGGCCCCGGACAACGCCCAGGACCCGGTCCGGCTGCGGAACCTGGTGGCCGAGGCCGGACACCGCCTCGACGCCGACCCGCAGGTCAGCCGCGAGGTCGCGGCCGCTCTCCGGGCCCAGCTGGAGCGGGCGGCGGGCGAGGTGGACCCGCGCGGGGCGCTGGACTCCCTGGTGCTCCTGGCCACCACCGACGAGTACTGGATCTGGCAGCTTCCGCGCACCGCACCCGAACGGGTGGTGCTCAGCGACACCTACCTCACCCGCAACCTCGTCGCGGCCAAGGCCCAGACCCGGCCATTCCGGGCGCTGACCATCGCCGCCGACCACGCCACGCTGTGGATCGGCACGGCCGACGGCATCCGGCCCGAGGAGACGGGCGGCTTCCCGCTGACCGCGCCGAAGGAACCGCCGAACCCGCAGCGCGAGGAGCGGATCGGCGACACCCCGAGCACCTTCACCGACGAGGAGACCCGGAACTTCTTCCGTGACGTCGACGAGAAACTGCGCGCGGTCGTCGCGGCGGATCCGCGCCCGCTCTACCTGATGGGCCTGGCCCCCGCGCTCGCTCTGCTGGACGAGGTCGGCGCGGGCTCCGGGTCCGCCCTCGGCCGGGTCACCAAGGGCGCGCCGGCCGATCTGCCGCCCGCCGAGGTTCTGAGGGAGCTGCGGCCCGCCCTCGACGAGGGCGTACGCCTGGCGGCCGCGGAGGTGGAGACCCGGCTCGACCACGCCCGGGGCGCGCACTCCTTCGCCGGAGGTCTCGACGAGGTGTGGGCCGCCGTCCGGGAGGGCCGGGCGGGTCTGGTCGCGGTGGAGGAACACTTCCAGGCGGCCGTGCAGGTGACCGACGAGCACCTGGAGCCGGTGCCCGAGGGGAGTAGTACCCAGACCGCTGACGGCACGATCCGCGAGGACATCGTCGACGAGCTGGTCGAAGCGGCGCTGGACAGCGGCGCCGACGTGGTGTTCGTCGAGGACGGTTCGCTGGCGGACCACGGCCGGATCGCGGCGGCGCTGCGCTACTGACCGGGACCGCCCGTGGGAGCCCTCCGCCGTCAGCCCAGGCGGCGGAGGGGCTGCCCGTCGAGGAACGCCCTGATGTTCTCCACGGCCTGGCCGTAGTAGGTCTCGTAGTTGGCGCGCGACACATAGCCCAGGTGCGGTGTGGCCAGCAGGCGCGGGGCCGTGCGCACCGGATGGCCGGCCGGGAGCGGCTCGATGTCGAAGACATCGGTGGCGGCCCCGGCGATGGAGCCTGCGTGCAGCGCGGCGAGCAGGGCGTCCGTGTCGACGATGGCCGCCCTGGAGGTGTTGATCAGATACGCGGTCGAGCGCATCCGGGCGAGTTCGGCCGCGCCGATCAGGCCCCGGGTCCGGTCGCCGAGCGCCAGGTGGACGGAGACGAAGTCGCTGTCGGCCAGCAGTTCTTCCTTGGAGCCGGCCAGGATCGCGCCGACCTCGTCGGTACGTTCCTTCGTGAGGTTCTGGCTCCAGGCCACCACGTCCATGCCGAAGGCCAGGCCCACCCGCGCCACCCGGGCGCCGATCTTCCCGAGCCCCAGCAGACCGAGTCGTCGGCCGTGCAGATCGGCCCCGAGGGTGGACTGCCAGGGCCCGCCCGTGCGCAGGGCCTCCGCCTCGGGGACGATGCCGCGTGCCAGGCCCAGGAGCAGAGCCCAGGTGAGCTCGACGGGCGGGGTGGAGGAGCTGGCGGTGCCGCAGACGACGACGCCGTGGCGCTCGGCGGCGTCGAAGTCGATGACGGAGTTGCGCATGCCGGAGGCGATCAGCAGCCGCAGCCGGGGCAGCCGGGCGAACAGCTCCGCCGGGAACGGCACCCGCTCGCGCAGGGTGACCACGATGTCGAAGCCGGCCAGGGCGGCGGCCGCTTCGTCCTCGGTGGCGAGGTGCTCGGCGAACGACACGACCTCGACATCGGCGGTGACGGGCGACCAGTCGACGACGGTGGTGGCCACGGACTGGAAGTCGTCGATCACAGCACAGCGCAGCTTCATGGCGGCCTCTCCGGTGGGTATCGGGTCGCCGTCCATGATCGCTCATCGGCCGGTCCGGAGGGGCGGCGGCCGGTGAAGGCCGCTGTCAGCCGCCCCACTTCCAGCCCACGACTTCCGGCAGGTCCGTGCCGTGCTCGCGGATCCAGGCGTGGTGACGGGTACGGATGTCCGCCATCTCCTGGCGTACGGCGACGGCGCGAACGCCGAGCCCCGGCACCCGGTCGATGACGTCCATGACCAGCCGGTAGCGGTCGAGGTCGTTGCGGACGACCATGTCGAACGGCGTGGTCGTGGTGCCCTCCTCCTTGTAGCCGCGCACATGGAGGTGGGCGTGGCCGGTCCGGCGGTAGGCGAGCCGGTGGATCAGCCACGGATAGCCGTGGTACGCGAAGATCACCGGCCTGTCGCGGGTGAACAGGGCGTCGTACTCGGAGTCCGGCATACCGTGCGGGTGCTCCGCGTCGGGCATCATGCGGGCGATGTCGACGACGTTGACCACCCGGACGGCCAGCTCGGGCAGATGGCGGCGGATCAGGTCGGCGGCGGCCAGCGTCTCCTGGGTGGGCACGTCCCCGGCGCAGGCGAGGACCACGTCCGGTTCCCGGCCGCCGTCCTCGGTACCGGCCCAGGCCCAGGCGCCGGCCCCGCGCGCGCAGTGGGCGCGGGCCTCCTCGGGGGTGAGCCAGTCGAAGGTCGGCTGCTTCCCGGCGACAATGACGTTGACGTAGTCCCGGCTGCGCAGCGCGTGGTCGGCCACCGAGAGCAGGGTGTTGGTGTCCGGCGGGAGATAGACCCGGACGACCTCCGGGCTCTTGTTGAGGATGTGGTCGACGAAGCCCGGGTCCTGGTGCGAGAAGCCGTTGTGGTCCTGGCGCCAGACGTGCGAGGTGAGCAGGTAGTTGAGCGAGGCGATGGGCCGCCGCCAGGGCAGCCGGCGCGAGGTGCGCAGCCATTTGATGTGCTGGTTGACCATGGAGTCGACGATGTGGGCGAACGCCTCGTAACTGGAGAAGAGCCCGTGCCGTCCGGTGAGCAGATAGCCCTCCAGCCAGCCCTGACAGAGGTGTTCGGAGAGCACCTCCATCACCCGGCCGTCGCGGGCGAGGTGTCCGTCGGTGGGCAGAGTCTCGGCCTGCCAGGCCTTGCCGGTGGCCCGGTAGAGGGCGTCCAGCCGGTTGGAGGCGGTCTCGTCGGGGCCGACCACCCGGAAGTCCCTGCGGTCCGCGGTGGCGGCCATGACGCTCTCCAGGAGGCCGCCGAGCACCTTGGTGGGCTCGTGGAGCGTGGCGCCGGGCTTGTCGACCCGTACGGCGTGGTCCGCCGGGTCGGGCAGCGGGAGGTCGCGCAGGAGGAGCCCGCCGTTGGCGTACGGGGTGGAGCCGAGCCGGGCGTCGCCCTCGGGCACACAGGCGAGGACCTGGTCGGTGGGCCGGCCCTCGGCGTCGAAGAGTTCGTCGGGGCGGTAGGAGCGCAGCCAGGCCTCCAGCTGCCGCAGGTGCTCCGGGTGGTCGCGGACACCGGAGAGCGGGACCTGGTGGGAGCGCCAGGTGTTCTCGACGGGCAGTCCGTCGACCTCTTCAGGGCCGGTCCAGCCCTTGGGGGTGCGCAGCACGATCATGGGCCAGCGGGGGCGTTCGGTCGCGCCGTCCTGGCGGGCCGCCCGCTGGTACGCGCCGATGCGGTCCAGGGCGGTGTCCAGGGCGGCGGCGAGCGCCCGGTGGACGGCGGCCGGGTCGTCGCCGCCGACGAACAGCGGGTCGTGGCCGTAGCCGCGCAGCAGCTGGTCCAGTTCCTCCTCGGGGATCCGGGCGAGGACCGTCGGGTTGGCGATCTTGTAGCCGTTGAGGTGGAGGACGGGCAGGACGGCCCCGTCGTGGACCGGGTCGAGGAATTTATCGGCGTGCCAGGAGGCGGCGAGCGGTCCCGTCTCGGCCTCGCCGTCGCCGATCACGCAGGCCACCAGCAGGTCCGGGTGGTCGAAGGCGGCGCCGTAGGCGTGGCTGAGGGCGTAGCCGAGTTCGCCGCCCTCGTGGATGGAGCCGGGGGTCTCGGGGGCGACATGGCTGGGGACACCGCCGGGAAACGAGAACTGCTTGAACAGCGCGCCCATGCCTTCGGCGTCCCGCCCGACGTCCGGATAGGTGTCGGAGTAGCTGCCCTCCAGCCAGGAGTTGGCGAGGACGGCGGGTCCGCCGTGGCCGGGGCCCCAGACGCACAGGGCGCTCAGATCACGGGCCTTGATCACGCGGTTGAGGTGGGTGTGGACGAGGTTGAGCCCCGGCGAGGTGCCCCAGTGGCCGAGCAGCCGGGGCTTGATGTCCTCGGGGACGAGCGGCCGGGTCAGCAGGGGGTTGGCCATCAGATAGATCTGGCCGACGGCGAGGTAGTTGGCCGCGCGCCAGTGCGCGTCGAGCGCGGCGAGTTCCTCGTCGGAAAGCCCGCAAGGATCGGAAGCCTCGGAAGTCTCGGAATGTGCGGACGCGGTACGGGTGTCGCTCACGGGGCAGGTCTCCTCGTCGGGTGACGGCGCACGGGCGGGGTCGTCGTCAGGACGCCTCGGGTCCGTACCAGAGCGTGGTGGCGTTGCAGAACTCGCGGATGCCGTGGCCGGCGAGCTCCCGGCCGTAACCGGAGCGCTTGATCCCGCCGAAGGGCAGTGCGGGGTGCGAGGCGGTCATCCCGTTGAAGAAGACCCCGCCGGCCTCCAGGTCGCGGGCGCAGCGCTCCTGCTCGCCCGGGTCGCGGGTCCAGACGTTGGAGCTGAGGCCGAAAGGCGTGTCGTTGGCGAGGTGGATCGCCTCGTCGAGGTCGGCGACCCGGTAGAGGGTGGCGACCGGCCCGAAGGTCTCCTCGCGGTGGATGCGCATGGCGGTGGTGATGCCGGTGAGCACGGTGGGCTCGTAGAACCAGCCGTTCTCCAGGCCGCCGCCGAGCTTGTCGGGGCGGCGTCCGCCGCACAGCGTCTCGGCCCCGCGTCCGACGGCGTCGTCGACGAGCTCCTCCAGGTCGGTGCGGCCCTGTTCGGTGGAGAGGGGGCCGATGTCGGTGGCGTCCTCCAGCGGGTCGCCGACGGTCAGGGCGCGCATGCCCGCGGTGAAGTGCTCGGCGAACGTGTCGTAGACGTCCGCGTGCACGATGAAGCGCTTGGCGGCGATGCAGGACTGGCCGTTGTTCTGGACGCGGGCGGTGACGGCGGTGGCGGCGGCCTTCTCCACCTCCGCCGAGGGCAGCACGAGATAGGGGTCGCTGCCGCCGAGTTCCAGCACGGTCTTCTTGACCTCGTCGCCGGCGGTGGCGGCGACGGCGCGCCCGGCCGGTTCGCTGCCGGTGAGGGTGGCCGCGACGACGCGCGGATCACGCAGGACCGCCTCGACCGCGCCGGAGCCGATCAGCAGCGTACGGAAGCAGCCCGCCGGGAATCCGGCCCGGTGGAAGAGGTCCTCCAGGTAGAGGGCGGTCTGCGGGACGTTCGACGCGTGCTTGAGGAGTCCGACGTTGCCCGCCATCAGCGCGGGGGCGGCGAAGCGCACCACCTGCCAGAGCGGGAAGTTCCACGGCATCACGGCGAGGACCACGCCGAGCGGACGGTAGCGGACCAGCGCGCGGGAGGCGCCGGAGTCCTTCACATCGGCGGGGTCCGGGTGTTCGTCGGCGAGCAGTCCCTCGGCGTGGGCGGCGTACCAGCGCATCGCCTTCGCGCACTTGGCGGCCTCGGCGCGGGCCGCCGTGACGGGCTTGCCCATCTCGACGGTCATCGTGCGGGCGATGGTGTCGCGGTCCTCGTCGAGGAGGTCGGCGGCACGGTTCAGCCAGGTCGCGCGCTGTTCGAAGGGCGTGGTGCGGTACTGGTGGAAGGTCTCCGCGGCGGCGGCGATCCTGCGTTCCGTCTCCTCCTCGCCCAGGGCGTCGAAGGACCTGATCAGTTCGCCGTTCGCGGGGTTGACCGTCGCGATGGGCATGGCAGTGGCCTCCTTGCATCGGTACTCCGACCGTGCCGCGCCGCACCGGTCCGCGCAACGCGGCCCTCCCCTCCCCCGCACATACCCGGCCGACGCGGATCATGCGTGCCGAGGGGGCACGTTCCGCGTCGGCCGGTGTGCGGTCCGCCCTTCGCGGGCGGTTACACGAGCGCCGCCAGCGGGATGGCGCGGGCGGTGCGGACGCCGGGCAGCGGGGCGTACGGGAGCAGGCCCGCGGTCTTCGGCGCCTCGGCGTAGCGGGTGAACCAGACCACTTTGCCGTCCGTGGTCCGGCAGGTGCCCCAGCTGTCGCTCAGGGCCATGACCCGGCTCAGCCCGCCGCCGGCCGGCAGGAGCCGGGGCATCCGGGCACTGTTGTCCGCGACGGACACGGTCACGTGCCGTCCGGTCCAGCGGAGTTCGAGGACGCAGCTGTTGCCGTCGCCGACATGCCGGTGGACGTTGGTCAGGAGCTCGTCCAGGGCCCGGCACACGGGCCGGACGTGCAGGTCGAGACTCCAGTGACGAAGGTGTGCGGCGACGATCCGCCGCAACTGGGAAACGCGCTCTGCCGACACCTGCAGTTCGACCGAATAGTGCCGGTCGAGTGGAACGGTCATCGTCGAGGCTCCTCACCACGAGGCCCACATGCTTCACCCCGTCGTACTTTCACCCCGTCGTACGAACGACCCCCGAACACGAAGCGTGAGCACTGATCACTTCTGGGTCACTCATTAGGGTGCGCCGCGTACGCCGGACGCGCAACAGCTGGGCCGTCCGTCCTGGTGGGAGGCGGTGTCCGGGCGCGGGACGATCACAGCAGGTAGGGCAGCAAGGTGTCCGGGGTGAGGGGCAGTTCGCGCAGCCGGGCGCCGGTGGCGTGGCGGACGGCGTTCCCGATGGCGGCCGCGGTGCCGACGATCCCGATCTCGCCGATGCCCTTGCTGCCCATCGGGTTGAGGTGGCGGTCGTCCTCCTCGATCCAGTGCGCCTGGATGTCGGCCGTGTCGGCGCAGACGGGCACGTGGTAGGCGGCGAGGTCCTTGGCGGTGAAGTCGCCGAAGTCCGGGTCGAGGCCGCAGCCCTCGGTGAGCGCCATGCCGATGCCCATCACCATGCCGCCGGTGAACTGGGAGCGTGCGGTGCGGGCGTTGAGGATCCGCCCGGCGGCGTACACGCCGAGCAGCCGGCGTACGCGCACCTCGCCGGTGACGGCGTCGACGGCCGTCTCGGCGAAGTGGGCCCCGAAGGCGTGCCGGGCGTACGGGGACTCCTCGCCGGTCTCCTGCTCGGTGTCGGCGGTGGTGGTGATCCCGTCGGGCGGCAGCGGTCCGGAGTGCTCGGCGAGGCGGCCGGCCAGGTCGGCGGCGGCCTTGTGCACGGCCCAGCCCCAGGAGGCGGTGCCGGAGGAGCCGCCGGCCAGCGGGGCGGTGGGCAGGTCGGTGCTGCCGATGTCGACGTGTACGGCCCCGGGGTCGACGCCGAGCGCGTCCGCGGCGATCTGGGCCAGCACGGTGCGGGCCCCGGTGCCGATGTCGGTGGCGTTGACCTCGATGCTCAGCGCGCCGTCCTGCGCGGCGTGGGCGCTCGCGGTGGACCGGGAGACGAGCACGGGGTACGTCGCGGAGGCCACGCCCGTACCGATGAGCCAGCGGCTCTCCTGGCGGGCGGCGGGCCGGGGGTCGCGGTCGTGCCAGCCGAACCTCGCGGCGCCGTCGCGCAGGCAGGCGGCGAGGCCGCGGCTGCTGAAGGGGCGGCCGCTGTCCGGTTCGGTCTCCGGTTCGTTGCGCAGCCGCAGCTCCACGGGGTCCAGGCCGAGCGCGGAGGCGAGCTCGTCCATGGCGGACTCCAGGGCGTACATCCCCGAGGCCTCCCCCGGGGCGCGCATCCAGGAGGGGCTGGGTACGTCGAGGGCGGTCACCCGGTGCGCGGTCCGGCTGTACGGCGAGGCGTACATGGTGCGGGCGGGCACGGCGGCCTGCTCGACGAACTCCTTCACGGTGGAGGTCTGGGTGACGACCTCGTGGCTGACCGCGGTGAGCACCCCGTCCAGGCCCGCGCCGAGCCGGACCCGCTGGATCGTGGGGGCCCGGTGGCCGACGACCTCCGCCAGCTGGGCGCGGGGGAACACCAGCTTCACCGGCCGCCCGGTGTGCCGGGCGGCCATCGCGGCCAGGACCGCCTGGGGGCGGGTGGTGCCCTTCGAGCCGAAGCCGCCGCCGACGTGCTCGGAGACCACGGTGATCCGGTCCGGGGCCAGGCCGAACGCCTGGGCGAGGCTGTCGCGCACCTTGTTCGACCCCTGGCTGGAGTCGTGGACGGTGAGGTGTCCGTCGGTCCAGACGACGGTGGCGGCGTGCGGCTCCATGGGGTGGTTGTGCAGGGCGCCCATCCGGTACGTGGCGTCGACCTGGACGCGCGCTCCGGCCAGGGCCCGTTCCACGTCGCCGCGGACCCGGACGGCGGGGAAGCCGCCGTTGGCCTCCTCGGGCGTGTAGAGGCCGGGGTGGTCCTCGGTGAGGGTGACGTCGAACGGGTCGCGTTCGTACTCGACATGGAGTTCCCCGGCGCCGGTGCGGGCCGCTTCGAGGCTGTCGGCGATCACGAGGGCGATCGGCCAGCCGTGGTGCGGGACCCGGTCGTCCTGGAGCACGGCGAGGATCGGGTCGTCGGGCTCCTGGAGCCCGGGCGCGTTGTCGTGGGTGAGGACGGCGTGGACGCCGGGTACGGCGAGGGCGTCGACGGCCCGTACGGCGGTGACGCGACCGGCCGCGACGGTGGCCGGGACGGTCCAGGCGTACAGACAGCCCGACGGCGTGCGGTCGGCCGCGTAGCGGGCGGTGCCGGTGACCTTGTCCCGGGCCTCTCTGCGGACGACGGGCGCACCGGGGAACTGCGGGGCTCGGGTGGTCATGGCGATGGGTCCTCGGGGGTCGGTGGTGCGGGCGGGCGGGCGCGGGTGGCCGCCCCGGGCGGTTTCCGGCCGGTCCGGCGGTTCAGCCGGTCCGGGCGGGCTGCCGGGCGGTGAGTTCGCCGAGCACGTCGAGGGCGAGGCGGCGGGCGAGGTCCACCTTGAACGCGTTGTCGCGCAGCGGCCGTGCCTCGGCCAGTTCGGCGATCAGGGCGTGCTGGAAGACGGCGGGCGTGGCCGGCGCGCCGCGCAGCTCGGCCTCGGCCCTGCGGGCCCGCCACGGCCGGTGGGCGACGCCGCCGAACGCGAGCGTGGCGTGCTCGACGCGGCCGGCGTCCACCCGGACGGTGGCGGCGACGGAGACCAGGGCGAAGGCGAACGAGGCGCGGTCGCGGGCCTTGCGGTAGCGGGAGGCCGTGTCGGGCGCCGGCGGCGGGAGCAGCACCTCGGTGATCAGCTCGCCGGGCCTGATCACGGTGTCCTGGTCGGGGTTCTCCCCCGGCAGGCGGTGGAACTCCGTGAGGGGGACGGCCCGTTCGCCCTCGGGGCCGAGCAGCAGCACGGTCGCGTCGAGCGCGGCGAGGGCCACGGCCATGTCGGACGGGTTGGTGGCCACGCACTCCGGCGAGTGCCCGAGGATCGCGAGGTCGCGGTGGGTTCCTTCGCGCGCGGGGCAGCCGGAGCCGGGGAGACGCTTGTTGCAGGGCTTGGAGACGTCCTGGAAATAGCGGCACCGGGTGCGCTGGAGCAGGTTGCCGCCGGTGGTGGCGGTGTTGCGGAGCTGGCCGGAGGCCCCGGCCAGCAGCGCCTGGGACAGCACGGGGTAGTTCTCGGTGACGTCGGGGTGGGCGGCGAGGTCACTGTTGCGCACGGTGGCGCCGATGCTCAGGCCGCCTTCGGCCGTCCGGGTCACCCGGTCGAGCGGCAGCCCGGAGACGTCGATGAGGACCCGGGGCGTCTCCACGCCGAGTTTCATCAGGTCCACCAGGTTGGTGCCGCCGCCCAGGAAGCGGGCGCCAGGACCGGCGGCGCAGAGCCGGACGGCCTCGTCGGTGGAGGCGGGGCGCGCATAGCCGAACGGTTTCACTCGATCACGTCCTCGATGGCTTCGACGATCCGGGGGTAGGCCCCGCACCGGCACAGGTTGCCGCTCATCCGTTCCCGGATCTCGTCGGCGTCGAGTACGACGGCCGCGGCGACGGTTCCGTCCGGTCCGGCGGCGAGGGAATCCGGTTCGGTGGCGTGCGAGGGGTGGCCGTCGGCGGCCTCGCGGAGCATGCCCACGGCCGAACAGATCTGGCCCGGGGTGCAGAAGCCGCACTGGAGGGCGTCCCGCTCGACGAACGCCTGCTGCACCGGGTGCAGGCTCTCGCCGTCGGCGAGCCCTTCCACGGTGGTGATCGTGGCGCCGTTCCGGGCGACGGTGAGCAACAGGCAGCTGTTGACCCGCCGTCCGTCGACGAGGACCGTGCAGGCTCCGCACTGGCCGTGGTCGCAGCCCTTCTTGGCTCCGGTGAGGCCGAAGTCCTCCCGCAGCGTCTCCAGCACGGTGGCGCGGTGGTCGACGGTCAGCGTCGTCTCCTCGCCGTTGACGTACAGCGTCACGGTGGAGTGTTCGTCGACGACCGGTTCCGGTTCGAGGTCCGCTCCGAGAGCGAGGGAATCCATGCGCGCGCCTTTCGCTTCGCCGTGCGGCCGGGTCGCCCCGGTCGGCTTCTGGTTCGGGCCGGTCAGCGGCTCTCCAGCCGCAGCCGGACCTCCTGCTCCTGGTCCCCGGCGGCCGTGCCGACGACGCTCACCGCGAAGGCTCCGGTGAGGTGGTCGCGTAGCCGGTCGACGGCCCAGTAGCCGCCCTGGGCGTCCACCGTGACCGGTGCGGTGAGGCGGGCGGGGGTGGCGTCCGCCCTCGGTTCGGACACGTCGACGGTGGTGACCCAGGCGGTCGGGCGGGGGCCGGAGACCGGTGCGGGGGTCTCGCCCATCGGGTGGTCCGAGGCGAAGGAGGTGGCGAGCACGTCGAACACGGTCCGCGCGTCCTGGGCGTCGCAGCGGCTGAGCGAGACCACCACCTCACGGCCCGCCGGGTGATCCTCGCCGCTCTGCTCGGGGGTGCTGTTCACCGTGGTTCCTTCCGCTGGGGTGCCGACCTTCGGGACCACTCCAGGCTGACCCCGCATCCGGCCGACGGCGACACGGGAAGCACCTGGAAGGGGCCTGGAACACCTGGAGGGCGGGCAGGAGGGCTGTCCTGGCCCGCCGTCTTGAAACGCGTTTCCCGCGAGATACCCATAAAACATGAATTGATGTGAATAGCTGACTGATGCCCTCCTCTCGGGGTATGCGCAATGCATGGATGTTCTGAATGCAGTCAATGTGGCCGAGGTGTCCGCCGAGGTCCCGCTCGCTGCGACAACGGGGGCCCTCGGGGTCGTCATGCCCATCGTGGGCCTGGCCGTCGTCGCCCTGCTGATCGGCGGCTTCGTCCTCAGCAAGCGCAAGCACGACGCGGAGCCGCCGCCGCCCCGGCCCCATGAGCAGCCGGAGAAGCCCGAGCAGCGCACCCACGTCGAACAGCGCGACCCGCATTCCTCCGATCAGTTCCCCGAGGACGGCCACGCCCTGTCGCCGTACGAGCTCAAGGACCACAGCAACGGCCCGCTGCCGCCGGACGAGGAGCGGCCGAACGGCTGACCGGCCCGTCCCGCGGGGGCATCGGGGCGGCCCCCTCTGCTCAGGAGGTTGTGATGGCCGGCTCGGCCGCCGACCGACGTACCCGTCTCACGGTCCTGGTGGCGCTCGCCGCCAACCTCGTGATCGCCGCGGCCAAGACCGTGGGCGGGCTGGCCTCAGGCTCCCCCGCCCTGTTGTCCGAGGCCGCCCACTCGGTCGCCGACAGCCTCAACGAGGTCTTCCTGCTCGCCGCGCTCCGGCGCAGCCGCCGCCCCGCCGATGCCCGTCATCCGTTCGGATACGGCAAGGAGCGCTACTTCTGGGCGCTGCTGGCCGCTGTCGGGATCTTCGTGATGGGCGG
This sequence comes from Streptomyces sp. SID14515, assembly GCF_010548505.1. Classification (NCBI taxonomy): domain Bacteria; kingdom Bacillati; phylum Actinomycetota; class Actinomycetes; order Kitasatosporales; family Streptomycetaceae; genus Streptomyces; species Streptomyces sp. SID14515. The sequence continues at coordinate 97,640 of NZ_JAAGMH010000097.1, read as the reverse complement.
CTGTTTCTCGTTCTACCAAGGTCTCTCGGCCCTCCGCCGGGACGACCACGAGTCCCCCGAGGGCTACACGGCGGGGCTGATCGTGCTCGGCGTGGCCTTCGTCGCCGAGGCCACCTCCCTGACCCGGGCCCTGCACCAGGCGCGCGGCGAGAAGCGCGGGGCGCTGGACCCGGCGCTGCGCACCGTCATCGCCGAGGACAGCACGGCGGTCCTCGGCGTCACCCTGGCGATGGCGGGCATGGGGCTGCATCTGGCCACCGGGAGCGTGGTCTGGGAGGCGGCGGCCTCGCTGGGCATCGGGCTGCTGCTCGTCTACGTGGCCTTCCGGCTCGGCCGGGACGCCCGCGACCAGCTGATCGGCGAGGCCGTCGATCCCGAGCTGCGACGCGATCTGGTGGGCTTCCTGATGCGCCAGGGCGAGATCGACAACGTCGCCGAGCTCCTCACGATGCGGCTGGGCATGGACTCGGTCCTGGTGGCCGCCCGTATCGACCTCGCCCCAGGCATCGACAGCGAGCGGGTGGAGGAGGTCTCGATGCGCATCAGGGAGGCGATGGCCGACCGGTGGCCGCAGGCCGACCAGATCTTCCTCGACATCACGAACGCCCCGCCGCGCGCCGGCCTGTGACACCGGACGCGCCCCGGCCCGCGTTGCGGGACCGGGCGGGCCGTTCGAGGCTGGTTGCTGGACCGCAGCGGCCGGGCAGGACGCCGCTCCCCGAAGAAGGCAGTGGACCATGACCGGAAGCGATCCCCGTACGGCCTCATCGGCGGCCCCGCTGACGGGCCCGGCCGCACCGTGCTGGGTCACCCTCATGACCCGGCACCGGGAGACCGCCGAGCGGTTCTACACACAGGTCCTGGGCTGGTCGTTCCGGCCCGGGCGGCTCGGCGCGGACTACGCCGTGGCCTACCGCGACGAGGTGCCGGTGGCCGGTGTCTTCGCCGTCTCCACCGCGTTCCAGGTCTCGGTGGCCTGGACGCCGTACTTCGCGGTGGAGGACGCGAACGTGGCCGCCGCCCGGATCCGTGAGCGCAGCGGGACCGTGGCGGTGGGGCCGCTGACGCTCGGCAAGGGGCGCGGGGTGCTGGCGTCGGACCGGGACGGGGCGGCGTTCGGCCTCTGGGAGCGCACCGAACCCTCCGCCTCGCCGCCGGCCCCGGCCGACCACGCGCACGCCTGGCTGCGGCTGCGGACCCGCAACGCCTTCGACGCGGCGATCTTCTACGGCGAGGTACTCGACTGGGCGAGCGGGCGTCCGGGATGCTGCGATGTGGCGTACGAGGGCGACGAGGTCATCGTGCGGTGCGCGGGGCATCCGCTGGCCCGGATCAGCTCCGGCGCCGTGGAGAGCGCGGCCGAACCGGCGGTGCGCCCGCACTGGCAGGTCCAGTTCCCGGTGACGGACCTCGCGGCGACGGTCTCCGCCGCCGAACAGCACGGCGGCGCCCTCGTCGAGGAGCGCACCGGCTTCGGGGGCACCGAGGTCACGCTGCGGGACCCGGACGGCGCGCTGTTCGCGGTGACCGATCTGCGTAGCCCCGCCTGACACGCTGCTAGGAGGCGCCGCTCCCCCGATCGGACGCCTCGGCCCCGCCCTCGTCCCCCTCGTCGTCATCCTTGCCCCGGACGGAGTTGCCCCGGGCCAGGGCCCACACCGGGAAGACGAACCAGCAGGCCAGGAACCACAGGGCCATCGCGCCGACCAGCCACAGCGCCAGCTGGTTGTGCAGGGCTACGCGCAGGATCAGCAGCAGCGCCGAGCACATCGTGCAGAAGAGCAGCACCAGGCCGAGGACGGTCATCCTGGAGGCCCAGATGACCGTCTCCGGCTTCATCCGGCGGCCGGTGAGGAGCCGGTGGTACGACACGGGGCCGATGAGCGTCGCCGCGGTCGCCGAGCCCAGCATGACCGTGATCACGTAGATGGTCCGGTCGGTGTCCCCCAGGTCCTCGAATCGCGACTGGAAGACGACCGCGAGCAGGAAGCCGAAGAGGATCTGGACGCCGGTCTGCGCGACGCGCAGTTCCTGGAGGAGTTCGGACCACTGCCGGTCCGCCCGCTCCTCCTGGGTCTCCTGACGGCCTCTGCTGGATGTCACGTGACCTCCCCTTCCTCTCCTCCGTGAGGGCCTTGGGCGGGGTGACCGCGTGGCGGCGCGCCCATGGCCGGATCTCACGGGTTCCCCGCGGTCACGGGCGTATTCCCGTGGACCGGTGGGGCGCGGCCCGCCTAGGATCACCGCAGGGCATCGCGCGTCGGTCACCGGCCGGGTGAGGCGTGGAGGTAGCCCGTGAGATGCCCGTTGGAGGCATTCCACCGTGTCAGTCGAGTTGAACCACACCATCGTCCATTGCCGGGACAACCGCGAGTCCGCCGCATTCCTGGCGGATCTGCTGGGCCTGACGGTCGGAGAAGAGTGGGGGCCGTTCGTTCCGGTCGTTCTCGCGAACAGCGTCACGCTGGATTTCGCGACGATTCCCGCCGCTTCGATCACCCCGCAGCACTATGCGTTCCTCATCTCGGAGGCGGAGTTCGACACCGCGTTCGCGAAGATCCAGGAGCTGGGGATCGACTATTATGCCGATCCCCATCAGAAGATTCCCGGCGAGATCAACCACAACGACGGCGGGCGGGGCGTGTACTTCCCCGATCCGAGCGGTCATGGGCTGGAGCTGATCACCCGCCCGTACGGCGGCTGATCACCGCCCGCAGCACCCCGTCCCGTCCCGGAGCCAGGCCGCGCGCCCTTGCGGCCGGGCTCCGGTCGTACGCGGCGCGGCGCGTCTCAGCCGATACGCAGCAGGAACGCGGGGCGGTCCCACATCACCGCGGGCGGGGCGGCGCGGACCGTGCCGACGGGTTCGGCGCCGATGCCGCGGTAGAAGCCCTCGGCGGGCGGATGGGAAACGATCCGGACGCCGGTCAGCCCGGCGCTCCGGGCCTCCTCGCGCAGATGGTCGGCGAGCAGCCGGCCGATGCCGAGTCCCTGGGCGGAGTCGGCGACGAACATCAGGTCCAGTTCCGGCGGGTCGAGGAGCAGCGCGTAGAAGCCGAGGATCTGGCCCGTGTCGCCGTCCGCGGCGACGAAGACCCGGTGCGTGGCGATGTAGTCCGGCCCGACCCGATAGCCCTCGACCATCGGCGCGTACGGGCCCTCGTAGGCGCGTGAGGTGCGGACCAGCCGGGTCAGGCGGCCCGCGTCGCCCGCCTCGGCGCGGCGGACCACCACATCGGCGCGCCGTGCGGCCGGTCCCCGCCGCCGCCCTGTTCTGCCCGATCCCATACGGCGAGTATGCGGCACGGCGGCGGCGGTCGGACGCCTGTCAGGGCCTGTGCGGCCCTAGGCCGGGCGGCGTTCCTCGCGCCAGCGGCGTACGGTCCCGTCCACGTCGAAAGGCTCCAGCCGCAGCGGCGGGCCCTCGGGCGGCATCCGGATGGCCCGTTCGATCTTCTCGTTCACCTCGGTCAGGATGCGCCGTACCTCGGCCTCGGTGCGGGCCGCGGCGACCGCGGCGGGAACGTCTTCCGCCTCTTTGCGCAGGGCCAGCGCGGGCGGCAGCATCGACACGCCCTCCCGCTGCATTTTCTGCTTGATCCACCAGGCCTCGTCGTACGGGCGCTCCAGACCGGCGATCGGCTTGCCGAAGCCCGGGAGCGCGGAGAAGTCGCCGCGCTGTTCCGCCTCGTGGATCTGCCGGTCGACCCAGGATTCGAAACTGACTCCCGGTGGTTTGCGCTCCGTCATCGCGTGTCCCTCCGACCTGCCGCCGATCCGACTCCTTCACCCTACCCAGGGCATCGCGCGGGGCCTTCGCCGGAGGGCGGCGGCCTCGAACGGGAATCCGGGGGTACACGAACTCCTGCACACCGCCCGGCGATTGCCGCCGGGCCCGGACCGAAAGGGGTTGACCACTGTGCGACAGCAGAGCTACGTACCGGCCGATGAACGTTGGGGGCGGTAGCCGTGACGACAACGATCATCATCATCGCCGTGGTCGTCGTGGCGGCCATCGCCGCGTTCTTCCTGCTCCGTGGACGTCCGGTCGGCGGCCGGGGACTGCGCAGCCGCTTCGGACCGGAGTACGAGCGGGTGGTCGCCCGGCACGACGGCGACACCGCGGCGGCCGAGCGGGAGCTCGGCGACCGGGTGAAGCGGCACGGGCACCTGGAGAAGCGCTCGCTGACCGACGAGGCCCGCGCACGCTACGCCGCCCGCTGGGCGAGCGCCCAGGAGCTCTTCGTCGAATCGCCGGAGCGGGCGCTCACCGAAGCCGACGCACTGCTGGCCGATCTGTCGCGCGAGCGCGGCTTCCCGGCCGGCGACGACTTCGAGGACCGTACGGACGCGCTCTCCGTCCACCACGCCGCGCACGTCCACGGCTATCGGCGGGTGCACACCGCGCGACGCGGGGACGCGAGCACCGAGGAGATGCGCGAGGCGCTGATCGATGCCCGCGGGCTCTTCGACTCCCTGCTCGCGGACGGCCCGTCGGGGCGCGAGCACGGCAACCGGCATCTGGTGAAGGGACGTGGCACATCATGACGAGGACGACGAACGCGACGACGCGGCTGCCCGACAGCACGGGCCACCCCGAGGGCGCCGGGCCGATCGACACGGGTACGCCCGTGCGGGACCCGGGCCCCGTCGAGGACGGCCCGCACCCCGGGCGGCCGCTGTTCGCCCCCGAGGAGCAGGAGGCGTTCACCGCGCGGATCCAGCAGGCGGTGACCGGGTTCGTGGCGGATCCGCAGCGGGCGGTGCGGGAGGCCGACGCCACCTTCGACGAGGTCGTCGCGGGTCTCGGGGCCGCCCTGGAGGAACGCGGGCGGCGACTGCGCGCGGGGAAGGGCGAGAGCGGCCCGGCCACCGGGGCGGAGACCGAGGATCTGCGGATCGCCCTCCAGCACTACCGCGACCTGACGGAACGCCTCGTACGCCTGTAGCCCGAAGCGCGGATACAGGGGCCGGTCCGGCCGGGAGTCTCCCGGCCGGACCGGCCCCTTCTCGCGTCCGCGTCGCTTCCTGACGGTTCAGCCGCGGACCACCAGGCCGTCGCGCAGCCGCTCCAGTACGCCGTCGGGCACGCGCAGCCCGTTGCGCACATAGCCGTCGAGGCCGCCCCAGCGCTCGTCCATGGCGTCGAGCGCCACGTCCAGATAGCGGGGGCGTACCTCGATGATCGCCGCGGCGACGGCGGGGTCGCCCCCGCCGTCGAGGAACTTCGCCACGTACGGGGCGAAGGCGGCCCGTACGGCGGGATTGACCGCGAGGAAGTCCGACCGGACCGTCGCGCGGGCCGCTCCGAGGATCATCAGCAGGACGGCCGCCGCCCAGCCGGTACGGTCCTTGCCCGCGGTGCAGTGGAAGAGCACCGGGCGGGCGGCGGGGTCGGCCGCCGTCTCCAGGAAGGCCCGGTAGGCGGCCGCCGCGCCGGGTGAGAGGACCATCTTCCGGTAGGTCTCGGCGAACAGTTCCTCGGCCCGGCCGCCCCCCAGCGTCCGCTCCGCCTCGACCGGGTCGGCCAGCAGGGACCGCAGCCGGGCGGGCGCCACGCCCGGGTGGTCGCCCAGCACATCGGCGACGAAGAGCCTGGCCCTCTCCGGCAGCCGGTCCGGGGCCCACCGCCGCTCGTCGGCGGTGCGCAGGTCCACGACGGTGCGGATGCCGAGCGCCGACACCGCCCGGTCGCTCTCCGGGTCGAGCTCGCTCAGCTGGCCCGAGCGGAACAGCACGCCCTGCCGCACCCGACGGTCACGGCCCAGGGCGATGCCGCCCAGGTCGCGCAGATTGACAACGGTGGCGGCCGGAACGGTCCGGGCGGTCTGCACGATGAACTGCCTCTTTCCCCGATGAATTCCAAGAATTCCACATATCAGGATCAACGTCGCATGCGGCGAGGAAAGGACATCAGTCCGACAGGAGTTTCGTCTTCTGCTCCACGAACTCGGCGTCGGTGAGGACGTCCCGCTTCCACAGTTCGGCGAGCCGCTCCAGTCGGGTGATGATGTCGTCCCCCGCGGCGCCCTGCTCACCAGCATCACCGGCCTCACCGGCCCCACCCGCGGCGAGGCGCTCGTGCGCGACGAAGACGCCGCCCGCCTCGCGGGCCGTACGGGCGAGCTGAGTGGTCCACAGATCTTCCCGGACGACGATCGCGACGACATCGCCCGCCGGCACTCCGCCGTCGAGCCTGTCGACGTCCGCCGGGCCCAACGCCACCGCCGCCCCGCCCTCCGCCGTATCGGCGGGAATCACTCCCTCGGGGTCCAGCTCCCGCAGCTCCACCGGGGTCAGCGCGCCGCCCTCGACCCGACGAACGAAGGCCAGGTCACCGGCGCGTACGGCACCGGACGACACGGCGTCGGCAAGGGCGGGGGCGACCGACCCGGTGAAGCGACTGCCGGGGAAGGCGATGACGAGGTACTCCACAGGTCCGACGGCCACGGTCGCGTCCTCTCCGTATCCCGGCGGCCACAGGGGCGCCGGGGTGGATACGGCATTCCAGGGATGACATAACAAATCAGGAAACTTCGCACATAATATGCATCACTGTCCCGATTCATCCCGATCTCGAGGACCGTCGTGTTGCCGCCCTCCGTCCGTCGCGCCGGTTACGCGACTGTGTGTAAAGGATCAAGTGCATACCTGAGAGGGCAAGGTCACAGCACGTGCCCCTGCTGCTCATTCCGCGCACTGGCCTAGCATCTGAGCATGACGGTCCAGCCTGCTGACGGGCTCTCTCCGGCCGCCGCGTTCCCCGACCCCTCCCATGACCAGTGGCAGAGCCTCGTCGAAGGCGTACTGCGCAAGTCGGGCAAGGAAGTCACGGGCTCGGCCGCCGAGGAAGCGCTGTCCACCACACTGGAGGACGGGCTCACCACCCGCCCCCTCTACACCGCGCACGACGAGTCGCCGGACACCGGATTTCCCGGCTTCGCCCCCTTCACCCGGGGCAGCAGGGCCGAGGGGAACGCGGCGGGCGGCTGGGACGTGCGCCAACGCCACACCCTCGCCGACCCCGCCCGGCTGAACGAGGCGCTGCTCGGCGATCTGGAGAACGGGGTCACCTCGCTCTGGCTCACGGTGGGCGGTCCGACGGGCGTTCCCGTCGACGGGCTCGCGCGGGCCCTGGAGGGCGTGTACCTCGATCTCGCGCCCGTCGCCCTCGACGCCCCGGCCGACCTGGACGCCGCGGCGACGGAGCTGCTGCGGCTGTACGAGGAGCGCGGCGTCGCCCGGCACGAGGCGCGCGGCACGCTGGGCGCCGACCCGCTCGGCCACGAGGCCCGGACGGGTATCGAGGCGGACCTCACCGCCGCCGTGCGCTGGGCGCGGCGGTGCGACGCGGAGTACCCGGGGCTGCGGGCCGTATCCGTGGACGCGCTGCCGTACCACGAGGCCGGCGGTTCGGCGGGCGAGGAGCTGGGGCTCTCGCTGGCCACCGGAGTCGCCTATCTGCGGGCCCTGACCGATGCCGGGATGAGCGTGGAGGCGGCCTGCGGGCAGCTGGAGTTCCGTTACGCGGCCACCGCCGACCAGTTCCTGACCATCGCCAAGCTGCGCGCGGCGCGCCGGCTCTGGGCGCGGGTCGCCGAGGCCTCCGGCGCTCCCGCCGCAGGCGGCCAGCGGCAGCACGCCGTCACCTCGCCGGTGATGATGACGCGCCGCGACCCGTGGGTGAACATGCTGCGCACCACGCTGGCCACGCTCGGGGCGGGCGTAGGCGGCGCGGACTCCGTGACGGTGCTGCCGTTCGATCACGCGCTGGGCCTGCCGGACGCGTTCGCGCGGCGGATCGCCCGTAACACCTCGACGATCCTCATGGAGGAGTCGCACCTGGCGCGGGTCATCGACCCGGCGGGCGGCTCCTGGTACGTGGAGCGGCTGACGGACGAACTCGCGGCGGCCGCCTGGGCGTTCTTCCAGGAGACCGAGCGGGCGGGCGGACTGCCCGCCGCCCTGCGTTCCGGGCTGGTCGCGGAGCGGCTCGCCGCCACCTGGGCGGCGCGCAGTGCGAAGCTGGCCCGTCGCAAGGAGCCGATCACCGGGGTCAGCGAGTTCCCGATGCCCGGCGAGCGTCCGGTGGAGCGTGAGCCCGCACCCGACGCGTACGCCGGGGCTCCGGGCGGTCTGCCCCGGGTCCGGCGCGATGAGGCGTTCGAGGTGCTGCGGGCCCGGTCGGACGCGCACCTCGCGGCGACCGGGAGCCGTCCGAAGGTGTTCGTCGCCGCGCTCGGCCCGGCCGCCGCGCACACCGCGCGGGTCTCGTTCGCCGTCAACCTCTTCGGGGCGGGCGGGATCGAGGCGGTGCACGATCCGGTGTCCGTGGACGCGGACACCGCCGCCGGTGCGCTGGCAGCCTCCGGGGCGACCGTCGCCGTGCTGTGCTCCTCGGACGCGCTCTACGCCGAGCAGGCGGACGCGGTGGCCGGTGCGCTGAAGTCGGCGGGGGCGGTACAGGTGTTCCTCGCGGGGCGCCCCGGCGAGTACGCCGACGTCGACGCCTACGTCTTCGCGGGCTGCGACGCGGTCGCCGTTCTCACCTCCGTACTCGACCGCATGGGAGTGGCGTGATGCCGACATCGCCCACGGAACGCAAACCCTCCGTTCCCGACTTCTCCGACGTGCCGCTGGCGTCCACCGCGCCGCCCGCCGGTTCCGCCGAGGAGTGGCAGGCGGCCGTGACCAAGGCGGCCGACGGCGCCGAGGCCCCGCTCTGGGAGACGCCCGAGGGCATCACGGTCAAGCCGCTCTACACCGGTGAGGACCTGGAGGGCCTGGACGCGCTGCACAGCTACCCGGGCATCGCCCCGTATCTGCGCGGGCCCTACCCGACGATGTACGTCAACCAGCCCTGGACGATCCGTCAGTACGCCGGTTTCTCCACGGCCGAGGAGTCCAACGCCTTCTACCGGCGCAACCTCGCGGCCGGGCAGAAGGGCCTGTCGGTCGCCTTCGACCTGCCGACCCACCGGGGCTACGACAGCGACCACCCCCGGGTGACCGGTGATGTCGGCATGGCCGGGGTGGCGATCGACTCGATCTACGACATGCGCCAGCTGTTCGACGGTATTCCGCTGGACCGGATGTCGGTGTCGATGACGATGAACGGCGCGGTGCTTCCGGTGCTGGCGCTGTACATCGTGGCCGCCGAGGAACAGGGCGTACCGCCCGAGAAGCTGGCCGGGACCATTCAGAACGACATTCTGAAGGAGTTCATGGTCCGCAACACCTATATCTATCCGCCGTCGCCCTCGATGCGGATCATCTCCGACATCTTCGCGTTCACCTCGCAGAAGATGCCGCGCTACAACTCCATCTCGATCTCCGGCTATCACATCCAGGAGGCCGGGGCGACGGCCGATCTGGAGCTGGCGTACACGCTGGCCGACGGGGTGGAGTATCTGCGCGCCGGGCAGGAAGCCGGTCTGGACGTCGACGCGTTCGCACCCCGGCTGTCGTTCTTCTGGGCGATCGGCATGAACTTCTTCATGGAGGTCGCGAAGTTGCGGGCGGCCCGGCTCCTGTGGGCGCGGCTGGTCAAGCAGTTCGACCCGAAGAACCCCAAGTCGCTTTCCCTGCGCACCCATTCGCAGACCTCGGGATGGTCGCTGACCGCGCAGGACGTGTTCAACAACGTGACGCGTACGTGTGTGGAGGCGATGGCCGCGACGCAGGGCCACACCCAGTCGCTGCACACCAACGCGCTGGACGAGGCGCTGGCGCTGCCCACCGACTTCTCGGCGCGGATCGCCCGTAACACCCAGCTCCTGCTCCAGCAGGAGTCCGGTACCTGCCGGGTCATCGACCCGTGGGGCGGCAGCGCGTACGTGGAGAAGCTGACGCGCGACCTCGCGGACCGGGCCTGGCAGCACATCGAGGAGGTGGAAGCGGCCGGCGGGATGGCGAAGGCGATCGACGCGGGCATCCCCAAGCTCCGGGTGGAGGAGGCCGCCGCGCGCACGCAGGCGCGGATCGACTCCGGACGGCAGCCGGTGATCGGGGTGAACAAGTACCGGGTGGAGACCGACGAGAAGATCGACGTGCTCAAGGTCGACAACTCCTCGGTGCGCACCCAGCAGATCGAGAAGCTGCGCCGGCTGCGCGAGGAGCGCGACGAGACGGCGTGCCAGGAGGCGCTGCGGGCGCTGACGGCGGCCGCCGAGCGCGACCCGGGCCCGGGCCTGGAGGGCAATCTGCTGGCGCTGGCGGTCGACGCGGCGCGGGCGATGGCCACGGTCGGGGAGATCTCGGACGCGCTGGAGAAGGTGTACGGGCGCCATGCCGGGCAGATCCGTACGATCTCCGGTGTGTACCGCAAAGAGGCAGGGGATTCCCCTTCGGTGGACCGCACCCGCGCGCTGGTCGAGGCGTTCGAGGAGGCGGAGGGCCGCCGTCCGCGCATCCTGGTCGCGAAGATGGGGCAGGACGGCCACGACCGGGGCCAGAAGGTGATCGCCACGGCCTTCGCCGACCTGGGCTTCGACGTGGACGTCGGCCCGCTGTTCCAGACGCCGGGCGAGGTGGCGCGGCAGGCCGTCGAGGCGGACGTGCACATCGTGGGCGTCTCCTCGCTGGCGGCGGGGCACCTGACCCTGGTGCCGGCGCTGCGCGAGGAGCTGGCCGCCGAGGGGCGCGAGGACATCATGATCGTGGTGGGCGGGGTGATTCCGCCGCAGGACATCGAGGCCCTGCACGAGGCGGGCGCCGCCTCGGTCTTCCCGCCGGGGACGGTGATCCCGGACGCGGCCCACGACCTGGTGACGCGGCTCGGCGCCGCGCTCGGCCACGAGCTGTGAGCCGCTGACCGGATGGCTGCCAAGATCGACATCGACGGTTATGTCCAGGGAGTACTCGACGGCAAGCGGGCGTTCGTGGCGCGCGCCATCACGCTCGTCGAGTCGACGCGGGCCGAACACCGGGTGCTGGCCCAGCAGTTGTTGAGCCGACTGCTGCCGCACGCGGGGGCGGCCCGGCGGATCGGCGTCAGCGGGGTGCCGGGCGTGGGCAAGTCCACGTTCATCGACGCGCTCGGCACGATGCTCACGGGGCTCGGGCACCGGGTGGCGGTGCTGGCCGTCGACCCGTCCTCCAGCCGTACGGGCGGTTCCATCCTGGGCGACAAGACCCGGATGGAGCGCCTGGCGGTGGACCCGGCCGCCTTTGTGCGCCCCTCCCCCACCGCCGGGACGCTGGGCGGGGTGGCGAAGGCGACCCGGGAGTCCATCGTGGTGATGGAGGCGGCGGGTTACGACGTGGTGCTGGTGGAGACGGTGGGCGTCGGGCAGTCGGAGACGGCGGTGGCCAACATGGTCGACACGTTTCTCCTGCTGACGCTGGCCCGTACCGGCGACCAGTTGCAGGGCATCAAGAAGGGCGTCCTGGAGCTGGCGGACGCGATCGCGGTGAACAAGGCCGACGGCCCGCACGAACGCGACGCCCGCTCGGCGGCCCGTGAACTGGCGGGCGCGCTGCGGCTGATGCATCCGGCGGACGCGGCCTGGACTCCTCCGGTGCTCACGTGCAGCGCGCGCGAGTCGCTCGGGCTGGACACCCTGTGGGAGCGGCTGGAGCAGCACCGTACGGTCCTGGAGTCGACGGGCCGGCTGGCGGCCAAGCGGCGTGACCAGCAGGTGGACTGGACCTGGGCCATGGTCCGGGACGAGCTGCTGGACAGTCTGTACAGCCATCCGGCGGTGCGGAAGCTCGCGCCGGAGCTCGAACAGCGGGTCCGGGAGGGCACGTTGACGGCGACGCTGGCCGCCGAGGAGATCCTCGGCGTGTTCCGCGGAGGCGGTTCGGGCACGTCCGCCTGAACGTGTCGCCGCGGTGGCGGGGAAGTGGACCGAGGGGCCCCCGGACGGAGGGGCCCCTCGGCGTTTTCGGGCGCTGGCGGGCCGGTGCGGAGCGCTGGCCCGCGGGCGCTTGCGCCTCAGACTGCGGCGGCGGGCGTGCGCACGGTCGGTACGACGACGGGCGCCCCGTCGGAGGTCGCGGTGAGGATCTCCGCCTCGATGCCGTAGAGCTCCTGGACCAGGGCCGCGTCCACGGTCTCGCGGGGCGGACCCGAGGCGATGATCCGCCCGTCGCGCATGGCGACCAGGGTGTCGGCGTACCGTGCGGCGGCGGCGAGGTCGTGGACGACCATGACGATGGTGCGGCCCTCGGCGGCGACCTCACGGACCAGGTCCAGGACCTCAACGGCGTGGCCGATGTCGAGGGCGCTGGTGGGCTCGTCGAGCAGGACGACGGGGGTCTCCTGGGCGAGGGCCATGGCGAGCCAGCAGCGCTGCCGCTGGCCGCCGGAGAGCTGGTCGAGCCGGCGTCCGGCCAGAGCGGCGGTTCCGGTGGCCTCCAGGGCGCGGGTGACGGCCTCCTCGTCCTCCCGCGACCACTGGCGGAACAGCCCCTGGTGCGGGTGGCGTCCGTACCGTACGAGTCCGGCCACGGTGACCGCCTCGGGGGCCTGCGGGGCCTGGGGCAGCAGGGCGATGCGGTGGGCGGCGTCGCGCTGGCGCAGCCGCCAGATGTCGGCGTCGCCGACGAACACCGTGCCGGAGCGGGGCTGGTGGAGGCGGGCCATGGAGCGCAGGAGGGTCGATTTGCCGCAGCCGTTGGGTCCGACGATCGCCACGACCTGGCCGGAGGGGACTGTCAGATCGACCTGATCCACGGCGGTATGACCGGCGTATCCAGCGGTGAGCTGTTCGACACGGATTTCCACGAGGACCGGCCTTTCCGAAGGAATGGGGCATCATCTTGCCCGATGCCGCTAAAGTAAGGCTAACCTTAGCTCGCTCACGAGCCGACGGCCGCATCCGTGTGACCGTACGGCCATCACCGCTTCATGTCCCGTTGAACCCGGAGTCCTTGATGAACCTGCACCACCGCCCCGCCCGCACCGCCGCCCGAAGAGCGGCGCGAGCCGTCGCCACGCTCGGGGCCGCGGCCCTGCTCCTGACGGCCTGCGGCACGGACTCCGACTCGGGCAAGTCCTCCGGCGACAAGGCCGGCAAGGCGGACTCCGCCTCCTCCGCGACCCGTACGGTCAAGGACGCCACCGGCAAGGCCGTGGAGATCCCGGCGGCGCCCAAGCGCATCGTCACCCTGACCCAGGAGGACCTGGACGCGGTCCTGGCGCTGGACATCAAGCCGGTCGGCATCACCAACGGCCAGGGCCTGGACAAGCCGCCGGCCTACCTGGCCGACAAGGTCGAGGGCATCGACGTCGTCGGCAACCTCCTCCAGCCGGTCATGGACAAGGTCGTCGCCGCGAAGCCCGACTTGATCCTCGCCGGTGACATGCAGGACGAGCAGGTGCTCAAGCAGCTCCGCGAGATCACTCCGGCCACGCTGGTGACGATGGCGCCGGCCGACGACTGGAAGCTGTTCTTCCGGGGCATCGGCAACGCGGTCAACAAGCTCGACGACGCCAACAAGTTCATCACCGACCACGAGGCTTCCGCCAAGGCGGCCGGCGAGAAGCTCGGCGAGAACAAGGGCGCCGAGGTCTCGATCGTCCGCTGGAACCCGGACGGGCCGAGCTGGATGGAGAACAAGCAGTTCGCCAGCGGCGTCGCTCTGGAGATGGGGCTGAAGCGGCCCAAGTCCCAGAACAAGGACGGCAACGCGCACACGCCGTCGCTGAGCCTGGAGAAGATCAACGAGATCGACGGCGACTGGCTGTTCCTGTCGACGCTGACCTCGGACGGCGAGAAGGCCCTCAAGGACGTCCAGTCCAAGCCCGCCTACAAGGAGCTGGGCGCCGTCAAGAACGGTCACGCGGTGACCGTCGACGGCTCGGTGTGGTCCACGCGCGGCGGCCCGCTCGCGGCCGACGTCGTCCTGGCCGACTACGTCAAGGCGCTCTCCGCCAAGTGACCTTCGGGTGACTCCCCTGCGAAGCGTGCGGCCCGGACCGGGCCGCACGCTTCGCCGCTCCCCGTCAGACGGAAGCGCGCGCGGCGGCGAAGTCGGCCGCCGTCCAGGCCATGCCCACCGCCCCGTCGAGCAGCGCCTGTTCGGCGGCCGGAGAGACGGCCGCCTCGGCGAACGCCGCTTCGTGCGGGCCGCAGGCTCCCCCGCTGATGTCGAGCACCGGGTGGATGGAGGGCACCACATGGGAGACGTTGCCCATGTCGGTGCAGGCGAACGGCGGGCGCTCGACGGGTTCGGCGCGGCCGAGCTCGCGGGCGTTGGCGGTCCAGAGCCGGATGAGCTCCGGGTCGCCCCGGAAGTCGAGGTAGTCGGGCTCCGGTCGCTCCAGGGTCACCTCGCAGCCGGTGGCGAGCGCGCCCGCCCGGAAGCAGTCCTCGACCCGCTGCCGCAGCTCGCGCAGGTCCTCGGCGGCCAGCGCGCGGATCTCGTAGGTGGCGGTGGCCCGGTCGGGTATCGCGTTGGGCGCGGTGCCGGCGGCGGTGGTGATGCCGTGCACCCGCCACTGCGCGGGCAGTTGCTGGCGCAGGAGGCCGAGGGCGACCTGGGCGACGGTCAGCGCGTCGGCGGCGTTGCGGCCCTCGTGCGGGTTGAGGCTGGGGTGCGCGGCGCGGCCGGTGTAGGTGACGTCGAGGGTGCCGAGCGCGAAGGAGCGGAAGTCGGCCATCTCGAAGGGGCAGGGGTGCACCATCATCGCGGCGTCGACCCCGTCGAACGCTCCGGCGTCCAGCAGCAGCGCCTTGCCGGCCCCGCGCTCCTCGGCGGGGGTGCCGATGACCCGTACGGTCAGGCCGAGTTCGTCCGCGTGGGGGGCGAGGCCGAGGGCCGCGCCGACTCCGGCGGCGGCGATCAGATTGTGCCCGCAGGCGTGACCGAGGCCGGGCAGGGCGTCGTACTCACAGGCGATGGCCACGGTGACGGGTCCGGAGCCGATCGTGGCGCTGAACGCCGTGTCCAGGCCGTGGGCGGGGGCGGTGACCTCGAAGCCGTGCGCGGCGAGGAGTTCGGCGCAGAGCGCGGCGGCCTTGTGCTCCTCGAAGGCGGTCTCGGGCTCGGCGTGCAGACGCCGGCTCAGGTCGAGCAGAGCCGGGGCGTGGCCGCCGACCGTCTCCCGCACGGCGGTCCTGAGCGCACGGATCCGCTCGTCGGCCGCCGTGTCGGCCACCTCGTCGGCCCGTGTCCCGGGGCGGGGGGCTGCGGGGACGGTCATGGGCTCTCCTTGCGTTCCGGACCGCTCCGGAGGCGGTCGCCTGCACTGTCGGAAATAGGTTAACTTAGCCTTACCTAAGTGTGCGCCGAGTGCCCGATGGCCCGGTGTCCGTTGTCCTTCAGGGGAGTCGTCACACACATGCATGAGCGTCCGAACCGCCCGACCAGCTCTTCGGCAGCGCACTCCGGCGGCGCGCCTTCCCCGGGACTCCCCCTCCTGAGCGCGCAGTCGGGCATCTACTACGCGCACCAGCTGGCTCCCCTCGGCACCGAGCTGAACACGGCGGACTGCGTGGAGATCGACGGGCCGCTGAACGCGGATCTGTTCGTGGAGGCGCTGAGACGGACGGTGGGCGAGGCGGAGACCCTCGCCCTGCGCGTGTCCGAGGCGGACGGCGTTCCGGTGCAGCGTGTGGTGCCCGCCGCCGAACCCGTGGTGCACCGGCTGGAGCTGACGGAGGACCGGGCCGAGGCGTGGATGCGGGAGGATCTGGCCCGGCCGGTGGACCTCGCCGCCGAGGGCGCGCTGATGACGCAGGCGCTGATCCGGGTCGGCCAGGACCGCCACCGGTGGTATCGCCGTGTGCACCACATAGCCGTCGACGCCTACGCCCTGTCCCTCATCGGTGAGCGCGTCGCCGAGGTCTACCGTGCGCTGGTCGCCGGACAGCCGCTGCCCGAGAGCCGGTTCGCCCCGTTGTCCGAGCTGACCGGCGAGGAGGCGGCGTATCTGACCGGTGAGGAGTACGCGGCGGACCGCGCCTTCTGGTCCGCGCGGATGGCGGACTCCTCCGTCACCGCGCCCCACCGCCCCACCGACCTCCCCGAGAAGCCCGACGGCGGCCTCCTCCACCGGACCACCGACCTGCCCGCCGAGAACCTGGAGCGGCTGTCCGGGGCGGCGCGTGCGGCGAAGGCGACCTGGGCCGAGCTGGTGGTCGCCGCGACCGCCGGTCATCTGCACCGGCTCACCGGCTCCGAGGACATCGTGCTGGGCCTGCCGCTGACCAACCGGCGGGGGACCGCGGCCCTGCGGACCCCCGCCATGACCGTGAACGTACTGCCGCTGCGGATCGCCGTGCGCCCGGCGGACACCGGGGCCGAACTGCTGCGCCGTGTGGTGCTGGAGATCCGCGCGGTCCGTCGCCATCAGCGCTATCCGCAGGCCGATCTGCGCCGCGATCTGGCTCTGGAGTCGGCCGACACCCCGCTGACCGGTCCGATGGTCAACGTCAAGCCGTTCGACGACGCACTGGACTTCGCCGGGGTCACCGGCACCGTGCGCAATCTCGCGGCCGGCCCCGTGGAAGGGCTCGCGGTCGGCGCGGCACCCGGTCCGGACGGGGGCCTGCGGCTCACCCTGGACGCCAACCCCGCCGCGTACGGGCCGAAGGACCTCGCCGCTCACGAGGACACCTGGCTGCGCTATCTGGACGGCCTGACCGAGCTGCTGCTGACCGACCCGGCGCGGCCGATCGGCACCCTGGACCTGCTCACCGGCGACCAGGTGCGCGAGGCCACCTCCGGCCGCACCGAGCCCGCCGCCGCACTCCCCCTCCCCCGGTCGTTCACCGCACAGGCGGCCCGGACGCCCGAGGCCGTCGCCGTGCGCTCCACGGTGGCCGGGACGTTCCGGGGAGCGAACGCCGGGGCCGACACGGTGACGGGCACGGGCATGGGCTCTGGCTCTGGCACTGGCACGAGTGCGGGCGTGGGCGGGGATGCGGGCACGGATGCGAGCGCGCCGGAGACCGCCGCCGCGTCCGGGGCCCGGCTCACCTTCGCCGAATTGGACGCCGCCTCCGACCGCCTGGCCCACCTGCTGACCGGCCTCAGCGCGGACAACACGACCGGTGCGGGCGGCACGGTGGCGCTGGCGCTGCCCCGGACCGCCGACATGGTCGTCGCGCTGCTGGCCGTGCTCAAGGCGGGCCGGGTCTGCCAGCCGCTGGACCTCGGCCACCCCGCCGCCCGGACCCTGGCCGTCCTGGAGGACGCTCGGCCGCTGTGCGTGCTCGGCACGGCCGCGACGCTCGCCGCCCTGCCCGACCACGGGCTGCCGACCGTCGCGCTCGACGCTCCGGCCACGGCCGACGCCCTCGCCGCCTGCCCCGACGGGCCGCTTCCCACCGGGCCCGCACTCGCGGACCCCGCCTATCTCATCCACACCTCCGGATCCACAGGTCGCCCCAAGGGTGTCCTCGTCAGCCACGCCTCGCTCGCCAACCTCTGCGCCGGGCACGGCGCGGACCACATCGCCCCGGCCGTCGCCCGGACCGGCCGGGAGCGCCTGCGGGTCGCGCACAGCGCCTCGTTCGCCTTCGACGCGTCCTGGGACCCGCTGCTGTGGATGGTGCACGGGCACGAGTTGCATCTGCTGGACGACGCCGCCTACCGGGACCCCGCGGCGCTCACCGCGTACGTCGGCACGCACCTGGTCGACTATCTCGATGTCACCCCCTCCTACGCCGAAGCGCTCATCGCCGAAGGCCTGCTGGACGAGGGCCGCCATCACCCGGCCCATCTGGTGGTCGGCGGCGAGACCGTCCCGCCGGCCCTGTGGGCGCGGCTGACCGAGGCCGGGGCCGTGCACCCGGTCAACCTCTACGGGCCGACCGAGACGACCGTCGACGCCTACTACTGGGTGCCCGGCAGCTCCGCCGCCCGTCCCGACGGCCGCCCCGTGCGCGGCTCCCGCGTCTATGTCCTGGACTCCTCCCTGCGTCCGGTGCCCGCCGGTGTGACGGGTGAGCTGTATGTCGCCGGAGCCTGTCTGGCCCTCGGCTATCTGGGCCGCCCCGACCTGACGGCCGAGCGGTTCGTCGCGGACCCGTTCGGCGCGTCGCACGGCGACGCCGGGGGCCGGATGTACCGCACCGGGGACCTGGTGCGCCGCCGCGAGGACCACACCCTGGAGTTCCTCGGGCGCAGCGACGACCAGGTGAAGATCCGCGGCTTCCGGATCGAACTCGGCGAGATCCAGGCCCGGCTGGCCGCCCACCCGCAGGTCGCGGCAGCCGCGGTCATCGCCCGGGACACCGGTCACGGCAAGCGGCTGCTGGCCTACGCGGTCCCGGTGCGGACGACGGGCGACGCCCCGGCCGCCGACACCGCGCCGCCCACCCCCGCCGAGCTACGCGACCATCTGGCCGGGGCCCTGCCCGAGCACATGGTCCCCGCGACCGTGACGCTCCTGGACGCGCTGCCCCGTACCGCCAACGACAAGCTCGACCACCGTGCCCTGCCCGACCCCGAACCGCTCCCGCTCGCCCAGGGCGGCCCGGAGAGCGCCGTCGGCGGGCCGCACACCGAGATCGTGCGCGGGCTCTTCGCCGACGTCCTCGGTATCGCCGAACCCCCGGCCGCCGACGCGGGCTTCCTCGACCTCGGCGGGCACTCGCTGCTCGCCGCCCGGCTGGCCGCCCGGATCCGGGAGCACTTCGGCGTGCCGATGAGCATCGCCGACGTCTTCCGCCACCCCACGTCCGGCGCCCTGGCCGCACTGGTCCGCGCCCGCAGCGGCGCGACCACCGCGTCCGTCCCGCTCTCCCCCGTACCGCGCACCGGTCCCCTCCCCCTGTCGCCGGCCCAGCAGCGGCTGTGGTTCCTCCACCGCCTCGAAGGCCCCAGCCCCACCTACAACATCCCGCTCGTCCTGAGCGTCAACGGCCCGCTCGACCGCGACGCACTCCAGCTCGCCCTGCACGACCTGGCGGAGCGTCACGAGACACTACGCACGGTATATCCACCCACTGACAACGCCCCTGAAGGCCCGGTCGGCGGCACCGGTACCGGCACCCCGGACGACACCCCCCACCAGCGCATCCTCGCCCCCGACGACCCGGCGGGGCGCCCGGTGCTGCGACTGGCGGAGCCGGGCACCGATCTCACCGAGGCGGTGCGTCACTGCTTCGACCTCGCCACCGAACCCCCGCTGCGCACGGTCCTGTTCAGCGAGTCGCCCGACCACCACACCCTGCTCCTCCTGCTGCACCACATAGCGGGCGACGGGGCGTCCACCACTCCCCTGGCACAGGATCTGGCCGTCGCCTACACGGCCCGCGCCGAGGGCCGCGTACCGGAGTTCGCGCCGCTGAGCGGCCAGTACGTGGACCACGCGGACCGGCTCCAGCAGCTGCTGGGCACCCCGGCCGAGCCGACCGCGCTCGCCGAGGCCCAGCTCGCCCACTGGCGCGAGGCGCTCGCCGGGCTGCCGGACCAGCTGGAGCTGCCCACCGACCGCCCCCGGCCGCCCGTCGCCACCTCGGCGGGCGACACCGTGCCCTTCGCCGTGGACGCCACCGCGCACGAGGCGCTGCGCCGGCTCGCACGGGCGCACGGGGCGACCGTGTTCATGACCGTGCAGGCCGGGCTCGCCGCGCTGCTGACCCGGCACGGCTGCGGCACCGACATCCCGCTCGGCACCCCCGTGGCGGGCCGCGATGACGACGCCACGGCCGGGCTCGTCGGCTTCTTCACCAACACCGTGGTCCTGCGCACCGACACCTCCGGCGACCCCGCCTTCGGTAATCTGCTGGACCGGGTGCGGGCCACGACGCTCGCGGCGTACGAACACGACGCGCTGCCCTTCGATCACCTGGTCGAGGCGCTGAACCCGGCGCGTTCGCTGGCCCGGCACCCGCTGTTCCAGACGATGCTGGCCTGGCAGTCGATCGCGGACGGGCCCGTCGCCCTCGGTCCGGACACCACCGCGCGGCTGACCGCCGTGCCGTCCGGCACCGCGAAGTTCGACCTGACCCTCAACGCGGGCGAGCTGCCCGGCGGCGGGATCGGGGGCTTCCTGGAGTTCCGTACCGACCTCTTCGACCGGTCGACCGCCCAGGCCCTCGCGGACCGGCTGTCCCGGCTCCTCACCGCGGCGGCCGAGCGCCCCGAAACGCCGCTCGGTCTGCTTCCGGTGCTCGGCGACGACGAGGTCCACCGCGCCCTGGTCGAGGCCAACGGCGTCAACCACGACCGGCCGGTGCCGCTCACCCTCGCCGAGGTCTACGGGGTCGCGGCGCGCCGCCATCCGGAGCGGGTGGCCGTGAGCTGCGAGGGCGTGTCACTGACGTACGCCGAACTGTCCTCCCGGGCCCAGTCGCTGGCCAGGCTGCTGGCGGCCCGGGGGATCGGCCCCGGCTCGATCGTCGCGCTCGCGCTGCCGCGCTCCCCCGACCTGGTGGCCGGGCTGCTCGCGGTGTCGCTGGCGGGCGCCGCGTATCTGCCGATGGACCCGGACTATCCGGCGGACCGGCTCGCGTACATGCTGGACGACGCCCGTCCGGCCGCGCTGATCACCGACGCGGCGACGGCGGAGCGGCTGCCCGCGCACGAACTGCCGCTGATCACCGTGGACGAGGCGGCCGGGTTCCCGGACGGGCCGCTCGGCCAGGCGGACCGCACCCGGCCGCTGAGTCCGCAGGACCCGGCGTACGTGATCTACACCTCGGGTTCCACCGGCCGGCCGAAGGGGGTCGTGGTCACCCAGCACAATGTGACGCGGCTGCTGACGGCCACCGAGCACTGGTTCTCGTTCGGGCCGGACGACGTGTGGACGCTGTTCCACTCCTACGCGTTCGACTTCTCGGTGTGGGAGCTGTGGGGTGCGCTGCTGTACGGCGGCCGGGTCGTCGTCGTCCCGTACGCGACCAGCCGTGACCCGCACGCCTTCCTGAGGCTGCTGGCGGACGAGCGGGTGACCGTCCTCAACCAGACGCCGTCCGCCTTCTACCAGCTGGCCGCCGCCGACCGGGAGGCGCCCGGGCACGAACTGGCGCTGCGGTACGTGGTGTTCGGCGGTGAGGCGCTGGAGCTGGGGCGGCTCGCGGACTGGTACACACGCCACCACGAGAACGCGCCGACGCTGGTCAACATGTACGGCATCACGGAGACCACGGTCCATGTCTCGTATCTGGCGCTGGACCGGGCGACGGCCGCCTCCGCGATCTCCAGCACCATCGGTGTGAACATCCCCGACCTGCGGGTCTACGTCCTGGACGAGCGGCTTCAGCCGGTGCCGCCCGGGGTCACCGGCGAGATGTACGTCGCCGGTGAGGGGGTGGCGCTCGGTTATCTGGGCCGCCCGGACCTGACGGCGGGGCGCTTCGTCGCCGACCCGTTCGCGCATCTCTTCGGGGAGAGCGGGCGGCGGATGTACCGTTCGGGCGACCTGGCCCGGCGGCGCGCGGACGGCACGCTGGAGTACTTCGGCCGGGGCGACCAGCAGGTCAAGATCCGTGGGTTCCGGATCGAACTCGGCGAGATCGAGGCGGTGTTGGCCGACCACCCGGAGGTCGCCGATGTGGCGGTCGTGGTCCGCGAGGACACCCCCGGCGACAAGCGGCTGGTCGGCTACGTCGTTCCCGCGCCCGGCACGGAGCCGGTCCCGGCGGCGCTGCGCGAGCATGGAGCCGCCACGCTGCCGGTGCACATGGTGCCCTCGGCCGTGGTGGTGCTGGAGCGGCTGCCGCTGACCGGCAACGGCAAGCTGGACCGCAAGGCGCTGCCCGCGCCGGGTGTTCCGGTGAACGCCGGTGGGCGCGCGCCGCGCACGGTCCGTGAGGAGCAGCTCTGCTCGGTCTTCGCGGAGGTGCTGGGGCTGCCGTCGGTCGGGGTGGAGGACAACTTCTTCGACCTGGGCGGCCATTCGCTGCTCGCGGTGCGCCTCGCCGGGCGGATCAGGTCCGCGTTCGGCATCGAGGTGTCGATCGGCACGGTCTTCCAGGCCCCGACGCCCGCCGCGCTGGACACGGCGCTGGACGTCTCGCGCGAGGAGGACCCGCTGGATGTGCTGCTGCCGCTGCGGCCCGCCCGCCCGGGTGACCGCGCCCCGGTCCACTGTGTGCACCCGGCAGGCGGTCTGAGCTGGTGCTACGCCGGTCTGATCCGCCATCTGCCGGCCGATGTGCCGATCTACGGGCTCCAGGCCCAGGGCGTCGGCGAGGCGACGGCCGAGGCGCCGCTGCCCACCACGCTGGAGGAGCTGGCCGCGCATTACGCGTCCCGGATCCGCGAGGTCCAGCCCGAGGGCCCCTACCGGCTGCTCGGCTGGTCGACCGGCGGCATCATCGCGCACGCCATCGCGGCGGTGCTGCAAGAGGCGGGCCAGGAGGTGGAGTTGCTGGCGATCCTGGACGCGTACCCCGCCGAGGGCTTCCGCGACCTGCCGGTGCCCGACCGGGCGGAGGCGCTCGAATCGCTGCTCACCATGGGCGGTTACGGGCCCGAGAGCCTCGGAGACAAGGAGCTGAACACGGCGAACGTGGTCGAGGTGCTGCGCCGCGAGGGCTCCCCGCTGGCCACGCTCTCCGCCGCGAAGATCGAGGCGCTGGGCGAGGTGTACCTCAACACCAACGACCTCGTACGCGCCTACGACCACCGGGTGTTCCGCGGCGATGTGCTGTTCTTCCGGGCAACGGTGGACACCATCGACGACACCCTGACGCCGGAGACCTGGACGCCGTACGTGAGCGGGCGCATCGACAACACGAACGTCGCCTGCTCCCACAAGGACATGACCCTGCCCGAGCCGATCGCGCACATCGCGCGCGTGGTCGCCGACCGACTGACCGAGCTGGAGAAGTGACACCGATGAGCGACGCATCCGCCAACCCCTTCGACGCGGACGGTGAGTTCCTCGTCATGACCAACGCGGAGGGCCAGCACTCGCTGTGGCCGCTGTTCGCGGCGGTTCCGGAGGGCTGGTCGACGGCTCACGGTCCGTGCGCCCGGCAGGACGCGCTGGACTGGATCACCGCTCACTGGTCCGGTCCTCTCCCCGTCGCCGCCCGGTGAGCGGGCTGCTGATCCGGCCCCGGATACGTCCCCGGGTCGCGGTCGTCCTCGTCTACACGGCCGCGATGTGCATGAACGGCCTGGACTCGACGATCGTGAACCCGGCGCTCTACACGATCGCGGGCGACTTCGGGCGTCCGCTGTCGGCGGCGAACACCGTGGAGACGGCCTTCCTGGTCGCGCTCGCGGTGGGGCTGCCGGTGGCGGGATGGCTGGGCGACCGGTTCGGGACGAAGCGGGTGTTCCTCGGCGCGCTGACGGCGTTCACGATCGCCTCGGCGGTCTGCGGTCTGGCGCCCGATCTGACGACGCTGGTGGTGGCGCGAGCCGTACAGGGCCTGGCGGGCGGGTTGTTGACGCCGGTCGGGATGACGCTGCTGTTCCGGGCGTTCCCGCCGCACGAACGGATGAAGCTGGCCAAGGTGCTGATCGTGCCCACGGCCCTGATGCCCGCGCTCGGTCCGCCGCTGGGCGGGCTGCTCACCGAACACCTCTCCTGGCACTGGCTGTTCTTCGTGAACGTGCCGATCGGCACGGCGGCGGTGCTGCTGGGCGTGTTCGGTCTGCGCGAGCATGTCGAGGGCCCGGAGGGGAAGTTCGACACGGTCGGCTTCTGGCTGGCCACACCGGCGCTGGGGTTGCTGACGTACGCGCTCGGCTTCGGCCCCTCGCAGGGCTGGACGCGGCCCGCCGTGGCCGTGAGCGCGGTGCTGGGGTCCGTCCTGCTGGTGGCGGCGGTCGTGCATCAGACGCGCGCGAAGACGCCGTTGCTGAAGCTGCGGCTGTTCGCCGACCGGGTGTACGGGTCGGCCTCCGCGCTGGCCGGGGTGACCGCGGCCGGGCTGATGGGCGTGCTGTTCGTCTTCCCGCTCCTCTACCAGGCGAGCCTGGGGGCGTCGGCGCTGGACGCCGGGCTGAGCGTGTTCCCGGAGGCGGTCGGGCTGATGCTGGCCTCGCAGGTGGTGGACCGGCTGCTGCCGCGGCTCGGCCCCCGGCTGCTGACCGTGCCGGCGCTGCTGGTCGCTGCGGCCGTCTTCGGGGCGCTCGCCGTGCCCGGGGTGGCGGAGAACGCGTGGAGCGTGCGCGGGCTGATGTTCCTGATCGGTCTGGTGCTGGGGACGGCGGTGCTGACCGTGCAGATCTCCGGCTTCGAGTCGATCGCGCCTCCGGACATGGGCCAGGCGATGGGCCTGTTCCAGATCGTCCGCACGCTGGGCGGCGCGTTGGGCATCGCGGCCTGTGCGGCGGTGATCGGCGGCGGCCATGTCACAGAGGCCGCCGATCCGGGCCCGTACCGTACGGCGGTCTGGGTGACGGCGGCACTCGTCGCGGCGGGCGCGCTGATCGCGCTGCGGTTGCCACGCGAGGCCCCGCAGCCGCCGCCGTTCGACGACGAGGACGCTCCTGAGCCGCCCGGTGAGGACCTGGCGGCTCAGGAGGCCCCGGTCGCGAAGGGCTGAGCGGGCATACGAGTGAGGGGCGGGCGGCATCCGGAGGGGGGATGCCGCCCGCCCCTCATTCGTGGTCGGGATACGGAGTTACGCGGTCGCCTCAGCCTTCGCCGAGCAAGGCGGCCAGCCCGTCCGCGAGGCCGCCGCGCCAGCAGGCGTAGTCGTGGCCGCCGTTGAACTCGCGGTAGCGGACGTCGTATCCGCGGGCCCGCAGCACATTGCGGAATCTGCGGTTCTCCGCGAGGAGCATCCATTCCTGGAGGCCGACCTCCAAATGGAGGGTCACCGGCCTGCGCTCCGCCCAGGCGTACTGCCCGGTGAGCCATTCGCTGCCGCGTTCGTCGTCGGGCCACCAGAAGGAACCGGACTGCGAGAGGGCCAGGCCGAAGCGGTCGGGACGGTGGAAGGCCGCGAACGCGGCGGTGAGGCCGCCCGCGCTCTGTCCGGCGACGACGGTGCGTGCGGCGTCGGCCCCGGCCCCGTACTCCCGCTCGGCCCAGGGCAGCAGGGTGTCGGCGAGCCAGTCGACGAACGGGGCGCTGCACGCCAGGTCCTGCATGCGGCGGCCCATGGTGTCGACCAGGACCGCCACGGTGGGCGGCAGGTCTCCGTCGGCGTGCAGGTTGTCGAGGATGTCGCCGACGCCGAGGACCGGCCCCCACATCTCGCCGTCGAGGAGCACGGCGAGCGCGTACGGGCCGCCGTCCGGGCGGTGGCCGGGCGGCAGGTGGACGGTGACCCGGCGGCCGTCGACCTCGGCGTCGAGCGTCCGGCCCCGGGCCACGTCGTCGCGCCGCCGGGTGCGTGACTGCTCGGGGGCTTCGGGGAGTTCGAGTACGGAGGCGGGGTTGCGGCCGTCCCTGGAGGGCAGCGGGGCGCGGTCGTTGAGCGGGTCGGGTTCGGCGTGGTCGAGGACCCGGAGCCAGGAGGCCCGGTCGGCGCGCAGGGCGTCCTCGCGGGTGCCGTCGGTGGCGTGGAACTGGTACGAGGCGCGGTGGTCGGCGCGCAGCCGGTGGCTGATGGCCCAGACGCCGGTGCCCTCGATCCGTTCCATCAGGTGCGGTGCGAGGTCGCCCGCGTGCCGGTCCTTGTCGGTGACCGTGTGGACGAGGGCCAGGACATGGGTGGCGGGGCGCGCGGGGTCCTCGCGGCGGACGAAGGTGACGAGCCGGTGGTCCGGGTCGCCCTCGGGGTCGGGTTCGACGAGCGGCGTGCCGGTGGCGGCCGCCCGGAGCCAGAACTCCTCCTCGGCGTCGGGCTTGTCGTCACGGACGTCCGCGAGGAGCGTACGCAGCAGGGGGCTTCGTACGGCGGTCGGCTCGGTTCCGGTCGGTCCCTCGGATACGGGAGGGGCCGGGGGGTTCCTGCGCGGCGGGTAGGTCATGGATGTCTCGCTCTTCTGTACGGGGGCGACGACGGCGGTGTGGCGACAGGCCCTACAGGTGGATGGCAGGCCCTACACGCGGGTGGCGGCGGAGCGGCCGAGCAGCACCCAGAGCAGGAAGGGGCCGCCGAGGACGGTGGTGACGATGCCGACGGGGAGTTCGACGCCGTCGAAGGCGATACGGCCGAGGGTGTCGGCGGCGACGACGAGGACGGCGCCGGTGAGCATCGAGCCGACGAGCGGGACGCGCAGGGGTCCGGCGAGCCGGGAGGCGATGACCGGGGAGGCGAGCGCGACGAAGCCGACGGGGCCGCAGATGCCGACGGCCAGGCCCGCGAGGGCGACGGCGAGGAGCAGGGAGAGGGCGCGGACCCGGCCGGGGGCGGAGCCGAGCGAGGAGGCGGTCGCGTCGTCGAAGCGCAGGACGCCCAGATGGCGGGCGACGGCGAGGCTGATCGGGACGAGGATCGCGAGACCGATGAGGACGGGTACGGCGACGGAGTAGCTGCGTCCGTTGAGGCTGCCCGAGGTCCATACGTACAGCGAGCTCGCGGAGGAGAGGGACCGGCGGGACAGGACGACCTGGGTGATCGCGGAGGCCAGGGCGGACATGGCGAGGCCGACGACGAGGACGCGGTAGCCGCGTTGGCCGAGGCCGCCGGAGACGGTGGTGACGACGATGACGGCCACCAGGGCGCCGATCGGCCCGGCCCACCAGGCGCCGAAGGATCCGGTGGCGCTGAGAGTGACGGAGAGCAGGACGGCGGCGGTGGCCCCGTCGTTGACGCCGAGGAGTTCGGGGGTGGCCAGGCGGTTGCGGGCCAGGGTCTGGGTGAGGCAGCCGGCCAGGCCGAGGGCGGCGCCCGCGGTGAGTCCGGCGACGATGCGGCCGAGGCGAAACTTCTGGACGAGCAGCACGTCGAAGCGGTCGCCCTGGCCGAGCACCGCGCGGAAGGTGCGGCCGACGCCCATGTCGCTCTGGCCCGCGTACGCGGAGAGGACGACGGCGAGCAGGAGGGCCCCGGCGAGGGCGAGGGCGGCGAGGGCGGCGCGCCGGGTGACGAGGAGCGAGAGCGGTCCGCGGCGCAGGACGAGGGTGTCGGCCGGGCGGACCCGCAGGGTCTTCGGGGTGCGGCGGGCGGGGCGGGGCAGGGTGATCCGGAAGCGGCGGGGGCGGTCGGGGGCGCGTTCCTCGGTGGCGGGTTCCGTCATGCCCATCGAGGCCAGCTGCTTGGAGCGGACGATGGCGATGAGGACGGGGGCGCCGACGAGGGCGACGATGACGGAGACGGGCGCCTCGAAGGGCCGGGAGACCACCCGGGCGGCGATGTCGGAGACCGTCAGGACACAGGCGCCGATGAGTCCGGCGAGCAGGATGCGGGCCGCGAGCCGGGTGCCGGCGAGGGCGCGGGCGAGGAAGCCGGCGAGCAGGCCGAGGAAGGAGATGGGCCCGGCGAGCGCCACGGCGGCGGCGGTCAGGAGGGTGACGCCGATGGCGACGACCGTACGGATGACGGGGGGCCGGTGGCCGAGGCTGCGGGCCAGGTCGTCGCCGAGCGCCAGGGCGGAGAGCGGGCGGGCGACGAGGAGGGCGACGAGGAAGCCGATGGCGAGGACGGGGGCGAGGCGGCCGAGTTCGCCGAAGCCCTCGACTCCGGCGAGGGAGCCGAGGACCCAGAAGCGGAATCTGTCGTAGGTCTCGGCGGAGTTGACGACGATGACGCTGGTGAGTCCGCCGAAGGTCGCGCCGAGCGCCGCGCCCGCGAGGACCAGGCGCATGGGAGAGCCGCCGCCGCGTCTGCCGGATATGAGGAGGACGAGGCCGCTGGCGACCACCGCGCCGACGAAGGCGCAGACGAGGTAGGCGTAACCGGAATCGAAGCCGAGGAGTGCGATGCCCGCGACGACGCCGAGCGAGGCGCCCGCGTTGACGCCGAGCAGTCCGGTCTCGGCCAGGGGGTTGCGGGTGACCGCCTGGAGCAGACAGCCGGCGACGCCGAGGGCGGCTCCGACGAGCAGGGCGGTGAGGGTGCGCGGCAGGCGCAGGTCGCCGACGACGAGGGAGAGCCGGGCGTTGTCGCGCGCGCCGTCCCGGCCGAGCAGGTAGTCCAGGACGCCGCCGGGGCCGACCTCGCCCGCGCCGATGGAGAGGGACAGGGCCGTCAACAGCAGGACGGCGAGGGCCAGTCCGGCGACGGCGAGGGCGACGGTCCGCCGTCGCGGGTCGGCGGTGGAGCGGGACGCGTCGGGGGCGACGGCCGGCCCGTCGGGGGCGGCGGATGCGTCGGGAGCCGCGGGCGCGTCGGGGGCCGGCCGGGGGGCGGAGGGCTGTCCGATTCCCGACGTTGTTCCCTTTTCGGTTCCCGGAGATGCTTCCTCGTGTGCGGCGGGCGGGGCCTCCGTCCGGCGGTCGGCTTCGCCCCCGTCCAACTGAACGGTCGAGGAGTCATGTTCGGGAGCCGAGGCCGTGGTCCCCGTGCGCGGCGTTTGCATAAGGTGAGGCTAGCCTAAGTAGATATCGGCGGCTCGACCCCCTTCTGGGCGGTCGAATGAATTTAGGTTACCCTTACCTAACAACGGAGGAGGTTGCTCATGCCTGAGCACATACCGGGCAGAAGCGGCGAGTTCATCGGCCGCACCGCTCTGGTCACCGGTGCCGCACAAGGCATCGGCGCGGCAGTCGCCGACCTGCTCGCCACCCTCGGCGCCCGTGTGGCCGCCACCGATCGCGCCCTGCCCGGCATCGAGGCGCTGGCCGCCGAGTGGACCCGGACGCAGGAGAAACTGCCCGGTGGCGAGCGTTCGGCAGGCAGCCTTGACCCGTATGTGATGGACGTCACCGACCGTGGCTCGGTGGAGAGCACCGTGGCCCGCGTGGAGCGCCAACTCGGCCCGGTCGATGTCCTGGTGAATGTCGCGGGCATCCTGCGCACCGGCCCGGCGGCCGTGCTCTCCGCGCAGGACTGGGCGGACACCTTCGCGGTGAACGCCACCGGCGTCTTCCATGTCTCCCAGGCGGTAGCCCCGCTCATGGCGGCCCGCGGATCCGGCGCGGTCGTCACCGTCGGCTCCAACGCCGCCGGAATCCCCCGTACCGGCATGGCCGCCTACGCCGCCTCCAAGGCGGCCGCCGCCATGTTCACCAAGTGTCTGGGCCTCGAACTCGCCCGCAGCGGCGTCCGCTGCAACGTCGTCGCGCCCGGCTCCACCGACACGCCGATGCAGCGCGCGCTGTGGACCGACCCGGGCGCCGAACAGCGTGTCATCGACGGCGACCCCTCGACGTACCGCACCGGCATCCCGCTGGGCCGGATCGCCGACCCCGGGGACATCGCGGAGACGGTGGCGTTCCTCGCCTCGGACCGCGCCCGCCACATCACCATGCAGGAGCTGTACGTCGACGGCGGCGCGACCCTGCGCTGACCGCCCGCCCGCCTCCTCCCCTTACTTCTCGCCTTCCTTCGCCTTCCTTCACCCTCCCATCCAGCCCCCGCACCCGCTGACGGGACCATCGAGAATGGAGTCCCCGTGTCGACGGCATCCCAGGTCGCCACGCACACCGCCCCGGCCGAACCGGCCCACCCGGCCGTAGGAGCGGCCACGTCACTGCTGGACGCCTACACACCGGGCGACCACTTTCTCGCCACCCCCGGACGCACGCTGCTCGCACGGGGCCCGGGACGCCATGTCCCGCACGACGAGAGACCGTTGACCGCCCGGGTGGACGCCACGCTCGCCGCGGCGGTCGCCGCCGGCCAGGAATCGCCGGTGGTCATCGGCGCCATCCCCTTCGACCACACCGCCCCGGCCGCCCTCAGGGTCCCGGAGTCCGTGCGCACCGCACCGCCGCTCGCCTCCGACCCGCTCATCGCCCTGCCCGCGAGCGCGCCCAGCGCCGGGACCTGGGAGATACGCCAGGTGCCCGAACCGGAGATCTACGGCAAGGGCGTCGCCTCCGCCGTGGAGCGCATGTGGCGCGGCGAGTTCAGCAAGGTCGTGCTGGCCCGCACCCTCGAACTCACCTCCGGCGACCCGCTCGACCTGCCCGCGATGCTCCAGCGCCTCGCCCGCCGCGACCCCTCGGGCTACACCTTCGCGCTGCCGACCGGCCCCGACCGCACCCTCATCGGCGCCAGCCCCGAGCTGCTCGTCTCCCGCCACGGCAAGCAGGTAGTCGCCAACCCGCTCGCCGGGTCGACCCCGCGCAGCGCCGACCTCGCCGAGGACGTACGCCGGGCGGCGACGCTGCTGGAGTCCGTCAAGGACCTGCACGAGCACGCCGTCGTCGTGGACGCCGTCCACCAGGCGCTCGCGCCGCACTGCACGCGGATGACCGTCCCGGCCCGCCCGACGCTCATCCGCACCGCCACCATGTGGCACCTGTCCACCACGGTCACCGGCACCCTCACCTCCCCCGACGCCTCGGCGCTGGAGCTGGCCATGGCGCTGCACCCGACGCCCGCCGTGTGCGGGACGCCGACGCGGACGGCCCGTCAGGTCATCGCCGAGACCGAGCCGTTCGACCGCGGCTTCTTCACCGGTGTGGTCGGCTGGGGCAACGCCGAGGGCGACGGCGAATGGGTCGTCACGATCCGCTGCGCCGAGGCCGAGGAGCGCACGCTGCGCCTGTACGCCGGAGCGGGCGTCGTCGCCGCGTCCGAGCCCGAGGCGGAGACCGCCGAGACCGCGGCCAAGTTCCGCACCTTCCTGAGCGCCGTGGGAGCCGAACTGTGAGTACGGACGCGGCGGCGCCGACCTGGCCCGCCGAATTCGCGGAGAAGTACCGGGCGGCCGGCTGGTGGCGCGGGGAGACCTTCGGGGAGATGCTGCGGCAGCGCGCCGAGGCTCATCCGGACCGGGTCGCGATCGTCGACCCGGTGGCGGGCAGCCGGTGGACGTACGCCGATCTCGACCGGCGCGCCGACCGGCTGGCGGCGGGCTTCCTCGCCCGCGGCATCGTCAAGGGCGACAAGGTGGTGGTGCAGCTCCCCAACATCGCCGAGTTCTTCGAGGTGATCTTCGCGCTGTTCCGGATCGGCGCGCTGCCCGTCTTCGCGCTGCCCGCGCACCGCGAGAGCGAGATCACCTACTTCTGCGAGTTCACCGAGGCGGTGGCGTACGTCATCGCCGCCGAGCACGGTGGCTACGACTACCGTGAACTGGCGTCGAAGACCCACGCCAATGTGGGCACGCTGCGCCATGTGTTCGTGGCCCAGGGGGATCCCGGCGAGTTCGAGGCACTGTCCGAGGTCGCCGAGGAGCCGGTCGGCTACGGCGGGCCCCGCCCGGACGACCTGGCCTTCCTCCAGCTCTCCGGCGGCAGCACCGGCGTCCCGAAGCTGATCCCGCGCACCCACGACGACTACATCTACTCGCTGTGGGGCTCCAACGAGATCTGCGCGGTCGACGAGAACAGCGTCTATCTGTGCGTCCTGCCCGCCGCCCACAACTTCCCGCTCTCCTCGCCCGGTTCGCTCGGCACGCTGTACGCCGGTGGCCGTGTGGTGCTGTGCCCCCAGCCCTCGCCGGAGGTGGCGTTCCCGCTGATCGAGCGCGAGGGCGTCACGATCACCGGGCTCGTGCCGCCGCTGGCCCTGCTGTGGACGGAGGCCGCGCCGGGCACCGCGCACGACCTCAGCAGCCTGGAGGTGCTGCTGGTGGGCGGCGCCAAGTTCAGCGAGGAGGCGGCGCGCCGGGTGCGGCCCGCTCTCGGCTGCACGCTCCAGCAGGTGTTCGGCATGGCCGAGGGGCTGGTCAACTACACCCGCCTCGACGACCCGGTGGAGACGATCGTCACCACCCAGGGCCGTCCCATCTCGCCCGACGACGAGATCCTGGTCGTCGACGACGAGGACCAGGAGGTGGCCCCGGGCGAGACGGGTCATCTGCTGACCCGGGGCCCGTACACCATCCGGGGCTACTGGAACGCCCCCGAGCACAACGCCCGTTCCTTCACCGAGGACGGCTTCTACCGCACCGGTGACATCGTGCGGGTCACCGAAACCGGGCACATCGTCGTTGAGGGGCGCGCCAAGGACCAGATCAACCGGGGCGGCGAGAAGATCGCCGCCGAGGAGGTCGAGAACCACATCCTCGCCCACCCGGCCGTGCACGACGCCAACGTGGTGGCCGAGCCCGACCCGTATCTGGGCGAACGCGTCTGCGCCTACGTGATCCTGCGCTCGGGCGCGGGCCCGCTCAAGGCGGTGGCCGTCAAGCGGTTCGTCCGCGAGCGGGGGCTGGCCGCCTACAAGGTGCCGGACCGGGTCGAGTTCGTCGACGCGTTCCCGCAGACCGGCGTGGGCAAGGTCTCCAAGAAGGACCTGCGCAACGCCGCCGCCCGCACAGGTTCTCCCTCCCAGTCCCGCTGAACAACTCCCCGTCCCACTGAACGACTCCCCGAACGGAACCCTCTCCACCATGGCTCTGCCCGCCATCGTCCCCTACCCCATGCCGTCCGCCGACGAGCTGCCCGCCAACCGGGTCGACTGGACCGTCGACCCGGCGCGTGCGGTGCTCCTCGTCCACGACCTCCAGAACTACTTCCTGTCGGCGTACGACCGCGAGGCCGCGCCCGTGCCCGAACTGCTCGCCCATGTGGCCGAGTTGAAGAAGGACGCGGCGCGCCTGGGCGTGCCGGTGCTCTACACCGCGCAGCCCGGCGGCCAGAGCGCCGAGGAGCGCGGTCTCCAGCAGGACTTCTGGGGCCCCGGCCTCCCGGCCGACGAGCGGCTGGCGGCCATCGCGGACGAGGTCGCGCCCGACGCGGGCGACACCGTGCTCACCAAGTGGAAGTACAGCGGCTTCGTCCGCACCGATCTGCTGGAGCGCCTGCGCGAGCAGGGCCGCGACCAGATCGTCATCACCGGCGTCTACGCCCACATCGGTGTGCTCATGACCGCGTGCGACGCCTGGATGCAGGACATCCAGGCGTTCGTGGTGGCCGACGCGGTGGCGGACTTCTCGGCCGAGGACCACGCCATGGCGCTGCGGTGGGCCGCGGGCAAGTGCGCCGTCGTCACCACCGCCCGGACCGTCTTCGAAGGGAAGTGACCGCTGTGGCGCTCACGCTCGAACAGCTCCGTGCCGATGTCGCCGATGTGCTCGGCGAGGACCCCGAGGAGATCCCGGTCGACGAGAACCTCGTCGACTACGGTCTCGACTCCGTCCGTCTGATGTCGCTGGCGGCCGCCTGGCGCCGCGACCACGGCATCGAGGTGGCCTTCGCCGACCTCGCCGAGAAGCCCGCGCTGGAGTCCTGGGCGCCGCTGCTCGGCGTGACCGGCTGACCCCGCGGCCCGTCCGCGACCCGCTGCGGTCACCGAGGGCGGTGGGAACCCCGAACATCGGGGTTCCCACCGCCCTCGACGTGTGTCCGGGGCTTGCCCGACGTACTGTGCGACCCCCGTCCGGCGCATAGTGGTACAGTGCGATGAGCACATGTGCATGCCCCTTCTCTTCGGGCACCGGTGCTGATTCCTCTCCACCGCTGTCGCGCCCGTCCTTTCCGACCGGCGATCAGCTTCTTCCCAGCGTTCTCGCTGTCTCTCCGGCGACCTGCCCCGGGCCTCCGTGCCCCCGGTGTGTGGCGTGATTTCTGCCGCCCCTCCGTACGCCGGTCCCTTCATTCGCCTGTCCGCGAAAGGACCCCTCCCATGACCACCACACTCGAACGCCCCGTAACCGGTAAGCAGCGACCCGTCCGGGTCGCCGGACTCCTCGACACCACCGACAACGGACACGGCATGCTCCGGGTCCACGGCGGCCACCCCTCCCCCGACGACATCCAGGTGTCGTCCGCCCTGATCCGCCGCCACGGGCTGCGCGGAGGCGATGCCGTCGAGGGCGACTGCGACCGGCCGCGCGTCCTGTCCTCGGTCGACCGCGTGAACGGGCTCGCCCCGGACGCCCTGCGGGGCCGTCGCCGGTTCCACGAGCTGACGCCCGTCCACCCCCGCGAGCGGCTGCGGCTGGAAACACCGCACGGCGGGCCCGCGCCGCGCGTCGTCGATCTCGTCTCCCCCGTCGGCAAGGGCCAGCGCGGCCTGATCGTCGCACCGCCCCGGACCGGGAAGACGGTGCTGCTCCAGCAGTTGGCCGCGGCCGTCGCCACCAACCACCCCGAGACGCACCTGATGGTGGTGCTGCTCGACGAACGGCCCGAGGAGGTCACGGACATGCGCCGCTCGGTACGCGGCGAGGTGTACGCGTCGACCTTCGACCGGCCGGCGCGGGAGCACATCGCCCTGGCCGAGCTGGCCGTCGAGCGCGGCCGGCGTCTCGTCGAGCAGGGCCGGGACGTGGTGATCCTGCTGGACTCCCTCACCCGGCTGTGCCGGGCGCACAACAACGCGGCCCGCGCGGGCGGCCGGACCCTGAGCGGCGGCGTCGACGCGGCAGCGCTGAGCGGGCCCAAGAAGCTGTTCGGCGCGGCCCGTTGCGCCGACGAGGGCGGTTCGCTGACCATCCTGGCGACGGCCCTCGTGGAGACCGGTTCGCGGGCCGACGAGTTCTTCTTCGAGGAGCTGAAGGGCACCGGCAACATGGAACTGCGTCTGGACCGCTCCGCCGCCGAAGCGCGGATCTTCCCGGCCGTCGACATCGCCCGGTCCGGCACCCGGCGCGAGGAACTCCTCTTCGGTACGGGCGAGTTGGCAGCCGTACGAGCACTGCGCCGCGCCCTGAACACACGGGACGGCCAGGGCGCCCTTCAGGTGCTGCTCGACAAGGTCCGGCGCACCCCGGACAACGCGGCCTTCCTGCGTCAGGTGCAGCCGACGGTGCCGGGCGCCTGAGCCCCGGCACCGGTCGGCGGCCCGGCTTCTACGCGCCGCCCAGCGCTTCGGAGACGAGCGCCCGGGCCTCCTCCTGGACCTGGGCGAGGTGGCCGGGGCCCTGGAAGCTCTCCGCGTACACCTTGTAGACGTCCTCGGTGCCCGAGGGGCGGGCGGCGAACCAGGCGCTGTCGGTGCAGACCTTGAGGCCGCCGATCGCCGCGCCGTTGCCGGGGGCCTCGGTGAGGACGGCGGTGACGGGTTCTCCGGCCAGGGTGTCGGCCTTGACCTGCTGCGGGGAGAGCTTCGCCAGAACGGCCTTCTCCTCGCGGGTGGCGGGTGCGTCGATGCGGGCGTACGCCGGATCGCCGAAGCGGTCGGTGAGCCGCGCGTAGTGCTGGGAGGGCGTGTGACCGGTGACGGCGGTGATCTCGGAGGCGAGGAGGGCCAGCAGGATGCCGTCCTTGTCCGTGGTCCAGACCCGGCCGTCGCGGCGCAGGAAGGAAGCCCCGGCGGACTCCTCGCCGCCGAAGCCGAGGCTGCCGTCGTGGAGGCCGTCGACGAACCACTTGAAGCCGACCGGCACCTCCACCAGCGTGCGGCCGAGGTCGTGGGCGACCCGGTCGATCATGGACGAGGAGACCAGGGTCTTGCCGATGCCGGTCCCGGCGGCCCAGCTCTCGCGGTGGGTGTAGAGGTAGTCGATGGCGACGGCCAGATAGTGGTTGGGGTTCATCAGCCCGCCGTCGGGGGTGACGATGCCGTGCCGGTCGGCGTCCGCGTCGTTGCCGGTGGCGATGGCGTACGCGTCGCGCTGCTCGATCAGCGAGGCCATGGCGTGCGGCGATGAGCAGTCCATGCGGATCTTGCCGTCCCAGTCCAGCGTCATGAACCGCCAGGTGGGGTCGGCCAGCGGGTTGACCACGGTGAGGTCGATCCGGTGGCGTTCGGCGATCCGCCCCCAGTAGGCGACGGACGCGCCGCCGAGCGGGTCGGCGCCGATGCGGATGCCCGCGTCCCGGACGGCGTCGAGGTCGAGGACGGAGGGCAGGTCGTCGACGTACGCGGTCAGGAAGTCGTGGCGGCGGGTGGTGTCGGCGGCCAGGGCGCGGGCGTACGGGATCCGGCGGACCTCGCCGAGCCCGGCCTCGATCAGGGCGTTCGCCCGGTCCTGGATCCAGGAGGTGGCGTCCGAGGCGGCCGGTCCTCCGTTCGGCGGGTTGTACTTGAAGCCGCCGTCGGCGGGCGGGTTGTGCGACGGGGTGACGACGATGCCGTCGGCCAGGTGCTCGGTGCGCCCCTGGTTGTACGTGAGGATGGCGTGCGAGACGGCGGGGGTCGGGGTGTAGCCGTCCTCGCTGTCGATGAGGGCGGTGACGCCGTTGGCGGCGAGCACCTCGAGGGCGGTGACCCGGGCGGGTTCGGAGAGCGCGTGGGTGTCCGCGCCGAGGAACAGGGGTCCGTCGGTGCCCTGGCGGGCGCGGTAGTCGCAGATCGCCTGGGTGGTGGCGGCGATGTGGTCCTCGTTGAACGCGGCGGCGAACGCGGAGCCCCGGTGTCCCGAGGTGCCGAAGGCCACCCGCTGGGCGGGCTCGGCCGGGTCGGGGTGGAGGGCGTAGTAGGCCGTCACCAGCCGGGCCACGTCGACCAGGTCTGCGGACTGCGCCGGGTGACCGGCCCGTTCGTGCACCATCGGGTCTCCTCGTACGTCTTCGTCGTCGGCCGGCCCGCGGGGAGACGGGCCCGGCACACCGGGGAAACGATCACCCCGGTCCGTACCCGATTCTGCTCTCTCGACCGCCCCGGTGCGCGACCGGTTCACGCCTTCCTCGTGTCGCTCCCCGGCCGGAGCCGCGCCGCGCCCCCGGTCATCGGCGGACCGGGGGCGCGGAAACCCGTACGGGCAGGGGGCGCGGGAGCCGTACAGCAGGGGCTCAACGGCCCTGGAGGGACTTCACGTTGTCGCCGAAGGTCCAGCCCTTGGAACCGTCCCAGTTCAGGGACCAGGTCATCAGCCCCTTGAGGGAACCGCCGTAGTGGTTCCAGGCCTGCGCGACCAGTCCGGTGGACATATGGCCGCCGCCCGCTCCGACCTGGGCGGGGAGGCCGGGCACCTGCTTGTCGTAGGGGACCTTGACGGTGGTGCCCTGGATGACGAGCCCGTTGTTCAGGCAGTCGGTCTGGGCGGTGAAGCCCGCGACGGTGCCGGCGGAGTAGGAGTCGCCGGAGCAGCCGTACATGCTGCCGTTGTAGTACTGCATGTTCAGCCACCACAGGCGGCCGTTGTCGGCGTACTTCTTAATGATGGGCAGGTAGGAGCCCCAGATCGAACCGTAGACGACGCTGCCGCCGGTGACATACGCCGTCTCGGGGGCCATGGTGAGGCCGAAGTTCGACGGCATCGCGGCGAGGACGCCGTCGATGATGCGGATGAGGTTGGCCTGCGACGGGGAGAGCTGGTTGATGTCACCGCTGCCGACGAGGCCGGTCTCGATGTCGATGTCGATGCCGTCGAAGTTGTACCTCTTCAGGATCGGCACGATCGTCTCGACGAACCGGTCGGCCACCGTGCTGGAGCTGAGGTCGATGCCGGCCGTGGCTCCGCCGATCGACATGAGGATGGTGCCGCCGGCGGCCTTGGCCTGACACATCTCGGCGGGGGTGGCGACCTTGACGGTGCTGTCCATGCCGTCCTCCCAGAGGACGGTGCCGTCGGAGCGGATGACGGGGAAGGCGGCGTTGATGACGTTGTAGCCGTGCTGGGCGATGCGGGAGTCGGTGATCGGGATCCAGCCGAGCGGCGGGTGCACGCCGTTGGCCGCCCCGTCCCAGTTCTCCCAGTACCCCTGGAGCACCTTGCCCGTGGGCTTCGACTTGACCGCGCAGGTCTCGTCGGCCGCAACGACGGCACCCGGGCCGGAGCCCTTCGGCGGAGCGGCTCCGACCAGCATCGGCACGACGAGCGCAGCGGCCAGGCCGAGGCCCAGCAGTCGTGAGGTACGACCCATGATCCGTACGTCCTTCCAGCCCGGGTCCGCCGCCGACGGTGCGAAAGGTTCGCCCCGCCCCGCCCTATGTCGTGACCCTGCCAAACCGTAGAATGGTCCAGACCTTCGGTCAAGAGGTCTGGACCAGACCGTCCGTCAGGAGCCGCCGCGCAAACACCGCGGCGGGGCGGGGAGCGGCACAGTCAACCGCTTCCCGCCCCGTCCGGCCATCGGTCGGGCCCCTCAGCCGCGACCTGACCCGGGCCCCTCAGCCCCGGTCGTACGTGTGGAACCCGCGACCCGTCTTCCGGCCGAGCAGACCGGCCTCCACCATCCGCAGGAGCAGCGGCGGCGGGGCGTACAGCGGTTCCTTGAACTCGTCGTACAGCGATGCGGCGATGGAGGCCACCGTGTCGAGGCCGATCAGGTCGGCGAGCTTCAGCGGTCCCATCGGGTGGGCGCAGCCCAGCTCCATCCCGGCGTCCACGTCGGCGGCGGTGGCGAAGCCCGACTCGGCCATCCGGATCGCGGAGAGCAGATACGGGACGAGGAGGGCGTTGACGACGAAGCCGGCCCGGTCCTGCGAGCGGACCACCGTCTTGCCGAGCACCGAGGTCACGAACTCCTCGGCGGCGGCGACCGTCGCGGGCGCGGTGTGCAGCGAGGTCACCACCTCCACCAGTGGAAGGACCGGCACCGGGTTGAAGAAGTGCAGTCCGAGGACGCGGTCGGCGCGGTGGGTGGCCATGCCGAGCCGCATGACGGGGATGGCGGAGGTGTTGGTCGCCAGGATCGCCTCGGGGTCCTCGACGATCTTGTCGAGGGCGGTGAAGATCTCCGTCTTGGCGGCGGCGTTCTCGACAACGGCCTCGATGACGAGCTGACGGTCGGCCAGGGCGTCGAGGCTGCCGGTGAAGTCCAGTCTGCCGAGCGCGTCCTCGGCGGTGAGCCGGTCGAGCTTGCCGCGCTGCACGGCCCGCTCCAGGGAGATCGCGACCCGTTCGCGGGCCCGGTCGGCGGCGGTGGCGTCCGCCTCGCAGACGATCGTGTGCAGTCCGGCGCGGGCGCAGACCTCGGCGATCCCGGCCCCCATCTGGCCCCCTCCGACGACGCCCACCCGGGCGATGGCGGCGCTCATGCCCGCACCGCCGGACGGCCGACGAGGTGGCGGGCGTACGCCTCCGTGGTGAAGAAGGCGGGCAGGTCCCTGCCGAGCGCGGTGCGTTCGAACAGGTCGCGGACCTGGTCGAGCTGGGCCCAGGGATACGTGGCGCCGAGCGCGGCCAGTTCCTCGTCGAGGAGCGTCAGGACCGTCTCGCGGTCGACCGCCCGGTGCTTGAGCCACTGCCAGATCTGGACCCGGGCGATCTCGGCGGTCGCCGCGTCCTCCATGAGCCCGTTCAGGGCGACGGCCCCTTGCCCGCGCAGCCAGGCGTCGTAGTAGCGCAGGGCGACGGCGATGTTGTCGCGGACGCCTTCCGGAGTCGGGCGACCCGCCGTGCGGCGGACGGCGACGAGGTGCTCGGCGGTGACATGGACGTCGTCGCGGGTGCGTTCCAGCTGGTGCGGACGGTCGCCGAGCACTCCGTCGAAGACGGTCCGGCAGACCAGGACGAGGCCGGGGTGGGCCACCCAGGAGCCGTCGAAGCCGTCCTCCGCCTCGCGCTCCTTGTCGAGCCGGACCTTCGCCAGCGCCGCCTCTCGGGCGGCCGGCTCGCCGCCGGGGATCTGCGCGGCCATGCCGCCGATGGCGTGTGCGCCGCGCTTGTGGCAGGTGCGGACCAGGAGTTCGGTGTAAGCGCGCAGGAAGGGGGCGGTCATGGTGACCTGCGCCCGGTCGGGGAGGACGAAGTCGGGGCGGTGCGCGAAGTTCTTGATCAGGCTGAAGAGGTAGTCCCAGCGGCCCGCGTTGAGGCCGGCGCTGTGTTCGCGCAGTTCGTAGAGGATCTCCTCCATCTCGAACGCGGCGGTGATCGTCTCGATGAGGACGGTGGCGCGGATCGTGCCGCGCGGGATGCCCAGCAGGTCCTGGGCGAGGAGGAACACATCGTTCCAGAGCCGGGCCTCGTACCGGTTCTCCAGCTTGGGGAGGTAGAAGTACGGTCCGCTGCCCGCGTCGATCTGGCGCTGAGCGCAGTGGAAGAAGTAGAGGCCGAAGTCGACGAGCGCGGCGGGCACGGGCCGCTCGTCGATGACGAGGTGCTTCTCGGTGAGATGCCAGCCGCGCGGCCGCACCATGATGGTGGCGGGCCGGTCGGTGAGCCGGTACTCCTTGCCGCTCGTGGTGGTGAAGTCGATACGGCGGTCGATGGCGTCGATCAGGTTCAGCTGGCCCCGCACGATGTTCTCCCAGGTGGGCGAGGTGGCGTCCTCGAAGTCGGCCATCCACACCTGGGCCCCGGAGTTGAGCGCGTTCACCGCCATCGAGCGCTCGGGCGGGCCGGTGATCTCCACCCGTCG
Organism: Streptomyces sp. SID14515; assembly: GCF_010548505.1. NCBI lineage: Bacteria > Bacillati > Actinomycetota > Actinomycetes > Kitasatosporales > Streptomycetaceae > Streptomyces > Streptomyces sp. SID14515. Next base: position 57,637 of record NZ_JAAGMH010000097.1, on the reverse strand, counting down.
GTCGGTGAGGCCGGGTGCGGGGCGGGCGACGCGCCAGTCGGGGTCGGTGCGGATCGACTTGGTGGCGCGGGAGAAGTCGAGCGGGGTGCCGCCACGCAGCAGCGCGGAGCGGCGGCGGCGCTCGGTCAGCAGGTCGAAGCGGCGGGCGGCGAAGGCCGCGTCGAGGCGGCCGATGAAGTCGAGGGCCTCGGGGGTGAGGACCTCCTCGTGCCGGTCCCCCGGTACGCCGAGGACCTGGACGCGGCCGGTCGTGGCAAGGGTGGTCATGCGGTTCTCCTCAGCGGGGGCGTGGCGGGACGGGGGCCCGGTCGCGGGGGCGCGGGGGCGTGGGCGGCCCCCGCGACCGGTGGGGGGGCTAGTGGAACTGCTCTTCCTCGGTGGAGCCGGTGAGGGCCGTGGTGGAGGAGGCGGGGTTGATGGCCGTGGAGACCTGGTCGAAGTAGCCGGTGCCGACCTCGCGCTGGTGCTTGACGGCGGTGAAGCCCTGCTCCTGGGCGGCGAACTCGCGCTCCTGGAGGTCGACGTAGGCGGTCATGCCCTGCTCGGCGTAGCCGCGCGCCAGGTCGAACATGGCGTGGTTGAGGGAGTGGAAGCCGGCCAGGGTAATGAACTGGAAGCGGTAGCCCATCGCGCCCAGCTCGCGCTGGAACTTGGCGATCTGGTCGTCGTCCAGCGCGGCCCGCCAGTTGAAGGACGGGGAGCAGTTGTACGCGAGCATCTGGTCCGGGTGCTCGGCGTGGATCGCCTCGGCGAACTCACGGGCCTGGGCGAGGTCAGGGGTGCCGGTCTCGACCCAGATGAGGTCGGCGTACGGGGCGTAGGCGAGGCCGCGGGCGATGACCGGGGCCATGCCGTTCTGCACGCGGTAGAAGCCCTCGGCGGTCCGCTCGCCGGTGACGAACCGCGCGTCGCGCTCGTCGACGTCGCTGGTGATCAGGTTGGCGGCGAGCGCGTCGGTGCGGGCCACGATCAGGGTGGGCACATCGGCGATGTCGGCGGCGAGGCGGGCCGCGTTGAGGGTGCGCACGTGCTGGGCGGTGGGGACGAGGACCTTGCCGCCGAGGTGGCCGCACTTCTTCTCGGAGGCGAGCTGGTCCTCGTAGTGGATGCCGGCCGCGCCCGCCTCGATCATCGCCTTGGTGAGCTCGAAGGCATTGAGCGGTCCGCCGAAGCCGGCCTCCGCGTCGGCGACGATCGGCGCGAGGTAGTCGGTGGTGTCGCCGGCGTCCTCGGCGGTGGCGATCTGGTCGGCGCGCAGCAGGGCATTGTTGATCCTGCGGACCACGCTCGGCACCGAGTTGGCCGGGTAGAGGCTCTGGTCGGGGTAGGTGTGACCGGCCAGGTTGGCGTCGGCGGCGACCTGCCAGCCGGAGAGGTAGATGGCCTTGAGGCCCGCCTTGACCTGCTGGACGGCCTGGCCGCCGGTCAGCGCGCCGAGCGCGTGGATGTAGTCCTGCTCGTGGAGCTGACGCCAGAGCCGCTCGGCGCCGCGCCGGGCGAGGGTGTGCTCCTCGCGGACGCTGCCGGAGAGCCGGACCACGTCCGCGGCGCTGTAGGTGCGCTCGATGCCCTTCCAGCGGGGGTCGCTCGCCCACCGCCGCGCCAGCTCTTCCGCCGTCGTCCTTGCCTGCGCCATGGCGTGTCTCCCGAAGTCGTGTGGGTCGATCGTGTGAAGGGTGCGAAGCCGGAGTCACTGGGTGACGCGACTTCTGGATGCGGCCCACCGGACCTCCGAGGTGGAACGGTAAGCAATGCGCCCGGCGGACCGGTCCGAGATCCCGAGGAGAACGACGTCAGGGCATGAAATCGTGCTCGGTTCCCCGGCCCGGAGCCGGTGTCCGGTGGGCCGCAGGAACAACTCTGGCAGTGGCACTGAGTGCCATCAACGGGGTACGCATGCCAAGTTCTGCGAATCTTTCGGCGCAGTTTGCCAAGATTGCAAAGGGTCTTGATGAGGTCCTGGCGGCTAGGGTTGTCGATATGTTGACGACGGTGGGAAGGGCCCCGAGGTGAGCAAGACCTACGCGGGCGCGCGGCTGCGCAGGCTGCGCGAGGAGCGCGGAATGAGCCAGGCGGAGCTGGCCAGGGTGCTGGCGATCTCGCCGAGCTATCTGAACCAGATGGAGCACGACTCGCGCCCGCTGACGGTGCCGGTCCTGCTCCGGCTGACCGAGGCCTTCGGCGTGGACCCGGGCTTCTTCTCGGAGCGGGACACCACCCGGGTGCTGGCGGATCTGCGGGAGGCGCTCGCGGACGAGGTCGGCGCGGCGCGGGTCTCGGCCGCCGAGCTGTCCGAGCTGGCCTCCCGGCTGCCGGGGGTGGCGAACGTGCTGCTCGACCTCGGGCGGCGTAACCAGGCGCTGGCCGGACGGTTGGCGGAGGCCGCCGAGCTGCGCGGCGGCGGCGGGCCGGACCTGCCGCGCTCCCCGCACGAGGAGATCCGCGAGTTCTTCTACCGCCGGCAGAACTACCTCCACGAGGCGGACCTGGCGGCCGAGGAGCTGGCGGCGGAGATCGGCGTACGCCCCGGCGAGGTGGTGCGTACGCTCGCCGCCCGGCTGACCGAGCGGCACGGCATCCGGCTGGCCACCGCCGCCGACCGGCAGGAGCGGACCGGGCCCGCCGGGGCGGAGCGGCGGCCGGCCCGGCGCCCCGGCGACGAACCTTCCCGGAGCGCGCCCCGGCAGGCGGACACCGGCCGGCTGCACCACTACGACCCGGACGCCCGGGTGCTGTACCTCTCGGGCCGGCTCCGGCCGGGCCAGCAGGCGTTCCGGATGGCGACGCAGCTCGCCCTGCTCGAATACGGCCCGGAGATCGCCCGGTTGGCCTCGGAGGACTACGACGAGTCCTCCGCGACCTGGCCCCTGGCGCGGATCGGGGTCGCCAACTACTTCGCGGGCGCGCTGATCCTCCCGTACCGGGCCTTCCACACGGCGGCCGAGGAGGTGCGGTACGACATCGAGCGGCTCACCGACCGGTTCGGGCTCGGCTACGAAACGGTCTGCCACCGGCTCTCCACGCTCCAGCGGCCCCGGCTGCGCGGGGTGCCGTTCTCCTTCGTCCGGGTCGACCGGGCGGGGAACATGTCGAAGCGGCAGTCCGCTACCGGGTTCCACTTCTCCCGCGCGGGCGGCACCTGCCCGCTGTGGAACGTGTACGAGGCGTTCGCCGCGCCCGGCAGGATCCACGTCCAGATCGCGGCGATGCCGGACGGGCAGCGCTATCTGTGGACCGCGCGGGCGGTGACCCGGCACCGGGGCGGCTGGGGCGAGCCGGGCAAGACGTTCGCCATCGGGCTGGGCTGCGAGATCCGGCATGCCGGGCGGCTGGTCTACTCCGACGGTCTCGACCTGGACAACGCCTCGGCCGCGACGCCGATCGGGATGGGCTGCCGGATCTGCGAGCGGCTGGACTGCCCGCAGCGCGCGGTCCCGCCGCTGGGGCAGCCGCTGGCGATCGACGAGAACAGCAGCACGTTCGTGCCGTACCCGGTGAAGGGGACGCCGTCCGCGTAGGCGGTGCGCGTCCCCCCCCACCCGGCCGGGTCAGGAGTAGCGCAGCGCGATGGTGTCGCCGACGCCGATCACCTTGTCGCGGGCGGCCCCGGCGAAGGCGGAGCCGTCGACGGACACCTTCCAGGTGGCCGATCCGGCGTTGGCCTTGCCGTTGACGGAGGTGATGGTTCCGGTGCCGGTCGCCGGGACGACTCCGGTGACGCAGCCCGCCGGGGTGGAGGCGCTCGTCGCGGCGGTCAGGACGTCGCCGAGGGTGGTGGTCGTGCCGGTCGGGGTGAAGGCGACCGAGCAGACCTTCAGGGCGCCGGCGCCGTCGTCCACGGTCAGCGCCAGTTTCGTCGCCGTACCGGCCGTGAAACCGCTCGCCGCGACCCACTTGGGCGCGCCGACGGTGACCGGGGTGGGCGGCGCGGCGGTGAAGCCGCCGCCCGCGACGGCGCGCAGGGCGTCGAGTGAGGAGTAGGCGGACGGGGTGGTGTCGGAGGGCTGGTACTTGAAGCCGCCGCCGGGGTTGAACTGCTGGGCGATCAGGAAGTCGATCGGGGTTCTGCCCATGGGGGTGAGGAAGTCGCCGGTCTGCGGGTTGATGCCGCAGGCGTTGAGCCCGGAGACGGCCCAGCCGTTGGAGCTGGTGTTGATGCCGTACAGGGCGTTGAACGCGCCGGAGTTGTTGACCAGCTTGCTCTTGAGGAACGCCTTGGCCTGGAGGATGTCGGGGTCGGTGTTCGGGACGCCGGAGACGCAGAGCGCGGCCATGGAGGCGCCGGTCATGTCGACGTCGCCCGGCTTGGCCAGCTCGGTGGCGTTGCCCTCGGCCTTGGCGTAGGTCCAGCCGCCGTCGTTGTGCTGGTTGGCCCGGAGCCGGGTGACGATGCGGTCGACGAGCGCCTGCGGGACCCGCTGGGCGCCCGCCTGGGTTCTGGCGCCACCCAGGGCGAGGGCGGCGAAGACGGTGCCGTTGTAGTTGGCGGACGGGCCGAAGTAGCCGGCCTCCGCGTTCTGCCAGTAGCCGTAGATGTCGGCGATCAGGTTGCGCGAGGCGGAGACCCGGGCGGGGTCGATCCCGGCGGCGTACGCGTTGAGCGTGCCGCGCTGGTAGTCGGTGACGACGGGGGTGGCGGAGGGCCAGCCGGGGGTGGCCAGGAGGTTGCGGTAGACGGTGCGGGCGTTCTTGGTGGCGTCGCCGCCCGGTGTCACGTCCACGGCGGCCGTGCCGGCGGCGGCGAACGCGCTGAACGCCCATTCGTTGGAGAGCCCGGAGCCGGCGTACGAACCGTCCGCGGCCTGGAGGGACTTGACGTACGCCACACCGTTGGTCTTCGAGGTGGCGATCTGGGCGGGCGTGGACGTCGCGGCGGCGGGCAGCGCCGTGAGGGCGAAGGCGCCGAGGACGGCGGGCGCCACGAGGCCGAGGCGACGGTACGTACGCGAGGTGCGGGTGGTGCCGTGGGCTCGGGTGCCGCCGGAGGCTCGGGTGGCTCCGGATGCACGGGAGACGACAGAACGGGGCATGGGCCTGCTCCTGGGGTGAGGGGCGCACGGCACCGCGCCGCCTCCCGGGCCGCACACGGCGGGTCGGGGCAGGCTGGGGGTGGCCGACGCCCGGACGCGTGGGTACGGCTTCTCCTGGGACAACCGCCGTCTGGGCATTCGGGCTCGGGAACGGCCCCCTGCCGTCCCACACCGCTGCGCGTCAGCCCCGGATTCGCACCGGGTTCCCCCCTACGGCAGGCCAGGACGCTACCCGAGGCTGCACAGGCGCGCCAGGGACGGCCGGGGCGTGCGCCGGAGCGCTCGGGAAGGAGACACAGGCCACCTTGACTGCCCGTTCGAGAGCGTGTTCCAATCCGCCTGATACGCACTCAGCCCCAGGGGAAGCCGGTCGAAATCCGGCGCTGACCCGCAGCCGTGGGCCCGCATCGCGCGGGCGAGCCGGAATGCCTGGGACCAGGAATTTCAGCGAGAAGCGCCGTCGCGGACTACGGCGTGGTTCGAACAGCTCCCCGGGGGCGGCCCCTTCGCGGCCGTGTCCTGCCGGGTAGTCGTCCTGCCACGCACGGCCCGCCCGGACGACACGAGGGGCCGTGGTGGGGACCGCACAGCAACAGGACCGACGCGTGGGCAAGAAGAGACTTCTGTCGCTGCTTTCGGCTGCCGCGGTGACCTTCGCCGCGAGCGTGGCGTTCGTCACCGGTGCGGGCCCGGCGGCCGCCGACCCCGTCGAGGAGTGCACGCCCACCAGGGGTGCGATCGTCGCGGTGGACTTCGGACCGTTCGGCGGCGGTGTGGTGCGCGGCTGCGACACCACACCGACCACCGGCTACGAGCTCCTCCACGAGGGCGGGTTCAGCACCGAGGGCACCCAGCACGACGGCGACGGCTTCATCTGCCGCATCGGCACCGGTTCGTTCGACTCCGGTACGCCGTACCCGACTCCGGCCACCGAGGACTGTGTGCTGACCCCGCAGGCCACCGCCTACTGGTCGTACTGGATCGCCTCGCCCGGCCAGGACACCTGGTCCTACAGCCCGCTCGGCGCGATGAGCCGCCAGCCGAAGGCGGGTGACGTGGACGCCTGGGTGTTCGGCGGTACCGACGTCGGCGGCTCCACCGGGAAGCCCACCTTCACCCCCGACGAGGTCCGCGCGGGCGGCGGAGCGACGCCAGGCCCCACCGACGGCCCGACCGGCGGCCCGAGCGTGCCCGCCGGGGAGATCGACGTACCGGCGGCCGGCCGCTGGGTGAGCGGTCAACTGCGCGACGGCACCCATGTGGTGGACGAAGGGTCCGAGACACCCAACGACTTCCTCACCACGGAGGCCGCGTACGCGCTCGCGGCGGCGAACGGCAAGGGCGCGGCCCTGGACAAGGTGACGGCCCATCTGGCAGGCCGGACCGACGCGTACGCCTACCCGGCCGGTCCGGACGAGGCGCCCGACGCCACGGCCGCGGCCCGGCTGGCGCTGCTCGCGGAGAGCACCGAGGGCGACCCGCGCGCCTTCGGCGGCCGCGATCTGCTCGGCGACCTCGTGAAGCACGTCTGCCCGGCCGGTCCGGACTCCGGCAGCCCCACCCCCGGCTGCACGGCCAAGGGCGACTTCCACGGCGCGATGTACGCGGACGGCCAGGCGCTGGCCGTGCTGGCGCTGCTGCGCGGCGGGGTCGAGCCGCCCGCCGGGACCGTGGACCGGCTGACCCAACTGGTGTGCCAGAACGGCTCGGTGACCAGCATCCTGATCCGTCCGGGCGAGAACTGCGACGGCGACCCGGCGACGACCGGTCTGGTCGCGCTGGTGCTGGACGAGGCGGGCGGCCAGGACGCCGCCGTCGCCAAGGCGCGTACGTATCTGAAGAAGGCCCAGCTGGAGTCGGGCGCGTTCCCGCTGTCCACCGGTGAGACGACCGGTTCCGTCACGGCCACCGCGTACGCGGCGCAGGCGCTGCGCGCGCTCGGTGACGGCGGCGCGGCGGACGCGGCGGTCTCCTGGCTGTCGCGGCAGCAGCACGACGACGGCGGCTTCGGGTTCGACGAGGGCGCCACCGACAGCGCGCTCTACCCGACCGGACCCGCCGTGCTGGCGGGCACGGGCACCAGCCTGGCCACCCTCACCACCAAGACGCCCGAGCCCACCGTCCCGCCGACCACTCCCCCGACGACCGGGCCCACCACCCCGCCGACGACGCGCCCGCCGGGTGTGGGCCCCGATCTCAAGAAGGGCGTCGCCTACCTCACCAGCCCGGCCAATCTCCACCAGGGCCGCTACTACAGGGCGGTCGACAACGCGGGACGCGCCGACTTCGGCATGACCATCGACGGGGCGTTCGCGCTGGCGGCGGCCGGTCATGACGACAACGCGCTGCGCACGATCGTGGACTTCCTCGCCCAGGGCGGCAAGGACAGCGAGGGCCGGACCCTGCACGACTGGACCGGGGTCGGCGGAAAGTACGCGCTGGGCGGCTCGATGGGCAAGGCGGCCCTCCTCGCCCAGGTCGTCGAGCGGGACCCGCGCGACTTCGGCGGCCAGGACCTGATCGCGGGCCTGGCGGACGCGGTCTGCGAGAAGCCGAGCACCGCGCCCGACCGCAGCTGCGCCGCCGAAGGCGCGTACACCTACGCACCGTCCGTCTTCGCGCACTCGCTCGGGATCATCGCGCAGCTGCGGGCCGGTGAGGAGAAGGCGGCCGAGGCCCCGATCGCGTATCTGGCGAGCCTCCAGCACACCGCCTCCGGCGCGTGGCCGAGCCTGATCCCCGCGACGGGCGACTCGGACGTGGACTCGACCGCGATGGCCGCGATGACGATGGACCTGGTCCCGGGCGACGCGCACGCGGCCGCCGTGGACAAGGCGCTGGCCTGGATCGCGTCCCGGCAGCTGCCGGACGGCGGGTTCCCCGGCGCCTCCGGCAACTCGGTCAACTCCGCGGCGCTCGCCGTGCAGGGCCTGTCGCTGGACGCGGAGAAGTACGACAAGCAGATCACGAAGGCGCTGAAGTTCCTCGCCTCGCAGCAGAACAAGGACGGCGGCTTCAATGTGGCCAAGGAGGGGCAGCGGGGCTCCGACATCCGCGCCTCGGCGCAGGCGGTCGGCGGTTCCACCGGCATCTCCTTCGGCGTCCTGACCCGCAGCCTGGAGGGCACCACGCCCAACCCGGTCCCCTCCCCCTCCTCCTCCGCCCCGGCGATCGTCACGCCCGGGGACAGCGGGGGCGGCTCGGTCGTCGACGCCACCGGTCCGGGCGACGGGGGCAGCCTCGCGTCGACCGGTGTGCAGGCGCTGGGCCTCGCGGCGGCCGCCGCGGTGCTGGTCCTGGCGGGCTGGCGCACGGTCGCCATCGCCCGCGACCGGCGTACGGCGACGGGTGGTGAACGGTGAGGTTCCGCCTCCGCCGCACGGCCGGCCGGACCCTGACCGCCTTGGGCCTGACCGGCGCGGCGCTCCTCGCGCCCGTGGGTCAGGCGTCGGCGGCCCCGCAGCCGATCGGCCGGTGCACCACCTCCTCGGGCGTGGTGCTGGCCGTCGACTTCAGCCACTGGGGCGGTCCCGTCTACCGCTCGTGCGGTACGACGCCGACGACCGGCTACGAGCTGCTCAACCAGGGCGGCTGGCGGACCACCGGGACCGGGCACGACGGTCCGGCGTTCATCTGCCGGATCGGCTACAGCGGACACCAGGGCGGCAAGCAGTACCCGACGTCCCAGCAGGAGGACTGTGTCCTCACCCCGCCGGCCTCGGCCTACTGGTCGTACTGGCACGCGAACCCCGGCGAGAACACCTGGGAGTACAGCCAGCTCGGCGCGATGAGCTACCGGCCCCGGCCGGGCAGCGTGGACCTGTGGATCTTCGGCGGGACGAACATCGAGGGCACGAAGGGCCGCCCCACCGTCACCCCGGACCAGCTGCGCGCCCACAACTCCCGTCCCACGGGCGGCGATCCGGCACCGCAGCCCAAGCCGAAGCCCGACCCCGTACGGACGGCGCAGCGGCCGGCGGACGGCGGCCAGGCCCCGCCTCCGCCCTCGGAGCGCCCCTCGGAACCGGCCTCGCCCTCCGCCTCCGCGAGCGCGTCCCCGTCCGCATCCGCCACGCCCTCGCCCACTCCGTCCGCGTCGGTGACGACGGACGCGGCGGTGGCCGCGCCGCAGGGGTCGGCGAAGGTGGTGGACGCGGCTCCGGCGGCCGACGCGGAGCACGACTCCGGGTCGATGGTGCCGGTGGCGGCGACGGCCGGTCTCGTGGTGGTCATCGGCGGCGCGGCCGTGTTCGCCGCGAAGCGCCGCCGCCGTGAGCAGTAGCGCCCGCGTGGCCGGCACGGCCGGGGAACGCTCCGCCGACAGCCCGGACACCGGCGGCCGGCGGTTGCCGCGCACCCTGCACCCGGTCGCCTGGTGGATCTGGGCGCTCGCCCTGGCCACGGCGGTCAGCCGTACCAACAACCCGCTGCTGCTCTTCCTGGTCCTCGCGGTGCTCGGCTACGTCATCACCGTGCGGCGCACCGAGGCCCCGTGGGCGCGCGGCTTCAAGTACTACCTCTATCTGGCCCTGACGGTGGTGGCGATCCGGGTGGTGTTCCGGGCGGTGTTCGCCACCGGCATCACCCCGAACGACCACTACCTCTTCTCGCTCCCGCACATTCCGACGCCGGACTGGTACGCGGGCATCCAACTGGGCGGCCCGGTCTCGCTGGAGGCGCTGCTGTCCGCCGCGACCGACGGCCTGCGGCTGGCGTGCATGCTGTGCTGCATCGGCGCGGCCAACACCCTCGCCAACCCGAAGCGGGCGCTGCGGGTGCTGCCGGGCGCGCTGTACGAACTGGGCGTCGCCGTCACCGTGTCGATCAGCGTCGCCCCCCAACTGGTGCAGAGCGTGCAGCGGGTGGCCCGTGCCCGACGGCTGCGGGCCGGTCGCAACAAGGGGCTGAAGGCGCTGCGCGGAATCGTCGTCCCGGTGCTGGAGGACGCCCTGGAGCGGTCGTTGCGACTGGCGGCGGCGATGGACTCGCGTGGCTACGGGCGGGCCGGATCGGCGGCGCGCGGCTCGCGCCGGCTGACCGGGGTGCTGATGCTGCTGGGCATGTGCGGACTGTGCGCCGGGGCGTACGGCCTCCTCGACGCGTCCGCGCCCAAACTGCTGGGGCTGCCCGCGCTGGCCGCCGGTTCGGTCCTCTGCCTGGCCGGGCTGCGCCTCGGCGGGCGGCGGGTGACGCGGACGACGTACCGGCCGGATCCGTGGCGGTTCGCGGAGTGGGCGGTGGCATCCTGCGGAGTGCTCTCCGCGGTACTGCTGTTCGTCAACGTCGGCTACGACCCGGCCGAGCTGAACCCGTCGATCTACCCGCTGAGTTGGCCGACACTGCCCCTCGTCCCGACCGCCGCGATCCTGCTCGCGGGTGCGGCCGGGTTCCTGGCGCCGCCGCCCGGTCCGCCCGCTCCGCACATCCCCGCGCAACGCACCGAGGAAGCCGCATGATCACCTTCGACCAGGTGTCCGTCGTGTACGACGGCGCCGACGAGCCGGTCCTGCGGGACGTGAACCTTAATGTCGACGAGGGCGAACTCTGCCTCGTGGTGGGCCATACGGGGGTCGGCAAGTCGACGCTGCTGGGCGCGGTCAACGGGCTGGTCCCGCACTTCACCGGCGGCACGCTGTACGGCACGGTCACGGTCGACGGCCGCGACACCGCCGACCATCCGCCGCGCGAACTCGCCGATGTGGTGGGCGTGGTGGGACAGGATCCGCTGGACGGTTTCGTCACGGACACGGTCGAGGAGGAACTGGCCTACGCGATGGAGCAGTTGGCCATCGCACCGGCGGTGATGCGCAAGCGGGTCGAGGAGACGCTCGACCTGCTCGGGCTCGCGGATCTGCGCCACCGGGCACTGTACGAGCTGTCCGGCGGGCAGCAGCAGCGCGTCGCGATCGGTTCCGTGCTCACCGCCCACCCGCGCGTCCTGGTGCTCGACGAGCCGACCTCGGCGCTCGACCCGACGGCGGCCGAGGAGGTACTGGCCGCGGTGACCCGGCTGGTCCACGATCTGGGGGTGACGGTGCTGCTGGCCGAGCACCGGCTGGAGCGGGTGGTGCAGTACGCCGACCGGGTCATCCATCTGCCCGGGGACGGCCGGGTGGTCACGGGTCCGCCGGCGGAGATCTTCACGACCTCGTCCATCGCCCCGCCCATCGTCGAGCTGGGCCGGGCGGCGGGCTGGTCGCCGCTGCCCCTGTCGGTACGCGACGCCCGCCGGGCGGCCCGTCCGCTGCGTACGGCGCTGGAGGGCACACCGCCCCCGCCGGTGCGCGCGGTCCCGGACGCACCGGGCGCGGACCTGCTCGGGGCCCGGGGGATCACGGTCGCCTACCGGGGCGTCCCGGCGGTGCGGGAGGTGGACCTCGATCTGCGGGCCGGGGAGGTCACGGCGTTGATGGGCCGCAACGGCTCGGGCAAGTCGTCGCTGCTGTGGGCGCTCCAGGGCTCGGGTCCTCGGAGGTCCGGCACGGTACGGGTGGCCGGGGGCGGGTCCGGCGCACCGGATCCGGGTGGCGCGGTGCGGGGCGGCTCGGCGCGGAGCCGTTCGACGCGGGGCAGTGACCCGAAGGGCCTGTCCGCCGCCGAGGCCAGACGGCTGGTCGGACTCGTACCGCAGACCCCGACCGACCTGCTCTACCTGGAGAGCGTCAAGCAGGAACTCGACCAGGCCGACACCGAGTCCGCGACAGGCGGTGGTGGGACCGGCACCGCGAACCCGTCCGCCCGGACGCTCCTGGACCGGCTGGCCCCCGGCATCGACGGCGCTACGCACCCGCGCGACCTCTCCGAGGGCCAGAAGCTGGCCCTGGTCCTCGCGATCCAGCTGACGGCCGCGCCCCGGGTCCTGCTGCTGGACGAGCCGACGCGCGGTCTGGACTACCGGGCCAAGACCCAGCTGATCGCCATGGTCGACGAACTCGCCGCCGAGGGGCGGTCGGTGGTGATCTCCACCCATGACGTCGAGTTCGCGGCACGGGCCGCGGACCGGGTGGTGGTGCTGGCCGAGGGCGACATCGTCGCGGACGGGCCGACCACCGAGGTCATCGTCGCCTCCCCGGTCTTCGCCCCGCAGGTGGCGAAGATCCTGTCGCCGCTGCCGTACCTGACGGTCGACCAGGTGGCCGCGGTGCTCCCGCACGAGGAGGCGGGCGCGTGAAGCACCTCGCGGATCTCAAGGACCTGAAGGACCTCACCGAGCGCTCCGCCGGGGCCATCCGCATCGCACCGCGCGCCGGAGTCGTGATCGCCATGGCGGCGTTCCTCGGCCTGGTCGCCTTCTTCTGGCCCTTCGTCGTCGCGCCGGGCCGACTGGGCGCGGCGTACGCGCCGCCGCTGATCTTCGGCGTACTGCTGGTGCTCGTCCTGTGCGTGGTGATCTCCGAGATCGCCGAGGGCGGCATCAACTCCAAGGCGTTGGCGATGCTCGGGGTGCTCTCCGCGGTGAACGCGGCGCTGCGCCCGCTCGGTGCGGGAACGGCGGGCATCGAGACGGTCTTCTTCGTTCTCGTCCTGGCGGGCCGCGTCTACGGCCCCGGCTTCGGCTTCACCCTCGGCTGCACGTCCCTGTTCGCATCCGCGCTGATCACCGGCGGGGTCGGCCCGTGGATGCCGTACCAGATGTTCGGCTGCGCGTTCGTCGGCATGCTCGCGGGCCTGCTGCCCCGGGCCACGGGCCGCCGCGAGGTCATGATGCTCGCCGTCTACGGATCGCTCTCCGGCTACCTCTTCGGCTTTCTGCTGAACCTGTCCTTCTGGCCGTTCTCGGTGGACCCGAACAGCTCCATCGCCTACCTCCCCGGTCTGCCCTTCACCGAACAGTGGCAGCGCTACCTGGCGTTCGACGTCGCCACGTCCCTCGGCTGGGACACCGGACGCGCCGTCACGAACTTCCTCTGCATCACCCTGGCGGGCCCCGCCGTCCTCACCACCTTCCGCCGGGCAGCCCGCAAGGCACGGTTCCGGGCGCCGGTGCGCTTCGCCGGCCGGGAGCGGGGCGGCGGGGCTCCGGCGGGAGACTGACGACCGGGCGCGAAGACGGCCCGGCCGCGAGCGGCTCCCTTACGATATGACCGTCAGGGACTTCAGTTCGCCACTCGAAAGGTTGCAGCACGGCTTGAGATGCGAGCCGCGACCGGGCGGTGCGCCCATAGCCTTTCGGGGTGGCCATGCACGCTAGCCGTCCCCTTCGCGTCCCCGTCGGGCCCGACGCCGGGCGGTGGAGCACCTTCCACGGTGAGAAGACCCTGGTCGTAGCGGCCCGTACGGTGACCTCGACCGTAAGAGTCCTCGAATGCCTGCCCGCTCTCCTGCGCGGGGACGGACGGGTGACGGTCGTCTTCGCCCACGACCCCACCTCCGCCTTCAACGCCGGGGTGCTGGATCTGCTGCACGACGCGGGCTGCCGCGTCATCCCCTGGGAGCAGGTGAGCCACGCCGATCCCGATCTGATCCTCACCGCAAGCGAGAACATCGATGTGCCCGAGGGGCATTGCCCGGTCCTCGTACTGCCGCACGGCATCGGGTTCCAAAAGCACGTGCCGGACTCACGGGGGCCGCGAAACCGGCTGTCCGGGGTGGTGCCGGACAGCCTGCTGGAGTCGGGGCGCGCGTGGCTGGCCATTTCGCATCCGAGCCAGGAAGAGCAACTGCTCGCCTCGCATCCGAAGGCCGCCGGGCGCACTCTGCTCGTGGGCGACCCGTGTTACGACGAGCTGCTCGTCAGCGCCGACCGGGCGGACACGTACCGTCGGGCGCTCGGCGTGCCCGACCGGCACCGGCTGGTGGTGCTCAGCTCCACCTGGGGCGGAGGTTCGCTGATCGGGCGGCACCCCGAGCTGGCTGCCCGGGTGCTGGGCGCGCTGCCGTACGACGAGTTCCGGGTGGCGGCGATCCTTCATCCCAACGTCTGGGCGGGGCACGGCTCCTGGCAGATCCGCAATATCCTTGCACCTGCCCTGGACGCGGGGCTGATGCTGATTCCCCACATCCACGCGTGGCGGTCGGCGCTGGTCGCGGCGGACGTGGTCGTGGGCGACCACGGGTCGGTGACGTTGTACGGTGCCGCGCTCGGTAAGCCGGTTCTGCTGGGGGCTTTCGGGAGCGAGTCCGTCGAAGGCACCTCGGTGGCAGCGCTCGGGCGGGCCGCACCACGTCTCGACGACCGGGGTGACGTACACCGACAGATCACCTCTGCGTTGACCGGGCAGGCCCCGGAACGGTTCGCCGCGATCGCGGAAGGAGCTTTCGACCAGCCGGGCAGGGCCTTGGCGCGGCTGCGCACCGCGCTCTACCACCTGCTGGAGCTAACGGAACCGACGCAGGCCGCCCCACCCGATCGGTATCTGGGCGAACCCGAGCAATCGGGGACGGCAGTCACCTCTTGGAAAGTCACCACCACCGTCTCACCTGGCAGCGTCACCGTAGACAGGCGGCCGGCGGCGGTGTCGCCGGACGAGGGCGAGACGGCCGGCTGCTTCGTCCACCTGGCCTGCGACGAACGGGAGCAGGACCGGCGCACGTTGGAGAACGCTTCGGTGCTGCTCCAGCGAGGCCCCGCCCGTTCCCTGACAGCTGCGCTCCAGTGGATCGAGGACACCCTTGGCCGCTTTCCGGGCTGCCATCTAGCGGCGACCGCCCTGAGCCAGGGCGGGCACGTGGCAGGACTGCGCGACGGCCGGATCGTGGAGGCGGCCATGACCGGGCCGCGGTCCGACCCGGGTCTGTCCGCCGCGGCCGTCTACGCCCTGTCTCTGACCACCGCTCACCTGGCGGACACCCGGGTGACCCTGAAGGTCGGGGCACGGGAGCACGACATGATCATCAGGCTGCGACCGCAAGGCCGACTCCGCAGCTGACCCTGTGCACCGGCCTCAGTCACGCGGATCCATGTTCGCCAGCCGTCTCCGGAGCACCGCCGCCCGCGGACTGTCATACACATCGAATATGGCGATGCTCTGGACGATCAGTGATCGCACGTCCGAAAAAGGGCCTTCCCACCGCTCCTGAAGGTCTGCCAGAGCCACCAGCGCCTCTGCCCGGTAGTACATCGCCTTCACCGCCAGTAGCGTTTCGGCCGACCGTCGAAGCAATTGGTCTGCTTCAACAGCCTCTCCCAGACGCCCCAGTACCATTCCTATGGCCAAGTCGACCCGGGCCGCCATACGACGGTCACACACATCGCTCAGCGCCGCGCGAGAGCCTCGCAAGGTAAACAGAGCTTCATAGAGCTCATTGTCAGCCGCCTGGACACAACCGAGCAGATACGTGGCTATTGCCTCACCACGAGGCTGATTCGCCCTTTTGTTCAAGAAAATGGAACGCCTATAGGACTGTTTGGCATCTTCTCGGCTGAACGGTTCCAAGCAGCGCCCCCGGAACTCGAGCACAGACGCCAGCAGCACGTCGTCGGACGCCTTCTGCGCCCACACCAGAGCCCGGTCCATCGCCAGCCGGGCACCAATGTGGTCACCAAGGTCCATGAGTACGCGCGACAAGAAGCTGAGCAGCCTCGCCTCAGCCGCGCGAGTCCCTTTCACACTGGCGGCCCCTACCCCGATCAGTAGCGAATCCCTCCAGGCACCGAGATGCCGGTGGTAGAAGAACAGCGCAGTCAAGGCCTCCACAAGCTGCCACACCTCGGTGTACAGCGCCCTGTCGCGCGCGGCGGCCCGCAAGACACCGAGGATGTTGCGGTGTTCCGCCTCCAGCCAGTCCACGGGCTGGGGGGCGTCCGGCGCGGCGAAGGGGTCGTGAACGTCGGAGAGCCACTGGTCGAGGTCGGCGATCCGCAGCCGGTCCAGCCTGACGGTCCGGTCGGCGAGTGCGGTGAGAGCCAGGTAGTGCAGCGTCACCCGCATTACCAGCGCCGGGAATTCGTCCGGGTGTTCCTCCTCCGTCCCTCGTTCCAGGGCGTGCAGACGTACGAGGCGATGGAAGCGCAGACGGCCGTCCGCCATCCGGTCGAGCAGGCCTGCCCGGTCCAGGGATTCCAGCGCGTCCGCAGCCCGGTTTGGATCCAGTTCTGCCGCCACCGCGGCGACCCCGGCGTCGAAGGATTCCCCCGGGAACCAGCTCATCAGTCGGTAGAGCCGGGCCGTATCCGGGTCCAGTCCACGGTAGGAGAGATCGAATGCGGCCGATACCGAACCTTCCCTTCCGAGGGCGGGCACTCCTGTCGGTCGACGCAATTCCATGGCCAGCTCTGTCGCAAGTGCGGCGAAGCTGAGCCGAGCGTCGGTCGCCAGCCGGGCTGCGACCACGCGCAGCACCATCGGCAGCCCGCCGCAGAGATCCACGAGGCGTTCCGCCGAGGCCGGGTCGACGGCGACTCTCTCCGCGCCGCACCGGTCGGCGAGCACCGCCAGGGAGCTGTCCCGGTCGAGTGGATCCACCGGCATCGATCGCGCCCCGTCCAGTGCGAGTTCCCCGAGGTGGTTCTCACTCGCGACCAGCAGCACGCTGCCCTGTCCCTCCACCAACGGAATGAGGGGGGTCACCTCAGCGGCACAGGAGACGTTGTCCAGGAAGACCACCAGACGTCCGCCCTCGAATCTGCTCCGCAGGAGCTCGATCCGTTCCGTGAACGTGGCCGAGATGCAGGCGACATCGACGCCCTGGGATCGCAGGCGGCGCCGGGCCGTTTCGAAGACCTCCTCGTCCGCCGCCTCCGCCCGCAGAGCGGCGAAGTCCACATAGATCCGCCCGCCGGGGAACCGCTCACGTCTGCGCTCCACCCAATGGGACACGAGCGCGGTCTTGCCCACGCCGGGCGGTCCGTACAGCGCGACGAAGCCGACGCCCACGCCATCGGAGTCACCCTGGGCCAGCCAGGTGTCGAGTGCGGCGAGGCTCGCGGCCCGGCCGACGAACCGAGCGGGCGGTGGCGGAATTTCGTCGGGCGGGAGATTCAACTCGGGCCGAGGCGGCTGCTGGATGTCGAACGTGATGCCGCCGTGGACCGCCCGGTCCCCCATACTCGGCCCGTAGTCGGCACCGGATACACCACTACCCGATAAGTCCGGTTCGGAACCGTCGGACCGCCCTGCCATCATCGTGCGCCCGGTTCCTGCCGGGGTGTCAGCGGGGCACTTCCGCCGTGGATCGACTGGGCCATGATCACAGGTGAGTTGTAGGTGCCACCGTTGATCGTGTTGTGGTTGATCGACACGGTCGCACCGGTCGCCTGGTGAGGAGCCAGTTCCTCCAGCAGGTCCCTCAACTGGGCGGCCGCCTCCGGGTTGGCGCGCAGCGCCCGGCGGAGCCTCGTCCGCCACTCCGCCTCGATGTCCGCTGCCGTCTCCTCGTCGGAGTCCGCACGGGCCGCCGTCAGTTCGGCGCGGGACTCCTCCAGCTCGGCGTCGACCGCCTCGGTGTCCTCACCCCGGGCCAGGAACCGGGCCACGCGCCCGCGCACCTGCGTCCAGGCCTCCGTCGCCATCAGCCCCACGAACGTCGTCGCACCCGATGCCGCCAGTGCCGTCAACTCGGCTTCCACCGAACCCCCTCCGCCTCACTTGTCGCAGCGTACGGGCACGTGAACCGTCGCTGATGCAACCGTAGAGAGCGAACAGCGCCTTCGGAAGCGGAATCGGGTGCGCGGCGCAGAGCAGTTCCAGCCATGTCGGTCGGTCCGGAATGCCTCCCGACGCTACGACGCCGGGCGCTCCGGTGCGTCGGGCCGGGTCGGCAGTCCGGCCACCAGTGCCGCTCCGAGGGGGCGGTGATGCGCAGTCGGTGGCCGAGGAGCGGGTCGGCGATGAGCCGGACGAGGGCGGGCGCGAGCGTGGCGGCCAGGATCGTGGTGGTCCGGCGGCGTCGGGGCGAGGGGGCGGTCATCGGTCCGCTCCCGGTGTCGGGGCGAGCGCACCGTGGAGGAAGACCTCCGCCAGCCGGCCCCCGGTGAGGCGTGCCGGGTCGTCGGGGTGCGGGCGGGTGAACAGCAGGCCCAAGAAGAGCGCGGCGGCCTGTTCGACCGGCAGGCGGAAGGACTCGGCGTCGGGTGCCAGGAGCTCGGCGACCGCGTTCCGGATCGCGGCCATCGACTCCTCGCGCCCCATGCCGCGGGCCTGTTCGCCCGCCGGGGTGTCGCGGCGGCGGTGGCCGGAGGCGTGCAGTGATCCCGCGATGGCGCCCATCCGGTCCAGGTGCGCCTCCAGGGCGTCGGCCGCCTCGGCTAGGCAGTCGGCGGTCGGGAGGTCGGTGGGGATGGACATCAGCTCGCGTACGGCGTGGTCGTGGCGCATCGCTTCGGCCATACAGGCGTCCAGAAGCTCCTCCTTGTCGGCGAAGACGCGGAAGATCGTCGCCTCGCCGATACCGGCGGCGCGGGCGACCTTGGCGGTGGTGACGGCGGCGCCGTACTCGGCGATCAGCGGAATGGCCGCCTTGACGATCATTTCGCGGCGCTGTTCGGGGCTCATGCCCGGCGCACGACGACGGGTCGCTGGTTTCTCGGTCATGAGGAGAACGGTACGGAGTGAGTACTCACTCCGCCAATGTTCCGGGGGCGTCGGCGGGCGGACGGCCCTCCGGCGCAACCACCGGCGCCCCGGACGCGTGATGATGGATGAGGGGCCGCGACACGGCGACGCTCCGCCGCCACCGCCGGCCGGCGCCCCGGAAGGGCGGTCGCCATGTCCGCAGCCGGAGTGAAGACATCGGTCGCAGCGCTGCTCACCGCGCTCCTGCTGGCCGTGACCGCCGCGTGCACGGGCGGGGACGGTTCGTCGCCCTCGCCCAGCAGCCGCTCCCCGTCCGGTGCGGGCAGGACCGCCGACGTACTGGCCGTGAAGATCGACAACGTGGCGCCTGCACGCCCCCACACCGGCCTGGAGCGGGCCGACATCGTCTACGTCGAGCAGGTGGAGGCCGGTCTGAGCCGGATCCTCGCCGTCTACTCCTCCGATCTGCCGCCTGTCATCGGCCCGGTGCGCAGTGCGCGGGAGACCGATCTGGAGCTGCTGCGGCAGTTCGACCGGCCGACGCTGGCGTTCTCCGGGGCGCAGAGCAGGCTGCTGCCGGTCATCGACCGCGCGCCGCTGGAGGCCGTGCCGCCCTCGAAGGCGCCGGGGGCGTACTTCCGGGGCCAGGTCCGGCCCGCACCGCACAATCTCTATCTGCGGCCGGAGAGGATTCCGTTCACCGCCTCCGGCGTGGACGCCGTCGAGGAGCTGGGACTGAAGAAGGGCCCGCCGCCGCCCGGCGGCGAGCCAGAGGACAGCCGTACGGTCCGCTATCCGTCCGCGTCCGTGACCTTCACCTGGTCCGCCGAGCGCGACCGCTGGCTCGTCTCCCTGGATGGCTCCCCCGCCCGTACCGCCGGCGGCGAGCGGATCGGGGCCGGCACGGTCGTCGTCCAGGACGTGACCGTCCGCCCGTCGGACTTCAGCGACCGGTCCGGGAACGTCACTCCGTTCACCGAGACCGTGGGGGCGGGCAGCGCGGTCGTCCTGCGCGACGGGCGGACGTACGAGGCGCGGTGGTCCCGGAGCTCGGCCGAGGCGGACACCGTGTTCACCGGCAGCGACGGGCGGCGCGTCGATCTCGCCGAAGGACCGCTCTGGATTCTGTACGCGCCGCGCGGGGGCGCCGATTCCGCGGCGGGCGGCTGAAGCCGGGGCGGGCGTCCGGGCGGTAGGAGGACCCCACCGCCCGGACGCCCGGGTACGCGATCCCGTTCTCCTACTGCCAGACCTTGACGTAGTCGATGCTCAGCTTCTGCGGGAAGCGGGTGGTGGCGTCGGGCGATCCGGGCCAGTCACCGCCGACCGCGTTGTTGAGGATGAGGAAGAAGTCGTGGTCGAACACCCAGGGTCCGCGGGTGCTCTCCAGCTCCTCCTTGTCGACCGTGTGCGTCACCTGACCATCGACCCGGAACGTCATGCCCTTGCTGTCCCAGTCCACGGCGAAGGTGTGGAAGTCGTCGGCGAAGTCCGCGCCCCCGGGCAGGGAGTACGGGGCTCCGTAGCCGGCCGCGCCGTTGTACGCGGGCGCGTGGAGGGTGGAGTAGGTGGTGTTCGGCTCCTTGCCGACGTGTTCCATGATGTCGATCTCGCCGGTGTAGGGCCACGGGCGCCCCTGGTCGAAGTAGTCCGCGCCCAGCATCCAGAACGCGGGCCAGAGCCCCTGCGTACCGGAGACCTTGATGCGCGCCTCGACCCGGCCGTAGGTGAACTGGAACTTCCCGTAGGTGTTGAGCCGCGCCGAGGTGTACTGGCATGTGGTGCTGCCGCTCAGCGGGTCGGGCGGGCAGGCGGAGCCCGGGGTCTCCTCGCGGCGGGCCTCCAGGACGAGGCTGCCGTTGCCGTCCTGGGCGGCGTTCTTGTTGTTCGTGTAGTACTCCAGCTCGTTGTTGGGGCCGGTGCCCGTCTCCGGGACCCACTTAGCGGGGTCGGGCGCGGTGCCCGCGGGGCCGTTGAACTCGTCGCTGAACACCAGCCGGTCGTACGTGGGGTCGGCCGGCAGCGGCGGTGCGGGGTTCGGCGCTCCGCCGGTGCCCCAGACCTGGAACTCCCAGAGCGAGTAGCCGTATTCACCGCTGCGTTGGGTTGCGTACAGGCGTACGTGCCGACCGGCGCCGCTGACGTCCAGCGTCTCCTTGAAGCCCGTGCCCGCGGCGGTCTGGTGGATCGTCGTCCAGTCGGTCCCGTTGTCGGATACCTCGATCCGGTAGGCCCTGGCGTGGGCCGGGTCCCACTGGAGGACGACCCGGTGGATCTCGGCGCGGGCGCCGAGGTCGACCGCGATCCAGCCCTGGTCGGTCCAGCCGCCCTCGGGGCTGGTGGCCCAGCGGCTGGCGGGGTCACGGTCGAAGGCCTTGTCCGGCGAGCACTCCCAGCAGGTGCCGTCGTGCTGGGAGGTCGAGGCGGAGCCGGTCTTGCCGTAGGAGAGCAGGACGTCGTCGTCGCCGGGGGCGGTGCCGCCACCGGTGGTGGAGTAGACCTGGAACTCGTGGAGGGAGTAGCCCCAGGCGGTGGCCCGCTGGGTGCCGTGCATCCGGATGTAGCGGCCGGTCCCGGAGACCGTCAGGGTCTCGACGCCCCCGGAGCCGGTCGTGGTGGAGTGGATCGTCGTCCAGTCGGTTCCGTCGGCGGAGACCTCCAGCCGGTAGCCCTTGGCGTACGCGGCCTCCCAGTCGAGGACGACCTGCCCGATCGACGTGCTCGCGCCCAGGTCGATACGGAGCCACTCGTCGTCGGTGAAGGCGCTGGACCAGCGGGTGGCGGTGTCGCCGTCCACGGCCGACGCGGCGCTGAAGGGCGCCTCCGTGCTGGAGGCGGTCGCCGGCTTTCCCTGGGAGACGAGAACGGCCGCGGCGGCGGCGCGTTCCGGGGCGACGGCCACCGAGAGGGTGAACAGGAGGGCCACGGCGGCCATGACCGCCAGGGCACCGCGCAACCGTGGTGTTCCACGGGCTTCCATGCGAACTCCTTGCTCTGTGAGGGGGTTGGGCCGAGAGAGCGCTCCCCCACAGTGGGGAGACTGGCGGGAGCGGAGTGAACCGTCAAGAGTCGCGGCCGAGTTGATTCAAGAGGCCACGGCCGCCGAGGTCCGACTTGTCGCTCTGATGCCTGGTCAACTGTCTCTGAGATTTCAGGAGATGAAACATCGGGCGGCCCGTCCGACCGGGCGCGGCATTTCTGTGCACAACTCTTGACGCGACGGAAACACGGGAGAATCATTCGGCTACCGAGAGAGCGCTCTCTCCCCCTGTGGGAGCACGAGTCCGCACCTGTTCCACCCCCGCCCACCTGACCTATCAGGAGATCAGACATGCCCGTTGCCCTCGTCAGACCCTCGCGGCCCCCGATGGCCGCATCCCACCGGTGGCGCACCCTGGCCCTCGCCCTCGTCACCACGCTGGTCGCGGCGCTCCTCGCGACCGTGCAGGCGGCTCCGGCGCAGGCCGCTCCCGTCCTGCTCTCCCAGGGCGGCGCGGTGACCGCGTCGAGCGAGGAGAACGGCGGCACGGCCGCGGGCAACGCCGTCGACGGGGACGGCGGGACACGCTGGTCCAGCGCGTTCGCCGATCCCCAGTGGATACGGATCGACCTCGGCTCCCCGGCCGCGCTCAGCCGGGTCGAACTCTCCTGGGAGGCCGCGCACGCGAAGAGCTACCGCATCGAGATCTCGGCCGACGGCAGCAACTGGACCACCGCCTACAGCACCACCACCTCCGCAGGTGGCAACGAGACCCTGAACATCTCCGGCGACGCGCGCTACGTGCGTCTGACCGGCACCGAGCGCGCCACCGGATACGGCTACTCCCTCTGGGAGTTCAAGGTCTTCGGCACCCGTGACGGCGGCGGCGGTCCGGAGATTCCGGGCGGCGGCGACCTCGGTCCCAACGTCCATGTCTTCGATCCGTCCACGCCCGACATCCAGGGCAAGGTCGACGCGATCTTCGAGCAGCAGGAGGAGGCCCAGTTCGGCAGCGGGCGGCACGCGCTCCTCTTCAAGCCGGGCACGTACAACAACCTCAACGCGCAGATCGGCTTCTACACCCAGATCGCGGGCCTCGGCCTCAACCCGAACGACACCACGTTCAACGGTGATGTCACCGTGGACGCGGGCTGGTTCGACGGCAACGCCACGCAGAACTTCTGGCGTTCGGCGGAGAACCTGACGCTGAACCCGGTCTCCGGCACCAACCGCTGGGCGGTCTCGCAGGCCGCGCCCTTCCGCCGGATGCACGTCAAGGGCGGGCTCAACCTCGCGCCCGACGGATACGGCTGGGCCAGCGGCGGCTACATCGCCGACAGCAAGATCGACGGCACGGTCGGACCGTACTCGCAGCAGCAGTGGTACACCCGCGACAGCTCCGTGGGCGGCTGGACCAACGCCGTGTGGAACATGACGTTCTCCGGCGTCCAGGGCGCACCGGCGGCGAGCTTCCCGGACCCGCCGTACACCACGCTGGACACCACCCCGATCTCCCGCGAGAAGCCGTTCCTCTACCTCGACGGCAACGACTACAAGGTCTTCGTCCCCGCCAAGCGCGTCAACGCGCGCGGTGTCTCGTGGGACGGTGGCGCCCAGCAGGGCGAGTCCATCCCGCTGAACCGCTTCTACGTCGTCAAGCAGGGCGCCACGGCCGCGACGATCAACGCCGCGCTCGCGCAGGGGCTGAACCTGCTGTTCACGCCCGGCGTCTACCACATCGACCAGACCATCAACGTGAACCGGGCCGACACGGTCGTCCTGGGCCTCGGTCTGGCCACGATCATCCCGGACAACGGCGTGACGGCGATGAAGGTCGCCGACGTCGACGGGGTGAAGCTGGCCGGCTTCCTCATCGACGCCGGCCCGGTCAACTCGCAGACGCTGCTGGAGGTCGGACCGCAGGGCGCGTCCGCCGACCACTCGGCGAACCCCACGTCGCTGCAGGACGTGTTCGTGCGGATCGGCGGCGCGGGCCCCGGCAAGGCGACCACGAGCATCGTGGTGAACAGCGACGACACGATCATCGACCACACCTGGGTGTGGCGTGCGGACCACGGTGAGGGCTGGGGCTGGGAGACCAACCGGGCCGATTACGGCGTCCGCGTGAACGGCGACGACGTCCTGGCGACCGGGCTGTTCGTGGAGCACTTCAACAAGTACGACGTGGAGTGGTACGGCGAGCGCGGCCGGACGATCTTCTTCCAGAACGAGAAGGCCTACGACGCCCCGAACCAGGAGGCGATCCAGAACGGCGACACCAAGGGCTACGCCGCCTACCGGGTCGACGACTCGGTGGAACAGCACGAGGGCTGGGGCATGGGCAGCTACTGCTACTACAACGTCGACCCGACGATCATCCAGGGCCATGGCTTCAAGGCCCCGGTGAAGCCCGGCGTGAAGTTCCACAACCTGCTCGTCGTCTCGCTCGGCGGCAACGGCCAGTACGAGCACGTCATCAACAACACCGGCTCCCCCACCTCGGGAACGTCGACGATCCCTTCGACCGTCGTCAACTTCCCCTGACCCGCGCCTCTTCGGCCCGGACCCGGTGACCCGGGAGCGGTGAGCCGGTCCGGTGTCCGGCGGCCCGGACCGGCCCGCCGCGAACGGAGGGCGGCCTCCGGTGGACGTAACTGCCCACCGGAGGCCGTCCGTTCGCGTTCAGGAGCGGGACAGCAGCGACCCGCCCGCGTACTGCGCCGACTCGCCCAACTCCTCCTCGATGCGGATCAGTTGGTTGTACTTGGCCGTGCGGTCGGAGCGGGACAGCGAGCCGGTCTTGATCTGGCCGCAGCCCGTCGCCACCGCCAGGTCCGCGATCGTGGTGTCCTCCGTCTCGCCGGAGCGGTGGGACATCACGGCGCTCCAGCCTGCCCGGCGTGCGGTGGCGACCGTGGCGAGGGCTTCGGTCAGGGTGCCGATCTGGTTGACCTTCACCAGGACCGAGTTGCCGACGCCGGTACGGATGCCTTCGCGCACCTGCGCCTCGTCGGTGCAGAACACGTCGTCGCCGGTGAGCTGGCAGCGGTGGCCGACGCGGGTGGTCAGCTCGCGCCAGCCGTCCATGTCGTCCTCGGCCATCGGGTCCTCGATGGAGACGATCGGGTACGCGTCGATCAGCTTGGCGAGGTACTCGACCTGATCGGAGGGGGTGCGGCGCACACCCTCGCCCGCGTACACATAGGCACCGTCGCGGAAGAACTCCGAGGAGGCCGGGTCCATGATCAGGCCGATGTCCGCGCCGGGACGGTATCCGGTGCGTTCGACGGCGCTCATGACGAAGTCGAGCGCCTCCTCGGCGGTGCGCAGCGCGGGCGCGAAGCCTCCTTCGTCGCCGACGCCGGTGGAGTGCCCTGCGGCGAGCAGGTCGCGCCGCAGAGTGTGGAAGATCTCGGAGCCCATGCGTACGGCTTCCGCGAAGGTCTCCGCGCCCACCGGCGCGATCATGAACTCCTGGAAGTCCAGCGGATTGTCGGCGTGCGCCCCGCCGTTGATGATGTTCATCATCGGCAGCGGGAGAAGGCGGGCGTCGGCGCCGCCGAGATAGCGGTAGAGCGGCTGGCGATGAGCCGCGGCGGCCGCCTTGGCGGCGGCGAGGGAGACCCCGAGGATCGCGTTCGCGCCGAGCCGGGACTTGCCGGGCGTGCCGTCGAGCGCGACGAGCGCGGCGTCCAGGCCGGCCTGGTCGTCCGCGTCGCGGCCCACGACCGCGGCCGCGATCTCTTCGTTGACATGGGCGACCGCACGGTCGACCCCCTTGCCGTGCCACTGCCCGGCATCGCCGTCGCGCAGTTCCAGAGCCTCCCGCGCACCGGTGGAGGCGCCGGACGGGACCGCGGCGCGGCCGAGGGACCCGTCGGCGAGGCGGACGTCGGCCTCGACGGTGGGGTTGCCACGGCTGTCGATGATCCGGCGGGCGGTGACGGACTGGATGGCGGTGGGCTCAGCTGCCTGGTGGGCCATACGAGGTCCTTCCGTAGTCACATGCCGCGGCACTGATGCGACAGCGCCGGCGCGAGCCGCGACACCGAAACTCTACAGCAATGCTGTTCAGATTGACTGTTTAGCCTTGCTGTTTAGGTTTGCTGTTCAGCTTCGCTGTGCAGGTGACCTGCGCAGACTTGCTGGCGGCCGCGGGTTAAAGTGCCCTATGCCCACCCCGGAACCCGCCACCGTCGCCGCCGATCTGCGCACCGCCATGGGCAAGCTCGCGCGGCGCGTGAAGCAGGAGGACCGGATCCCGCACGGCCAGGTCGCCGTTCTGGGCGTCCTCGACCGGGACGGCGCCATGACCACCAGCGACCTCGCCGCGGACCAGCGCGTGCGCCCCCAGTCGATGGCCCGCGCGGTCGGACTCCTCATGGACCAGGGCCTCATCGTCCGCCGGGCGCACCCGACGGACGGCCGCAAGTCCCTCGTCGACCTCTCCGAGGCGGGACGGGCAGCACTGGAGGCCGAGCGCGACCGCCGGGCCGACTGGCTCGCCCGGGCCATCGACCTCGAACTCGGCACGGAGGAGCAGGAGATGCTCGCGCGCAGCGTCGTCTTGATGGAGCGGCTCGCCGGGCACTAGTTTCTGGATCATGAACCGGCTGACCGACACCCGCACGGACCAGGCTCCGGCCGATCCGAACGCCACCGACGACATGCTGGCCGCCCAGCCCATCGGGTACTGGAGCGGACTCGTCCACACCGCCGTCACCGGCCATCTGCGCGACGCGATGGCCAGGATCGACGCCACGCAGCCCCAGTACTGGGTGGTGAACTGCGTGAACAGCTGGCCCGAGGCGCCGGGTCGCGAGGAGGTCGTCAGCCGGCTGACGCCGCTCGCGGACGGGCCGCACGAGATCGCGCGCGTCATCGACCAGCTCGCCCACCGCGGCTGGCTGCGCATCGACGCCGGGCAGCGCCTGCACCTCACCGATGCCGGGGAGGCGGCCAGGGTGCGGCTGCGCGAGCTGGCGACCGAGGTGCGCGCGGTGGTCCACGAGGGCATCAGCGACGAGGAGTACGTGGCCGCGCTCAAGGTGCTGCGCAGGATGGCCGCCAACATCGAGGCCGACCCCGCGCAGCGGTGACCACGAGCTCCGACGAGCGATCCGACCGAGGGCCGCGTCCTAGCCCTCCTGGTCCTCCTGGTCCTCCTGGCAGGAGTGCCTCCCCGGTGGCCGCGTGAGCACCCCCGAAGTCCGCGAGCCGCCACCTGGGACGACGGCGGCGGCTCGCGGCACAAAAGGGGCGGGGCCTCAGACGGACGCGAGGGAGATCTCGGTCGACTTGATCAGGGCGACGACGGGCGTCCCGGACGCCAGGTTCAGATCGGTCACGGCGTCCTTGGTGATCGCGGCGGTCAGCTCGCCGCCCTCGACGGACACCTTGACGCCGGCCATGGCGCCGTCGGCCGTGACGCCGGTGACGGTGCCGGGGATCTGGTTGCGGATGCTCAGACCCTCGACAGCGCCGGTGGCCAGGGCCACCTCGGTGGACTTGATCAGGGTGCGGACCGACGCCCCTTCGGTCAGGCCGAGCTCCTTGACCGCTTCCAGCGTGATCGCGGCCGTGATCCGCTGCCCTCCTACCAGGCGGACCTTCACGGTGGCCATGACTTCGCCCGGGGTGACGGCGGTGACCGTGCCAGGGATCTGGTTACGGATGCTCAGGCTCATGAAGGGCGCCTCTATTCCTAGCGAAATGTCAGGTATTTCCTGTTCTGCATTCTCACTGTAGACAACCCGACCTGCGGCCGTCCGGACGGCCGCAGGTCGGTCCGGCGCTCCTCGATGTACTCCAGGCAGTACCCAGGGCACGACTCCCGGGTGTTCTCGTCGAACGCGACCGGAAGCGGCCTTCAGGGCAGCTAGGTTAGGCTCCCCTAACGATCGAGGAGCCTTGCCTTTCCCCTTCCTCTCACAAGGAGACGTTCATGCGTCTGGTGATCGAACGGGCACGCCGCTCATGACCGCTTCCCGCCCCGGCCCCGTGGCCGACGCAGAGAGCCCCTTCGCCGCCTTCGGTCTGCCGTGCCGCCCCGGCACCGACGCGTTCTGGGCGGCGGCGCGTACCCCCGCGTCGATACCCGTCGAGGACGGCTGGCTGACCCTCTTCCTGTGGCGCGGCTCCAAGGCCGTGCTCGACTTCGAGAGCTGGTCGCCGCCCGTACCGCTGCGCCGCTGGGAGGATACGGACTGCTGGTACGCCGAAGTGCCCATGCCCGAGCGGCTGCGGGTGACCTACCGCGTCCTCGTGGAAGACGCGGCCCACGCCGATCCGTTCAATCCGGCGGGCGCGGGCGCCGACCGTTCCCTCGCCGCGACGCCGGACGCCCCGCCGCAGCCGCACTGGCCGGACCTCGCCGCGGACGATGTGCCGCCTCTCCCCCGTACCCGGATCCGCTGGAGCAGCGACCGGCTCGGCGGACGGCGCACCGTGCGGGTCCACCCGGTGGCCGGTGGCGGTCCGGTGGTGCTGCTGCTGGACGGGGACGACTGGCTGTATCTGCACCCGGCCGTGGCCGCCTTCGACGCGGCCGCCGCCGCGGGTGAAATGCCCCCGGTGACGCTCGTGTTCGTCCCGGCCAAGGACCGGGAGGCCGAGTTCGCCTGCCGCCCCGCGCTGTGGGAGGCGGTCCGCGACGAGCTGCTGCCGCTGGTGGGCGACTGCGGCGTGCCGGCCGGCCTGGACCGGCTGGTGGTGGCCGGGCAGAGCCTGGGCGGGCTGAGCGCGCTGTACGCGGCGCTGGAGTTCCCGGAGCTGGTCTCGCGTATCGCCTGCCAGTCGGGGTCCTTCTGGTGGGCGCCCGGGACCGCGGATCTGGCGGATCCGCTGGGCGGGGCTGTCGGCGGCGCCATCGCCGAGCGGCTGCGCCGGGGCGCCGATCTGTCGCGGCTGCGGTGCGCGTTCGACGTGGGGGAACACGAGACGCGGATGCTGCCCCACTGCGAGCTGACCGAGTCGCTCACCGAGCGGGCCGGTGCGACCGTGCGGGTCTCGCGGTCCGCCTCGGACCACGACCGGGCCGGCTGGCGGCACGCCCTGCTCAGGGACGTCGCCTGGGCGCTCGGCTGAGCCCTCCGGCAGGGGCGGGCGGTCGCTCGCCCCTACCGGTGGCTCACCGGGCCACGGCCAAGCAGTACGCCTCGTCGCTCGCGAGCAGATTGCGGTGGGTGTCCTCGGCGGTGATGGCGCCCCCGTCCAGGACGAGCACCCGGTCCGCCGCGTCCAGCAGCGCCGGACTGCTGGTCAGCACGAGCGTGGTCCGGCCGCGGCGCAGCTTGGCGACGTTGCGCGCGATGAGCTGTTCGGTGACCGCGTCGACGGCCGTCGTCGGATCGTGCAGCACGAGCATCTCGGTGTCGGCGGCCAACGCACGGGCGAGGGACAGCCGTTGGCGCTGGCCGCCGGAGAGGTTCGCGCCCCGGTCGCGGACCGCGTGGTCGAGCCCCTCGCGGTGGAGGGCGACGACGTCGGTGAGCATGGACGCCTCCACGGCCGCCTCTGTCGACCGGCCGGTGCCCGACGGGTCGATGTTCGTACGGAGGGTGCCGGCGAAGATCTCCCCGTCGTACGGGTTCACCAGCAGGTACTCGCGGACCGCCTCGATCGACAGCTCGCCGATCTCCCGCCCGCCGACCCGCACCACTCCCCCGTACGCATGGGGGGCGACGTTCATGGCGAGGACGGCGGCGAGTTCGGCCGCGGCGCGCGGTTGGTAGGCGGCGATCGCCACGAACTCCCCCGCCCGCACCGAGAACTTGACCCCCTGGAGCGTCCCGTGGCGTACGCCGTCGACCTCCAGGTCGCCGCCGGGCTCCGGGCGCTCGGGCCCCGGTGTCGTCACCGGCGGCGCGGTCAGCACCAGGGCCATCCGCTCGGCCGAAGCTCGGGCCATCATCACGTACTTGGGCATCTCGGAGAACATCTTGAGCGGTTCCATGATGAACTGCGCGAGGCCCACGGCCATGACGAGTTCCCCGATGGTGATCCGGCCCTCGAAGGCCAGCCAGCCGGCCGTCAGCGAGACGGCCGCGGCGAGGACCGCGTTCAGGGCCAGTGCGGTGCCCGCGTAGGTGCCGTTCACCCGGGCGACGGTGATCGCCTGGCGCTTGGCGTCGGTGCTGACCTTGCGGTAGGCCCCGAAGGCGGCGTGGTTGCCGCCGAAGCCGTGCAGCGGGCGGAGCCCGATGATGAGGTCGGCGACCTTGGCGCCGGCCCGGGCCACCCGGGCCTGCTGTTCCTGCGTGCTGGCCCCGATCCGCTTGGACATCACGGCGAGGATCGACAGGATCGCGACGGTCCCCACGATCACCAGCAGACCGAGCCGGAGGTCGGCGAGGCTCAGCGCGACCGCGGCGACGACCACCGCGACCAGCGAGCTGATCAGCAGCGGCACCACCTCGATGATGTCGGCGGTCTGGTCGGCGTCCTCGGTGGCGATGGTCAGGATCTCGCCGGACTTGAGGTCCACGTCCCTGGCCACCGGCTGGAGCCCGCAGGCGGCCACCTGCACCCGCCAGCGGTGCGCCTCGGTGGTGTTGGCCTTCTGCAGCACCCGCATGCCGAACCGCCACGACAGGGACACCGTCGTGATGATCACGGCCAGCGAGCCGATCGAGACGCCGAGCGAGCCGAGGCTGCGGTCCTGCATCGTGTGCTCGACAATCAGTCCGAGCGCGATCGGGAACGCGGTCTCGGCCGCCTGGTACAGGCCCATGAGGACGGTGCCCGCGATCATGGCGCCGATGTTGCGGCGCAGTGCCGTCCGCAGGATGGCGGCCCCGGGTCGGGGCCGCGTGGTGTCAGGAGTTTTCATCAGGGTCAGGAGTTCTCATCGAGGTGGCGGGCAATCGCTTCGGGGGTGCGCAGGGTGAACAGATCGCGGATGGTGATGACAGGACCGTACTCGCGGCGGAGCAGTCCGATCAGCCGGACCGCCAGCATGGAGTGCCCGCCGAGGGACACGAAGTCGCTGACCGCGCTGACCTCGTCGTCGTCGAGGTCGAGCGCCTCGGCGAAGAACTCGCAGACCACGCTCTCCGTCTCGGTCTCCGGGCCGCGTTCGCCCGCCGTGGTCAGCGCGCCGAGCGGCCTGGCCTCGGGCAGCGCCTTGGTGTCGGCCTTCCCGTTCACGGTCAGCGGGATGCTGTCGACCTGGGCGAAGTGCGTCGGGCGCAGGAAGTCCGGCAGTCCGGCGCCCACCTCTCCGGCGACCTGGGCGAGGTCGGCGGAGCCCGCCAGGACGAGATAGGCGGCCAGCCGGTACGCGCCGTCGACCCCCGGGTCTGGCTGGGCCACGGCGGCGACGAAGCGGACCGCCGGGTGGGCCGCGAACACGGCCTCGACCTCGCCGAGTTCGACCCGGTGGCCGCGGATCTTGACCTGCTGGTCGGTGCGGCCCAGGTAGGCGATGTTCCCGTCGGGCCGGCGGATCACCAGGTCGCCGGTGCGGTACATGCGCTCCCCGGGTGCGCCGAACGGGCAGGCGACGAAGCGGTGCGCGGTCTGGGCGCTGCGGCCCAGGTAGCCGCGGGCGATGCCGACGCCCGCCACGTACAGCTCTCCGGGCACTCCGTCGGGCAGCGGTCGCAGCCATGCGTCCAGGACGTACACCTCGGTGTTGTCGATGGCCACGCCGACGACCGGATCCTGGCACTCGAAGGTGCCGACGCCGAGGGTGTTGATGGTGTATTCGGTGGGCCCGTACAGGTTGTAGCCGACGGTGCCCTCGGTCTCGGCGAGCCGCTGCCACAGGGTCGGGGTGACGGCCTCGCCGCCCAGCAGCACCAGCGCGGGCCGCCGCTCCGGGTCGTCCAGCAGCCCTTCGGCCACCAACTGCTGGGCGTAGGTGGGTGTCACGTTGATCACGTCGATGCCGTGCTCGACGCAGTACTCCACCAGCCGGGGCGCATCGCGGCGCAACTCCTCGTCGCAGATGTGCACTTCGTGGCCGTCGGCGAGCCACAGCAGCTCCTCCCACGACATGTCGAACGCGAAGGACACGGTGTGCGCGATCCGGAAGACCCGGTGGTCGTGCTCGGCCAGGACGGGCTCGAAGATGCGGCGCTGATGGTTGATCAGCATGTTGGTGAGCCCCGCGTATTCGGTCACCACGCCCTTCGGCTTTCCGGTCGATCCCGAGGTGTAGATGGTGTACGCGGGGTGGCGCAGGCGGTCCGGGTCGTCCGGTGCGAACGTCGTGTACGGCTCCGCCTCCGGCAACGGGAGGTCCAGCTCGATGAGTTCGCCGGTCAGCCGGGGTGACACCGCGCTGACGGTGAGGATCACCTCGGGCCGGGCGTCCTCGACGATCGCCGCGATCCGCTCGTCCGGGTGGTCCAGCTCCAGCGGGACATACGCGGCTCCGACGCGCAGCACCGCGAACAGCGCGGCGATCCAGTCGAGGGAACGCGGGATCGCCAGGCCCACGGTCGTCTCGGGGCCGATGCCCCGCCGGGCGAGGACGCCCGCCACGGCCCGGCTGCGGTCGCGGAGCTCGGCGAAGGTCATGGTCGCGCCGTCGGCGACGAGCGCGACCCGCTCCGGATCACGGTCGGCCGCGAGGTCGAAGCGGTCCACGACGGTGTCCGTGCCGACCTCGGTGCGCTCGGCGGGTTCGGGGGCCGGTCCCAGGCCGCGCAGCGCGCCCAACGGTCCGGTCGCCCGCGCCAGGTCCTCCAGGACGCGCAGATAGTCGTCGAGGAGAGCGCGGGCGCTGTCGGGGTCGCCGTGGCGGTGTTCCAGCTTGACCGTGAGCCGGTCGCCGGGCGTGACGACCCAGGTGTACGGGTAGTGGGTGGAGTCGTCGGCCTGCACGGAGGCGATGCCGTGGCGGGCGTTCATCGCGGCGAACGCGTCCAGGTCCAGGAAGTTCTGCAGCACGAACAGGTTGTCGAAGAGGGTGTCGTGCCCGCCGGCCCGCTGGATCTCGCCGAGCCCCAGGTGCTCGTGGTCCATCGCCGCCACCCGCGCCGCCTGTACGGAGGAGAGATACGCGTCGACCGAATCGTCGGGCCGGGCCCGCGTCCACAGCGGCACGGTGTTCAGCAGGACGCCGACGATGTCGCCGTGTCCTTCGCCCTCGCGGCCCGAGACGGTGACGCCGAACACGGCGTCGGCGCGGCCGGTACGGGCTCCGAGGAAGAGGCCGAAGGCGCCGGTCAGCACCGAGTTCAGGGTGACGCCCCGGTCCCGGGCGGTTGCGTGCAGCAGGTCCGACAGCTCGGCGGAGAGGGTGTGCACGATGGGTTGCGGCAGTTCCTCGGACAGGGCCGGGGCCGGTCCGGCGAGCAGCGTCGGACCCGAAAGTCCGGCCAGGTGGTCCGCCCAGAAGCGTTCCGATACGGCGGGGTCCTTGGCGGCGAGCGTCCGGGCGTACTCCTCGAAGCTCGGCACGGCCGGGGTCGCGTCCCACGGCTCGCCCGCGACGACGGCCTCGTACGCGTCGAACAGGTCGCGCAGCAGGATCTCGCGGGACCAGCCGTCCCAGAGCAGCAGGTGGTAGCTGAGCAGCAGGCCGTCGCGGCCGTCGGGCCGACGCACCACGGTCATCCGGACGAGCGGCGGCTCGCCCGGGTCGAAGCCGCGCTCGCGGTCCCGGGTGCGCAGGGCCTCGATCTCGGTGTCGGTCGCCAGGTCGACGGTGCGGACGGCGACCCGTCGGCCCGCCTTGAGGACCTGGACCGGGTTTCCGTCGTCGTCGGTGGTGAAGCCCGCGCCGACGACGGGGTGGCGGGCGATCGCGTACGCCATCGCCTCGGCCAGCGCGTCGGTGTCCAGGCGCCGGTCGAAGGTGAACCAGCTCTGCGCGACGTAGTGCCCGGCCGTGCTCGCCGTACCGGAGTCGGCGCCGACTCCGGCCATCTGGGCCTGGAAGAAGAGGCCGCGCTGGAGCGGGGTGACCGGGGCCGTGCGCTCGGCCGTCGCGGACGTGTCGCCGATCCGTTCCAGGGCGGCCAGCCAGTGTTCGGTGATCGTGTCGGGTACACCGTCGGCGAGGGTGAAGGCCGCGTGGAGGGAGCCGGTGACCTCGTCGGTCCAGGCGTTGACCTCGACGGCGTACGGGCTGTTGTGCTGGTCACCGCCGGTGATCCGCAGGGCATCCGACTCGCCGCCCCGGCCCAGATAGTTGAAGAGAACCTGCGGCCGGGCGGTCAGCAGCGGGGCCGTCTGCGGGTTGAGGTACCTGAGCCGGCCGTAGGCGACGTGCCCGTCCTCGTCCGGCTGCCGTTCGGCGATCTCGCGCGCCGCGGCGACGGGGTCGGTGTGGGCGGTGAGGCGTACGGGGGCGATGGAGGTGAACCAGCCGACCGTACGGGAGTAGTCGTGGTGGTCCCGGGCCGGGACCCGGCCGTGCCGCTCCAGTTCGACGGCGAGGTCGGTGGGCTCGGGCTGGATGTGGGTCAGTGCGGTGCGCAGGGCTCCGCACAGCAGCTCGGTGAGGCCGAGGCCGAGTGCTCCGGGCGCGCTGCGCGTCACCCGGTCGCTCGCCCCGGGCGGCAGGACCACCGTCCGCTCGCGGAGGCCCCGGACCGCGGGCAGCAGGGGCGGGGCCTGGAGGGTGGTGATCCAGTGGGTCAGGCCCTCGGCCGACTCGGCGGACCGTACGGCCAGCGCTTCGGCGTATTCGGCGTACGAGGTGGTGGGCGACGGCAGGGCGGCCCCGCTCAGGGCGGTGGTCAGGTCGTCGAGGATCACGAGCCAGGAGACCGCGTCCACGGCCAGGTGGTGGGCGGTGACGACCAGGGTGCGGTTCGCCGCGAGCCAGGAGAACGCGATGACGTCTCCGGCCTCGGGGTCGAGCCGCCCGGCGGCCTCGTCGGCGGCGGCCGTCGCGTCGGCGGTGCTCTCCGGTACGACGGCCACGACGGCGGCCTCGCGGGCGGGCTCGGTGCGCAGGGCCCACACGCCGTGCTCGATGTGCAGCCGCAGCCGCAGGGCCGGGTGGGCGGCCACGACGGCGTTCGCGGCGCGCCGGATGTCGGCGAGGCCGATGCCCTCGGCGACGGGCACCGCCCTGGCCTGGGCGAACCGGTCGAGCGAGCCGCCCAGCTGACGTTGGCGCAGGATGATCGGCGTGAGCGGCAGGGGCCCGTCCTCGCGGCGGGAGGGCGTCGTCGGCGCGGGTGCCGGGGTGTGTGTCGCGAGGTGGCCGGCGAGGGCGCGCGGTGTCTTGAACAGGAACACGTCGCGGGGCGCGATCGACAGGCCGAGCGCCCGGGCCCGGTTGATCACGGTGATGGCGACGATGCTGTCGCCCCCGGCGCCGAAGAAGTCGGTGTCGGCGTCCACGGTCGCACCGGGCAGGCTCTCGGCGAAGATGCCGGTCAGGGCGGTGAGGGCCTCAGTCGCGGTCGCGGCGACCCGGGTGTCCGGCTGTGCGGCCCGCTCGGTGAGCGCCTTGCGGTCCAGCTTGCCGTTGACCGTCAGCGGCAGCGCGTCGACCGGCAGCACCCGGCCCGGCACCATGTGCGCGGGAAGCTTGGCGGCGAGCAGGGCGGCGAGGTCGGCGGGCGGCTCCCCGACGACGTGCGCGATGAGATGGTCGCCGCTGTCCGCCACGGTGACGGCCACATCGACGACGCCTTCCAACTCACGTACGGCGTTCTCAACTTCACCGAGTTCGATACGGAATCCCTTGAGCTGCACCTGGTCGTCGGCGCGGCCCGCGAACTCCAGCTCACCATCGAGCGTCCGGCGGGCGAGGTCGCCGGTGTGGTACATGCGGGAGCCGTCGGCCGCGAACGGGTTGGCCACGAACCGTCCGGCGGTCAGCCCGGGGCGGCCCAGGTAGCCGAGTGACAGCTGGTCGCCCGCGACGTAGATGGCGCCCACCCGGCCCGGCGGCACCGGCCGCAGCCGGTCGTCGAGCAGATAGGTGGTCAGGCCGGGGATCGGCCCGCCGATGGGGCTGGCGTCGCCGTCCCGGGTGAAGTCCTCGTCGTTCAGCACCCGGTGGGTGACATGGACGGTGGTCTCGGTGATGCCGTACATGTTGACCAGCTCGGGCGTTCCGGTGCCGTGCCGCTCGACCCAGCCGCGCAGCCGCCCGAGGTCGAGCGGCTCGCCGCCGAAGATGACGCGGCGCAGTGCACCGATCGGCCGGCCGGAGCGCAGGTCGGCCTCGATGAACTGGTAGAAGGCGGACGGGGTCTGGTTGAGCACGGTCACGCCGCGTTCCCGGACCAGCCGGTGGAAGTCCACCGGCGAGCGGGTCAGTCCGTACTCCGGCACGAGCAGTTCGCCGCCGTGCGCGAGTGCGCCCCACAGCTCCCAGACGGCGAAGTCGAAGGAGAAGGAGTGGAACTGGACCCAGACGTCGTCGGGGCCGAAGTCCATGTCCGCCCGGGTGTTGGCGAGGAGCGTCGACACGGCGGAGTGCGGCACGACGACGCCCTTGGGCCGGCCGGTCGAGCCCGAGGTGTAGATGACGTACGCCGGGTCGCCGGGGCGGACCTCGGAGACGGTGGTGTCCAGCGGGTGTTCGTCGCCCTGGACGAGTACCCGGGCGCTCACGCCCGCGCGGTCCAGCAGCCGGGTGAAGCGGTCCTGTTGCTCGCGGCCGACGAGGACGACCTGCGGGGCGGCGTCGGCGAGGATGTACTCCAGCCGTTCGTCCGGGTACGCCAGGTCCAGCGGGACGTACGCGCCGCCGGCGGCGACGACGGCGACCAGGGCGACGACCTGTTCCAGGGAGCGCGGTACGGCGACGGCGACCCGCTGCCCGGGCCCGACTCCGGCGGCACGCAGCGCGGCGGCCAACTCCGTCTTCGCGTCAGAGAGTTCGCCGTAGGTGAGGGAGCGGGTGCCGCCGTCCAGCGCGCACTGGGTGACGGCGGTGGCCGCCGGGTCGCGGTGCGCTGCGGCGTCGAACAGCTCGCCCAGGGTCGACGGGGCTTCCTGTGCGGGGGCCCGGCCGGTCGCGGGGACCAGCGTGTCGACCGGGGCGTCCGGTCGGCCGAGCAGCTCAGTGAGGCTCCGGGTGAAGGTGCGCAGGATCGCCTCGGCGCTCGCGGGGCGCAGGAGTTCACCGTCGTAGATCAGGTTGAAGCGCGGGCGTCCGTCCGGTGAGCGTTCGACCACGAGCGTCAACGGGTAGTGCGGGGCACCCTCGTTGACGATGTCGGTGATGACGAGGGTGTCGTCCGGTCGGCGCAGGGCGTCCACGTCGGTGGCGACGTCGAACACCACCAGGGTGTCGAAGAGGGAGCCCTGGCCGCTCTGCCGGCCGATCCGCGCCAGCGACACGTGCTGGTGCGGCAGCACCGCGCCCTGGTGTCGCTTCACGGCGTCGAGCAGCTCGCCCGCGGTCCCGTCCGGGGCCCAACGGGCGCGCACCGGAACGGTGTTGATGAAGAGGCCGACCATGTCGCGGATGCCGGGGACGTCGGCGTCGCGGCCGGAGACGGTGGAGCCGAAGACGACGTCCCTGCTGTGCAGGAGGCCGCCCAGGGTCGCCGCCCACGCGCTGTGCACGGCCACGCTCAAGGACACCCCGGCCGAGCGTGCGGCGACGTCGATGTCGTCGGCGGGTTCGACCGCGAGATCGGCGAACCGTTCGGAGGGGGTGTGGCCCTCGGCGACCAGCGAGGGGCCCGGCAGCCCGGCGAGCTCGTCACGCCACACCCGGTCGCTCTCGTCCCGGTCCTGCCCGGCGAGCCAGTCCACGTAGTCGCGGTAGCCGCCGATCGGGTACACGGATCCGGGCGCGTGGTACTCGGTCAGCAGGGTGCGGAGCATCGGCGGCACCGACCAGCCGTCCGCGATGATGTGGTGCACGGTCTGCACCAGGACGGTGCGGCCGGCGCCGGCGCGGATGAGCGTGTAGCGCATCAGGGGCCCGGTGGCGAGGTCGAACCCGGCCCGGCGGTCCCGCTCGGCGAGGCCGCGGATCTCCTGGTCGCTGCGGGCGGGGCTGTCCAGCACGGTGAAGGGCGCGCTCCTGCCGCTCTCGACGACGGAGACGACCCGCCCGTCCGCGAGGGCCGTGAAGCGGGCGGCCAGATTGGGGTAGAGCGTGAGCAGCCGGGTGGCCGCCGCCGCCAGCCGGTCGGCGTCCACATCGCCTTCCAGCGTGAGCAGTTGCTGCTCGACGTAGCTGCCCGTGGCGTCGTCGTCGAAGACGGAGTGGAAGTAGAGGCCCTCCTGGAGCGGGGTCAGCGGCAGGATGTCGTGCAGGGCCGGGCCGTCCAGGGCGTCCACGTCGGCCTGGGTCAGCGGCACCAGCGGGAAGTCGCTGGGTGTGTGGCCGCCCTCTTCGAGCGCCGCGAGTGCGGTGAGGGCCGAGCGGAAGTAGTCGCCGAGGGTGGTGATGTCGGTGTCGGTGAACACGCCGTCGGGCCAGGAGATGGTGGTGACCAGCTCATAGGCGCCGCTCGCGTCGGGTTCGGCGATGGCGTTGAACTCCAGGGCGCGCGGCAGCCTCATCAGCGGGTCGCGCTTCTCACCCAACTGCCCGGTTGTGCCCGCGAGTTGCCAGAGCCCCGCGCCGCCGGCGTCGAACCGGCCGAGGTAGTTGAAGAGCACCTGCGGGGCGGGGCCGGTCGGCACGTCGCCGGTCAGGTGGCGCAGGACGCCGTAGGAGAGACCGTTGCTCGGTGTACGGGCGAGGTCCTCCTTGACCGCCTTGAGGGCGGCGGCGAGGTAGCCGGGAGCGGTGAGGTCGGTGGCCGCGCCGGGGTCCACGGTGACCGGGAAGAGGGTGGTGAACCAGCCGACAGTGCGCGACAGTTCGGGTTCGAATCCGGCCGCGCCCGCGACGAAGCGGCCCTCGCGGCCGTGCCCTTCCAGCTCGATGTGGGCGAAGGTCTGGTCCTGTCCCCGGTCGCGGCGCCACCGGGCGAGGGCGACGGCCAGGGCGGTCAGCAGGATGTCGTTGACGCCCGCGTGGAACTTCGCGGGGATGTCGCCGAGCAGCGCTGCCGTGACCTCGGCTCCGACGGAGACTGTTCGGGTCCGCTCCCGTTCCACGGTGTCGGCCGCGGTGAGGGCGCGCCTGCCGATCGGCGCGTCGGCGGCGGGCAGCGGCGTCGCGTAGTGGGTCCGGTCGGCGGCGAACGGCGCGCGGCCCAGCAGCTGGGTCCAGCGCCTGAACGACGTTCCCACCGGCGGAAGTTCGACGGGTGCGCCCGAGGAGCGCTGACGCCAGGCGGTGGCGAGGTCGTCCATCAGGATCCGCCAGGACACGCCGTCGATCACCACATGGTGGGCGACCAGGACCAGCTGCCGCGCCTCGCGGCGCCAGACGGCCCGCAGCATGACGCCGTTGTCCGGGTCGAGCGCCTCGGTGGCGAGGGCGACGCACGCGGCCACCGGGGCGTCGCTCCGCTCCCAGCAGGAGGCGGCCCGTCCGGCGGGCGGGATGTCGAAGCCCCAGCGCTCGCCTCGTACCAGCTTGGCGCGGAGCATGTCGTGCCGGTCGAGCACGGCGGCGAGGATCTCGTCGAGGGCGTCGGCGGTCAGCTCCGCCGGGGTGTTGAGGACGACCGACTGGACGAAGCCGTCGATCGCGTCCGTGGTCTCGCCGAGCCACTGCACGATGGGCGATCCCACGACGGAGCCGGTGCCGACGTCGCCGTGGTCGACTGCGGCGGCGGACTCACGGCTCGCCACCGCCGCCAGCGCCCCGACGACGGTGTGGGTGAAGATCTGGCGTGCGCTCACATGGAGGCCTGCCTCGCGCAGGGCGCTGAGCAGGGAGATCGCCAGGATGCTGTCCCCGCCGAGCTGGAAGAAGTCCTGGTCCACGCCGACGTCGTCCAGCCGGAGCACCGCCGCGACGGCCTCGCACACCAGGCGCTCGTTCTCGGTGGCGGGCGCCGCGAGGGCTCCGGCGTCCACGGAGGGTTCCGGGAGGGCGTTCCGGTCGATCTTGCCGTTCGCGGTGAGCGGGAACCGCGTCAGCACCACCAGGTGGGCGGGCACCATGTACTCGACCAGGTGGGCGGCGGCCCAGGCCTTGACCGCGTCCGCGCTCAGATCCCCGTGGCCGGCGGACGGGATGACGTAACCGACCAGGTAGGTGCCGCCCGCGGTGTTCTTCTTCGCGACGACGCAGGTGTGCCGTACGCCGGGGTGTTCGGCGAGGCCTGCCTCGACGTCCTCGATCTCCAGCCGCATGCCGCGGATCTTGATCTGGTTGTCGGCGCGGCCGAGGAAGTCCAGCGATCCGTCCGGGGCGTACCGCGCCAGGTCGCCGGTGCGATACAGCCGGGAGCCGTCCGAGGCGAAGGGGTTGGCCACGAAGCGGGAGGCGGTGAGGCCGGGTGCGCCCGCGTATCCGCGTCCCAGGAGGAGGCCGCCGACGTACAGTTCGCCGCCGACGCCGACCGGCACGGGGCGCAGTTCGTCGTCGAGGACGTAGAGCTGGGTGTTGGGGTTGGCCCTGCCGATGGAGGTCGACAGGCGTGTCGCGGCGCCCCGGTAGATGACGTGGGAGACGCCGATGGTCGTCTCGGCGGGGCCGTAGCCGTGGTAGAGCGGGATGTCGAGGCGGTCGCGGAAACGCTCGTACAGCTCCGGGGTGAGGACCTCGCCGCCGCACCAGACGTGCCGCAGGCTGTCCAGGCGGCCGGAGTCGCCCGTGATCTCCAGGAGTACGTCCAGCATGGACGAGACCAGATAGGTGAAGGTGACGCGCTGTTCGGCGATGACGCCGAGCAGATGGTGCGGGTCGCGTTCGCCGCCGGGCCGC
Source organism: Streptomyces sp. SID14515 (assembly GCF_010548505.1). Taxonomy (NCBI): domain Bacteria; kingdom Bacillati; phylum Actinomycetota; class Actinomycetes; order Kitasatosporales; family Streptomycetaceae; genus Streptomyces; species Streptomyces sp. SID14515. The sequence continues at coordinate 17,467 of NZ_JAAGMH010000097.1, read as the reverse complement.
AGGATCACCAGGCGGCCGCCGGTGACGAGCGGCAGGAAGATCTCGTTGATGGAGATGTCGAAGGAGAGCGGGGCTTTGAAGAGCGACGCGTCGTCGTGGCCGAAGCGGAGGATCTCGCCGGACTGCCACAGCAGGCGCTCGCTGATCGCCTCGTGCCGGATCATGGCGCCCTTGGGCCGTCCGGTCGAGCCGGATGTGAAGATCACGTAGGCCAGGGCGTCGCCGGGGACGGTCGCGTCGGGCGCTTCCACCGGATGGGCGGCGTACTTCCAGTCGCCGAGGTCGACGGCGACGGCGTCCGGTTCCCCGGCGTCGGCCTTGCCGGTGGCGTTGAGCTGGAGCACGACCCGGGCGTCCTCGGCGACGACGGCCCGGCGGGCGGCCGGCCACTGGGGGTCGAGGGGGACGAACGCGCCCCTGGCCCGGAGCACGGCGAGAAGGGCGACGACCATCTCGGCGGAGCGGCCGAGGGAGATGCCGACGACCTGTTCGGGCCCGAGGTCGCGTTCGAGCAGATGGTGGGCCAACTGGGCTGAGTATGCGTCTACTTGACGGTACGTCAGTGAGCGGTGCGGGTCGACGATCGCGACGGCGTCCGGCCGCAGGCGCGCCTGCTCGTGGAACAGCTCCATGATGGTCGGGCGGTCCCGGTCGGCCCGGGTGTCGTTCCACCGGGCCAGCTCCTCGGTCCTCTCCCGGGGACCGGAGGGGCCTATGGTGCCGACGGGCCGGTCCGGGAAGTCGGCCAGGTCGTCCAGTGCCTGCTGGGCGTCGGCGGGGTCGACGCCGGGCGGCACGGTGATGCGGAGGCTCTCCGCGTCGGTCTCCCACCCTCCCGCCCCGCCGGTGCCGTTGTCGACCCATCCGAGGAGGTCGGGGAAGGGCGTGGCGGGGGTGAGGTGCATGCCGGCCGGGCCCGCGCCGGTCGCCCAGTACGCGAGTCCGGCGGCGCACGCCTCGATGACGGTCCGGTCGCTGTAGTCGCCGATCCGTCGGCGCAGTGCGGCCAGCCGGGTGGGGGAAAGCAGTACGCGAGCAGCGCTGGATTCCGTCATCGACGTCTCAGCATCCTTCCAGGTATGCGAGTTGACCTGACCTTGCCCCGGTTTGCCTAACTTCCTTCTCGCCACGCACGCCACAGCCGGGCGTACTGGCCGCCCAGCTCCACCAGCTCGCTGTGCGTTCCTTCCTCCACCACGCGACCCTCGTCCAGGACGGCGATCCGGTCCGCGGTCATCGCCTGCGTCAGGCGGTGGGCCACGAACAGGGTGGTCCGGCCGGAGCAGGCGGCCAGCACGGCGCGTTCCAGCTCGGCGGCGCCCTCGCTGCCCGCCTCCGCGGTCGACTCGTCGAGCACGACCACCGGTGACCGGCCGAGCGTCAGCCGGGCCAGGGCGATCTGGGCGACCTTGGTGACGTCCAGGCGCTCACCGCCCTCGCCGACCATGGCGTGCAGACCGTCGGGGAGCAGTTCGGCCCAGCCTCCGGCGCCGACCGTGCGCAGCGCGTCCAGCAGTTCGTCGTCGCTCGCGTCGGGGGCGGCGAGCCGCAGGTCGTCGGCGAGCGGGCCGGAGAACACATGGGTCTCCTGGGTCAGGATGCTCACCAGGGCGCGCGCCCCGGCCTCGTCCATGTCGGCGAGGTCGTGCGTTCCGATGCGCACCGACCCGGCCTGCGGTCTCCCGATGCCGGCGATGAGCGCGGCCAGGGTCGACTTGCCAGCGCCCGTCGCCCCGACCAGGGCGAGCGATCCGCCGGCCGGGATGGACAGGGACACCTCCCGCAGCACCGGTTCCTCGGATCCGGGGTAGCTGAAGGTCAGCCCCTCCACCGTGACCGGGTACGGCGCGACGTCGGCGGGCAGGACAGAGCCGTCGCCCACCAGCCGCTCCTCGGAGGGTTCGTGGAACACGCCGACCAGGCGGGTGAGGCTCGCGCCGGACTTCTGCGCCTCGTCGAAGGTGAACATGATGGCGCCGAGCGGGGTGAACAGGCGGTGGAACATCAGCGGGGCCGCCGAGACCTCGCCCAGGGTGGCGGCGTCCGCCTCCAGAAGGGCGTACCCGACGACCAGGATCAGGACGAGTCCGATGAACTCGGCCCGGTTCTCGCGGCCGACGAACCGTCCGAAGAAGCGGAACACCTCGACGCCGAGATCACGCACCCGCCACGATTCGGCGGTGACCTTCTCGCGTACGCCGTCCTCCAGGCGGTACGCCCGGACCGTGTCGATCCCGTTCAGTCCGCTGATCAGCGCCTGGGCGCGGTCGGCCTGGGCCACCCGCTGCCTGCGGTAGAGGGGCGCCGAGCGGGGCAGGTACCAGCGCAGCGCCAGCGCGTACGCGGGCAGGGCGCAGGCTCCAGCCAGGCCGAGGCGCCAGTCGAGTCCGAACATGCCGACCGTCGCGATGGCCACGAGGACGCCCGCCGAGAAGACGGTGGGGATGGCCGTCCGGATGCCCTTGGAGATCACGGCCACATCGTCGCCGACCCGGGAGAGCACGTCTCCCCGGCCGACCTCTTCGACGCGTGCGCTGGGCATCCCCAGCACCGCGCGGACGGCTTCCTCGCGGAGCCGGGCGAGGAGTTCCGCCCCGAGCTTCCCGATCAGGAAGGTGGAGGCGGCGGTGGCTGCCGCGCCGAACAGCGCGGCAGCCACCATCAGCACTCCGACCGTGAGCAGTATCGAGCGTGATTCGCCGCCGACCACCCCGTCGACGACCCGGCCGAGCAGCAGCACCGGGACCACCTGGAGCGCGGCCCCGGCGACCGTGGTGAGGACGGTGGAGGCCGTCAGCCACGGGGCCTGCCGGCAGTGCTCGGCCACCCAGCGGGTCGCCTCGCGTCCGGTCGCCGTGCGCAGGGTCGTGGGGGCGACGCGGGTGTCGGTGGCAGTCACACGGATACCGAATCTCGCCGGGGGACGGGGTGGCGGGTCGTCATCTCTACTTGACCGACTCGACGAGCTCGTCGATCGCGTACGGGAGGGAGAGCAGGGTGCCCTGGGACATCGCGGCGCCGACCGCCGGGCCCTCGCTGTCCAGCAGGTAGGAGACCTTGCCGTTCTTGACGGCGGGCAGGTTGTTGAAGAGCTCGAACTTCTTGAGCGCGTCCGTGTCGGCCTTGTCGTTGATGACGAAGATGCGGTCGACGTCGATCAGGTCGATGCGCTCGGGCGAGAGCTCGGCGGAGAAGCCGCCGTCCGCGACCTTGTCGATCTCGGTCTGGTAGGTGAATCCGGTGCCCGTGATGAGCCGGCCTCGTACGTCGGTGGAGGTGAACGCCGAGATGGAGTCCTTGTACCAGGACAGTGCGACGGCCTTCTGCCCGCCGAATTCGGGGTGGGCCTTCTTGGCGGCGTCCAGCTTGGTCTGGATGCCCTTGACCAGTTCGGCGCCTTCCTTCTCTTTGCCGAGCGCCTTGGCGATGTGCACCGCGTTGTCCTGCCACGGCGCGCTGAAGAGTTCCTTCTCGCCCTTGGTGCGGCCGACGGTCGGGGCGATCTTGGACAGCTTCTCGTAGGCCGCCTTGTCGACCTCGGAGTAGACCGCGATGATCAGGTCCGGGCGCAGTGAGGCGATCTTCTCGAAGTTGGGGCCGGCGTCGCCGTTCTTCATGACGACGTCGGGGCGGGTGTCGCCCCACTTGTCCTTCACCCAGGGCCACTGCGTGTTGATGTCGGGCGTCTGGCCGGCCGGGTTCGGGTACTGGTCGACCATGCCGACCGGCTTGATGCCGAACGCCAGGACCGCCTGGTCGTCGGTGTAGCCGACGGTGACGACCCGCTTGGGGGCCTTGGCGACCTCGGTGGATCCGAACGCGTGCTCCACGGTGACCGGGAACGCGCCCTCGGCCGCGGCAGGCGTGTCGTCGTTCTTCTTGTCGTCCGCCGAGTCGCTGCCGCATCCCGCGAGGAGACCGACGCCGAGGGTGGCGGCGGACAGTGCCGCGGCCAGCCGCTGCCACGGCTTCACAAGCGTCGTTCTATGGAGAGACATCCGGAATCCCTTGCTTTCGCGCTGTCCACTGCGCCCCGGTATGAGGGCAGCCAGACTGTACCCCGAGCAAGTGAGGTCAGCCTAGCCTAACCAGCGAACTTTCCACTGGTCAGGATGAGTTGAGCGGCATCACATTGCCGAGAGCCGTCGCTTTCACTTGACGTACCGTCAACAACGGTGCTGCGGTACGGCGTCGGTGAGCGCGGGCGCTACGGTTCGAGCCGGACGTGCGCCCTGCCGATCGGCACGATGAGCGGCCGGTCGCCCACCGGGTCCTCGATCACCTTGGCCTGCAGCCCGAACGCCTCGTACAGCAGCTCGGCGGTGATCACGTCCCGGGGGTGCCCCTGCGCCAGGATGGCCCCGGCCCGCATGACGACGAGGTTGTCGCTGTAGCGCGTGGCCAGATTGAGGTCGTGCAGCACCATCACGACGGTGCAGCCCGACTCGTGCAGATCGTCGACGAGGTCGAGTACGTCGATGGCGTGCGCCAGGTCGAGATAGGTGGTCGGCTCGTCCAGCAGCAGCAGATCGGTGCCCTGAGCGAGGGTCATCGATATCCAGACACGCTGACGCTGTCCGCCGGACAGCGAGTCGACGGGCCGCTCGGCCAGGTCCGCAACCCCGGTCATGGCCAGCGCGCGCCGCACCACGTCGGCGTCGTCCGACGACCACTGCCGCAGCCAGCTCTGGTGCGGGTGGCGTCCTCGGGCGACCAGGTCGGCGACCGTCAGTCCTTCCGGGGCGACCGGCGCCTGCGGCAGCAGCCCGAGCTTCTTCGCCACGTCCCTGGTCCGGAGCCGGCCGATGTCCTCGCCGTCCAGCACGACGGTGCCGCCGGCCGGTTTGAGGAGTCGGGTCAGGGTGCGCAACAGGGTGGACTTGCCACAGCCGTTGGGGCCGATGATCGTGGTGACCACGCCGGGCGGGATCGACACGTCGAGCTCGTCGATGACCGGCCGGCCGCCGTACCCGACGGTGATGCCCCTGGCTGCCAGCCGTACGGCGTCCTTGACTCCCGCATCGGCCTTGGCGGTGAACTGAGCGGCCACAAGCCCCCCTTACTGAGGTTCGCCTTACTTCTTACCATCTACCGGAGGTTCGCCCGTACCAACAGGTAGACGAGGAACGGGCCGCCGATCACGGCGGTGACCACGCCGACCGGCAGACCGATCGGCAGCGCCGCGCGGGCGATGAGGTCCGAGCCGATCAGCAGCAGCGCGCCCACCAGCCCGGAGGCGATGACCGGCGGCGTCGGCCACCTCGCCAGCCGCATCGCCACCTGGGGCGCGACCAGGGCGACGAACGGGACCGGCCCCGCCGCGCTCACCCCCACGGCGGCCAGCAGGACGGCGCAGAGCAGCAGGACCGCCCGCACCCGGCCGAACCGTACGCCGAGTCCGGCGGCGATGTCGTCGCCGAGGTGCATCGGCTTGAACTGGAAGGCCACGGCGGCCACGACGGCCAGCAGGACGAGGGTGCACCAGAACGCCACCCGGACCTCGTCCCAGGACCGGTTGTCCAGCGAGCCGACCAGCCATACCTGGGCGCGCGCCACGTCCCGGATGTCGGCCGAGACCAGCAGCCAGGTCGTGATCGCCTGCATCATGGCGGTCACCGAGATGCCGATGAGGATGAGCCGGAAGCCGTCGACGCCACGCCGCCAGGCCAGGAAGTACACCAGCAGCCCGGTGCCGAGGCCGCCCGCGAGGGCCGCCGCCGACAGCCCGATCGAGCCGGTGATCGCCGCGGCGGCGCCGCCCGTCGCCGTCACCAGGAACACCGCGACGGCGCTGGCTCCGCCGGTGATCCCGAGGATGTCCGGGCTGGCGAGCGGGTTGCGTGCCACGGACTGGGTGATGGCCCCGGACATGCCCAGGGCGACGCCCACGATGAGACCGGCCAGCGCCCGGGGCATCCGGAGGTCCATGACGACGAACTCGTCGACCTGTTCGCCCTGGCCGAAGATGGTGGCGATGACCCGGGAGAGGCCGATGGGGAAGTCCCCGACGCTGATGGAGAGGCAGAAGACCAGGAAGGCCGCCGCCGCGAGCACCAGCGTGACCAGGACGAGCAGGGGCCGCCAGACGAACGACACGCGGCCGAGCCGTACGCCCGGCGCCATCGTCGCTTTCACTTCGGTCCCGCTCATGGACTCCTGGATCTCCCTCATGCGCTCGTGAACCTGCCTCATGCCTGCTTGAACTTCCCTCGCCACACCAGGACCGCGAAGAAGGGCGCTCCGAGCAGGGCGACCACGACCCCCGATTCCAGCTCGCCCGGCCGCACGACCAGCCGGCCCGCGATGTCGCAGACCAGCAGGACGCAGGAGCCGAGCACACCCGCGTACGGCACCAGCCAGCGGTAGTCGGGGCCGGTCAGATAGCGGGCCACGTGGGCCACCATGAGCCCGAGGAAGGCGATCGGGCCGCAGGCCGCCGTGGCGGCGCCGGCCAGCAGGGTGACGGCGACGATGCCGATGGTCCGGCTCGCCGCGATGTTCACGCCCAGACCGCGCGCCACGTCGTCGCCCAGGTTGAGCAGGTTCAGGGCGGGCAGCGTGATCAGGGCCAGGACCAGTCCGGCGGCGATGAACCCCGTCACCGGCCAGATGACGTCGAAGCCGACGCCGGCCACGGAGCCCGCGTTCCAGAACCGCAGCGCGTTCAGCGACTTCTGGTCGGTCAGCGCCACCGCCGTGGTCATCGCCGCGAGGAACACCGTGACGCCCTGCCCGGCCAGGGCCAGGGTCAGCGGGTTGCCCGCGCCCCTGCCGATGCTCGCCAGGCCGAAGACGACGACGCCGGCGGCGCCCGCGCCCACGAAGGCGAACCAGACGTACTGGAAGGGGTTGGTGAACCCGAACACGGCGATGACCGACACCACGGCGAAGGAGGCTCCGGCGTTCACCCCCAGCAGCCCCGTGTCGGCTATGGGGTTGCGCGTGTACCCCTGGATCAGCGCGCCGCCGACCCCCAGGGCCAGGCCCGCCACGATCGCGAGGACCGTCCGGGGCACGCGCACGGTCTGCACGATGAGGCGGATCTCGGTGAGCTTCTGGTCCGGGCCGGGGTCCGCGAACAGCCCGTGCCAGACCTCGCCGGGGCTGAGCGCACGCGCCCCGACGGCCAACGACACCGCCGCCGCGACCACCAGCGTCACGGCGAGAACACCCAGCCCCGCCACCCGCCGTCCGCGGGTGTCCGTCGTCCCCCCGGGCGCGGGGCGCTCCACTGCAGTCGTGAACATGTCGAGGAACGATATCCCTTTGATCAGAACGGTCGCGCCCGGCCCGTCCGGCAGGTCACCGGGCGGGCCGAGCACGGAACTCACGGCGGGTCGGCGGGACTCGGCGTCCCGGGCGACCCGCTAGCCGCCGGCGCCCTCGGCGACCGGCCGGGACTCGTCGGAGGTGGACTTGACCCGGCGGTCGAGCAGCGAGTCCAGGATCTCGCCGACCCGTATCGCGGTGTTGGAGAGCAGCGACGTGGTGATGCCGTGGGTGTGTTCCGTACCGCCCTGGAGGTAGATGCCGCAGCGCAGACCGGGATCGGTCGAGATCCGGTAGTCGCGCTCCACCCGGACCCGGCCCGCGTCGTCGCGCAGGCAGCGCTCGCCGACCTCGCCGAGGAGCCGGAGCGGATCGGCGGGGCTGTAGCCGGTGGCGAACACCACGACGTCGGCGTCCAGTTCCGCATCCTCGTCGGTCACCAGTGATTTGACGGTGGCGCGGACGCCCTCGGGACCCTCCTTCACTCCGGTGACCCGGGACACGTTGAGGAAGCGCAGCCGTTCGGTGCCGAGGACCTTCTCCCGGTACATCTGCCGGTAGAGGTCGTCGATCAGGTCGATGTCCACCACGGAGTAGTTGGTGTTGCCGTGGTAGGCCATCAGACGGCTCTTGACCTCCTCGGGGGCGGCGAAGTAGTCGTCGACCGCTTCGGGGTCGAAGATCCGGTTGGCGAAGCTGCTGTCGTCGGCGGGGCTGTAGCCGTAGCGGGAGAAGACCGCGCAGACCTCGGCGTCGGGGAATCTCCGGTGCAGATAGGCGACGTTCTCGGCGGCGCTCTGGCCGGCGCCGACGACGACGAACCGCGAGGGCGAGGTGCCTTCCAGGCCGTCGACCTTCCGCAGCAGGTCGGAGTTGTGCCAGACGCGGTCACCGCGCTCCACGCCCTCGGGCATGAGGGGGCGCAGGCCGGTGCCGATGACGAGGTTGCGGGCCCGGTGGACCGCGAGGCCTTCTCCGGACCGGACGGTCACGTCCAGGTACTCCACGGTGCCGTCGTGGACGTACGGCGTGACGGCGACGACTTCGTGGCCGTAGGAGACCAGGTCGTCGACCTTGGCCGCGGCCCATTCGAAGTAGTCGTGGAACTCCACCCGCAGCGGGAAGAGGTTCTTGTGGTTGATGAAATCGATCAGCCGGCCCTTGCTCTGCAGGTAGCAGAGGAAGCTGAATTCGCTGGCCGGGTTCCGGAGCGTCACCAGGTCCTTGAGGAAGGACACCTGCATGGTGGCGTCGTCGATGAGCATGCCGCGGTGCCAGCCGAAGCTCGACTGCTGCTCGAAGAAGTGGGCGGTGACCGAATCCTGCCTGCCGACTTTGCTGTTGTGCTCGCTGAGCGCGATCGCCATGGCCACATTGGACGGGCCGAAGCCGATGCCGATGAGGTCGTGGACCAGTGGTGTGTCGCCAGGAAGAACCTGTGACATGTCACTCCCATCGTCTGGGAAAGCCGCCTGTCAGGCGTGAGGGGAAGGTGCGGAAGGCGGGCACGCCGACGGAGCCGCCCACCTGAACTTAGGTGAGCCTAAGCTCACCAACCCGCCTTGTCGATAGGGCAAATGGAATGTCCCATTATTGATAGATCGTCAACTGTGGCTGAAACTAAGTAGTGTTGTTTCCCGGTGCTGTTGCCGAGTGGTGACGCCTTCAGTGGGGTATGCCTGAGCCCGAGGTGCGCCCACGTCCTTACGGACCCGTGACGTGCGCGCGCCGCGCCCGGCCCGAGGGATCATCGGGCCCTAGCGTGGCGGTCATGCGCGTACTGGTCACCGGCGGAGCCGGGTTCATCGGGTCACATGTCGTCGCCGCCCTCGCCGCGGCCGGGCACGAGAGCGTGGTGCTGGACGCCCTGCTGCCCTCGGCCCACCCCGGCGCCACTCCCCCGGAGCTGCCGGGCGACCGGGTGGTCGTCGGGGACGTCCGGGACCGGGAGACGGTGGCGGGCGCGCTGGCCGGAGTGGACGCCGTCTGCCACCAGGCGGCCATGGTCGGCCTCGGCAAGGACTTCGCGGACGCCCCGCTGTACGTCGGCTGCAACGACCTCGGTACGGCGGTACTGCTGGCGGAGATGGCGGCGGCCGGGGTCCGGGACCTGGTGCTGGCCGGGTCGATGGTGGTCTACGGCGAAGGCCGCTACGACTGCCCGCGCCACGGCACGGTCCGCCCGGGACCGCGCGCCGAGGCCGATCTGCGGGCGGGGAACTTCGAGCCGCACTGCCCGGACTGCGGAGCGGAACTGACGCCCGGCCTGGTTTCCGAGGACGCGCCCGCGGACCCGCGCAATGTGTACGCGTCGACGAAGCTGGCCCAGGAGCACCTGGCCGCCGCGTGGGCGCGGGCGACGGGCGGCCGGGCGGTGTCCCTGCGCTACCACAACGTGTACGGGCCGGGGATGCCGCGCGACACCCCGTACGCCGGTGTCGCCTCGTTCTTCCGCTCGGCCCTGGCCCGCGGCGAGGCCCCCCGCATCTACGAGGACGGCCGCCAGCGGCGTGACTTCGTCCACGTCCACGATGTGGCGGCGGCGAACGCGGTGGCGCTGGAGGCGGTACGGGAGCGGCGGCCCGGGACCTTCGCCTCGTACAACACCGGCAGCGGCGAGCCGCACACCATCGGCGAGATGGCCACCGCGCTGGCCCGCGCGCACGGCGGGCCGGACCCGGTGGTGACCGGGGAGTACCGCCTCGGCGACGTACGCCATGTCACGGCCGACTCGCGGGCGCTGCGCGCGGAGCTGGGCTGGCGGCCCCGGGTCTCCTTCGCCGAGGGGATGGCGGACTTCGCGGCGGCCCCGTTGCGCGCCGCGGCGGGCCGCCCGGAGGAGGGCGCCGTCACGCTGTCGGGAGCGTGACCGAGAAGCAGCAGCCGCCCTGTACGTTGCGGACCTCGGCCCGTCCGGCGTGCGCCTCGACGATGCCGCGCACGATGGCGAGTCCGAGGCCCGCCCCGGCCGGCGGGGTACGGGCGTGGCTGCCGCGCCAGCCGGTGTCGAAGACCCGGGGCAGGTCCTCCTCCGGGATGCCGCCGCAGCCGTCGGTCACCGACAGCACGACGCCGCCGTCCGACCGGTGCGCCGCGACGGCCACCGTGCCGTCGGGCGGGGTGCGGCGGATGGCGTTGATCAGGAGATTGCCCAGCACCCGGCTCATCTCCTTGCCGTCGACCTCCACCGGCACCTCGTCGACCCGGTCGCCGACCAGCCGCACCCCGTGCTCACGGGCCAGCGGGTCGGCCCCGGCCAGCGCGTCGCCGACCAGGTCGTAGAGAGAGATCCGGGCCGGCGCCAGGGCGAGCGAACCGGCCTGGATCCGGGAGAGTTCGAAAAGATCGCCGACCATGGCGTTCATCCGCTCGACCTCGGTCCTCATCTGCCGCAGATAGCGTCCGGAGTCGGCGGCCATGCCGTCCTCCAGCGCCTCGGCCATCGCCCGCAGCCCGGCGAGCGGGGTGCGCAGATCGTGCGAGATCCATGCGACGAGTTCGCGCCGCGAGGCCTCCAGCGCGCGTTCCCGCTCCCGCGAGCTGTCCAGTTTGGCGCTGGTGGCGGCCAGTTCGCGGGTGAGCGCGGCCAGCTCGGCGGTCGGCTGGCCTGCGGGCGCGGCGAAGGTGCCGCCGTCGCCGAACGACCGTGTGGCAAGGGTCAGTTCACGGCTCCGGTCGGCCACCCAGCGGCCCAGCAGGACGGCGGTGGCCAGCGAGACCAGGGCGGCCATGGCGACGACGGTCGTGACGACGTAGAGGTCATGGGACGACAGGAACATCGCCCAGGCGACCGTCAGCGTCCCGGCGAGCATCGCCGTGACGGCCACCCCGGCGACGACGCTCACCGAGACCACCAGCGAGCGGTGCCGCAGGAGGCGCAGGACGCCGACGCCCAGGAGCCCGGCGGCCGCCGCTCCCAGGAAGGCGAAGAGCGCGATGAGCAGGACGTCGGTCACCGCGACCGGCCCCCGGGCGGCGGTACGGGGACGGCGGCCGGGCCCGCGTCGTCCGCCGCGCCCGGGTCCTCCGTGTCCAGGTCCAGGCGGTACCCCACGCCCCACACGGTGCGGATCAGCCGGGGGCGGGCCGGGTCCTTCTCGACCTTGCCGCGCAGCCTGCGGATATGGACGGTGACCGTCGAGAGATCGCCGAAGTCCCACCCCCAGACCTCCCGCATCAGCTCCTCCCGCCCGAACGCCTTTCCGGGGTGCCGGAGAAGGAAGGCGAGCAGGTCGAACTCCCGCAAGGTCAGCGCGAGTCCGTGTCCGTCGCGGTGGGCCCGCCGGGCCGCCGGGTCGAGGCTCAGCCCACCGCCGGACAGCGGAACCGCCCCGCCCGCCGGTGCGGCGGCCCGGGCGCGGCGCAGCACGGAGTCGACCCGCAGGACCAGCTCGCGCGGGCTGAACGGCTTGGTGACGTAGTCGTCGGCGCCGGTTTCCAGGCCGAGGACGCGGTCCTCCTCGTCGCCGCGCGCGGTGAGCATGATGACGGGGACCGGCCCGTGCTCGCGCATCCGGCGGCAGACCTCGAACCCGTCCATGGCGGGGAGCATCAGGTCCAGGACGACGAGGTCGGGCCGGCGTGCCGCGAACAGTTCGAGCGCGGCGGGCCCGTCGCCGGCCTGCTCGACGGCGTAACCGGCGCGGTGCAGATAGCCGACGACGACCTCGGCGACGGTCGGGTCGTCGTCCACGACGAGGACCCGGCCGCGCGCCACCTGGGGGACGGGTTCCTGATGCCGGGCGGGCGGGGTGTTCTCCATGGCCTTCACTCTGGCACCCCCGCCCCGGCGCGTCGGTGGCCGACCGCCCCCATCCGGCCGATGTCCATGTTTCGTAAGAACCTGATGCCCTGAATGCCGGACTTGTCTCCGTAGGGTGAGGCGGGTGACCGATTCTTCTGCCGCTCTTCCGTTCCCGCCCGCCCCGCACACCGGTCTGCCGAAGGCCGACATCGTTCTGCCCTGCCTCGACGAGGCGGCCGCACTGCCCTGGGTGCTCGATCGCATCCCCGACGGCTGGCGCGCGATCGTGGTCGACAACGGTTCGACCGACGGTTCGGCCGAACTCGCCCGCTCCCTCGGCGCGAGCGTCGTCACGGAGGAGAGGCGGGGGTTCGGCGCGGCCTGCCACGCCGGGCTGCTCGCCGCCGAGGCCGAGTTCGTCTGCTTCTGCGACTGCGACGGCTCGCTGGACCCTGCGCTGCTCGCCGGCTTCGTACGGCGGATCGCGGACGGCGAGTGCGATCTGCTGCTCGGCCGCCGTCGCCCCGAGGGCCGGGGCGCCTGGCCGCCGCACGCGCGCGCCGGGAATCTGGCGCTGGCCCGGATGCTGCGCCGCCGCACCGGCCTGCGGCTGCACGACCTCGGCCCGCTGCGGGCGGCCCGCCGCAGCGACCTGCTCGCCCTGGACCTCACCGACCGGCGCAGCGGCTACCCGCTCCAGATGGTGGTCCGGGCCTCCGACGCCGGGCTGCGGATCGCCGAGAGCGACGTCCCCTACCGGCCGCGCACCGGGAAGTCGAAGGTGACCGGCACCTGGCGCGGGACCTGGCACGCGGTGCGCGACATGCGGGGCGTCCTGCGGGAACCACCGGCGGACCGCGCGGCGGACCGGGCCGCACACGCGGGAACGGGGGCCGTCCGATGAGCACGCACGGAGACCGGGGCGGTCGGACGGACGTGTACGGGCCCACGGAGCTGCTGGTCATCGCGAAGGAACCGGTGGCCGGACGGGTCAAGACCCGGCTCTGCCCGCCCTTCTCCCCCGCCGAGGCCGCCGAGCTGGCCGCCGCCGCCATCGCCGACACCCTGGAGACCGTGCTCGCCCTCCCCGCCCGACGGCGCGTCCTGGTCCTCGACGGGCGGCCGGGCCCCTGGGTGCCTCCGGGGTTCGAGGTGGTCCCGCAGAGCGCGGGCGGTCTCGACGAGCGTCTCGCGGCGGCCTTCGGCGGGTGTACGGGGCCGGCCCTCCTGGTCGGCATGGACACCCCGCAGATCACGGCCGCGCTGCTCGCCCCCGCTCTCGCCCCGGACGCCTGGGACGGCGCCGGGGCCTGGTTCGGTCCGGCCGAGGACGGCGGCTTCTGGGCCCTGGGCCTGGCGGATCCCGATCCGGAACTGTTGCGCGGGGTGCCGATGTCCGTCCCGGAGACCGGTGCGGTGCAGCGGCGCAGGCTGGTGGAGGCGGGGCTCGTCGTACGCGATCTGCCGGTGCTGGTCGATGTGGACACCGCGGCCGACGCCCACCGGGTCGTGACGGCCGCGCCGGGCAACCGGTTCGCCGCGGCGCTCGGCCGGCTGACCGGGGCGGGGGTGCGATGAGTACGACCGTGCCCTCGTCCGAACTCGCCGCACCGGCCCCCGCCGACCGCGCCGAAGCGCCCGACCCCCACGATGAGACGGCCGCCGACACCGCGTACGCCTCCGACGCACCAGCCCGGCCGGGCACGGTCCGCACCGCCACCTGGGGCGCCGACCCGTACGCCAACGCCCTGCGCACCGGCCGGGGTCCGCTCTTCCTCCGCCGCAGCGACGGCTGGCTGCTGCCCCTGGACGTGGAACGCTGGTGCTCCGACGCGGGCTCCGCCGACCTGTCCGCGCTGCACCGGTGCGAGGGGCCGGTGCTGGACATCGGCTGCGGGCCGGGCCGGCTGGTCGCCGAGCTGGCCTCGCTCGGACACCGGGCGCTGGGCATCGACGTCAGCGAGGCGGCGGTGGCCCGCACCCGCGGGCTCGGCGGCGCGGCGCTGCTGCGCAGTGTGTTCGACCCGCTGCCCGGTGAGGGCCGTTGGGGCACCCTCCTGCTCCTCGACGGCAACATCGGCATCGGGGGCGACCCGGCCGCGCTGCTGGACCGCGCGGCCGATCTGCTCGGCGCCGGCGGACTGCTGATCGCCGAGACCGCCCCCGTCGACGTGGACGAACGGGTCCGGGTCCGGCTCGACGACGGCCGGGGCGGACCGGACGGGAGGACCGCGCCCGCGGCCGCGGGCGACGACGCGGCCGAGCCGTTCCCGTGGGCGCGGATCGGGACGCCGGCCCTGCTGCGGCACGCCCGCGCGTGCGGCTGGCGTACGGCCGATCAGTGGGGTGCGGAGGGACGGACCTTCGTCTCGTTGCGCCGGCCCGAACGGGAGCGGAGCGCCCGGACCGACAGCCAGAGCGCGGAGAGCGCGAACAGCGCGCCGGTGATCAGCAGCCAGTTGCCGAGGTAGACGTCCGGGGTGGTGCCGGCGGCGGCCTCGTACCGCCGTTCGGTCCGCCGGGCGATCAGCGGGAACCAGATCAGCAGGAGCAGCCCGGAGAGGAACGCCGGCACCCGGACGAAGTTCACCAGGGCCGTCCGGGGGCCGAGCGCGGCGCGCAGCGCCCGGTCCGCCCCGGCGTACACCGGCAGCAGCACCAGGTCGTGCAGAACGGCCGACCCGGCGAACCAGAGCAGCACCCCGACGGTGTCCCCGTCCAACAGCCGTACGCCCGCGTAGCCGGCCAGGCAGAACGTGGCGGCGAGCAGGAGCAGGTGGAGCGGGCCCTCGCCGTACAGACGGCGCGGTGAGAGGCGCGGGCGGCGGGGTGCGGTGGACGGGGACGGCGGCGGGGGCGGCACGGCTCGGGTGGACATCACAGCTCTCCGAACGTCAGGGTCTCGACCCACTTGGTGTTCAGGACTCCGGGCGCGGCGGGGACGATGATCCGGGCCGGGTAGCCGTGGTCCGGCGACAGCGGCGCGCCGTTCACCTCCAGCGCGAGCAGCGAACGGCCGTCGCGGACCTGGTTGTCGCGCAGCGCGGCCTTGCGGAAGGAGCCGCCGCGCTGGAGCGACTCGACGAACACGCCCGGCGGCCGGTCCGGGTATCCGGCGAGCGCCGCCAGGTCGGAGAGCCGCACCCCGCGCCAGAGCTGGTCCGAGGTCGACCAGCCCTCCACGCAGGCGATCGGGAGCGCCGCGCTGTGCTGTTCCATGGCCAGCAGCTCGGCCCGGGAGAAGCGGAGTTCACCGGCTGGCCCCCGTACCGTCAGCCGCCAGCGCTCACCGGTGTCGGCGGGCGTGATCCGTACGGCGGCGGCGGTCTTGTTGATCTGGAAGGCGTTCGGGCCCGGTCCCGGGTCGGTGCCGCCGCGCGGGGTGAGGAGCGCGATGCGGCGCAGCGGTCCGTCGAAGCTGCGGCCGGCCGAGGTGATCAGCAGAAGGAGCGACCCGGCCCCCACCATGGCCAGCGCGCCGCGCCGGGACAGGGTGGCGGGCAGCGGGTCGGGGGCGGCGAGGGTGTCCGGTTCGCCGCGCGGGATGCCGTTGCGCAACACCCGTACGGCCTGGGGCAGCTTGAGGACCGTATGGGTGACGAACCCGGCGAGGAAGACCCAGGCCCCGTAGAAGTGCAGGGTGTAGAAGGACCCGGGGAAGAGGTAGTCCAGCTGGATGTTGAGCAGTCCGGTGAGGAACTCGAACAGCGCCCCGCCCACGAGCAGCAGCAGCGAGATCCGCTCCAGGGCATGGCCCACGGAACGGGCGGGCGGCAGCGCGAAGAGCCGGGGGATCACCGACCAGAGTTTGGCGAGCAGGACGGGCACGAGCACGATGCCGACGGTGACGTGCAGGCCCTGGGTCAGCCGGTAGAGCCAGTGCGGGCCGGTCGGCCAGGAGAACAGGTAGAAGCCGAGCAGGCCCTTGCCCGGGGTCTTGTCGTTGACCGGGTTCAGGTCCGGGTTGTAGGCGGCGTACGAGAGCAGACCGGTGAGGAACAGCAGGGTGAGCCCGGCGAGCAGGACGACGCCGAGCACGGCGGTGAAGCGCGCCCCGCGCACGGGGCTGCGCCAGAATCCCGGGTCGGCGGGCGTGTGCGGGGCGCGGAGGGAACCGGGGAGGTCGGGGAGGGCGCGGATCCGGCGGCGTTCGGGCATGGGGCCGACGCTAGGCGGAGAACACCGTCTGCGGGCGGACGCGACTCCTGACGAAATTCTGACGTCGCGGCCGGGAGGAGCGCCCACCGGAATGCCGGTGGGCGGGAATCTGACGGTTCGGTGACGCGGCCCCGCCGTACCGCCCGATTGCCGCCGGATCGTCGCCCGGTGTGCATAGCGTGCCAGCGTGAAGACCGAGGACGTCACCCCCACGGACACCGCGGACGGCACGGGGCACGGCCCGCCCGCACCGCCGGACCGCACCGACGACCGTGCCCGGCGCGCGGGGCGGGCGGACCTGATCGCCGCCGCCGCGGGCGTGCTGCTGATCACGGCCGCGGTGGTCGTCGGCCATGCCATCCAGAACCGGGACGGCAGTCTGCGCGCCCAGTGGCCGCCCCTGCTGGCCTCCTGGGACCCGCATCTGGGTCCCGGCACGCCGGCCGCCCTGGTCATGGCGGTCCTGGTGGTCGCCTACGGCCCGCCGCTCGCCGCCCGGCTGTCCTGGCGCGGGCTGCTGGCGGCGGCCTGGGCCGGGTCCATGGCCTGGGTCTTCTCGCTGGCGCTGATCGACGGCTGGCACCGGGGCGTCGCGAAGCGGCTCACCACGAAGCACGAGTATCTGCGGGTCATCGACCGCTTCGAGGACATCCCCGCCACCCTGCGCGACTTCACGAACCACATCGTGATCGGCGAGCCCGGCAACTGGCCCGCCCATGTCGCCGGGCACCCGCCGGGCGCGACGCTGACCTTCGTGTGGCTGGACCGTATCGGTCTCGGCGGCGGCGCCTGGGCGGCGCTCTGGTGTGTCGTGGTGGGCAGTTCGGCGGTGCTGGCCGCCCTGATCACCGTGCGCGCGCTGGCCGACGAGCGTCTGGCCCGGCGTGCCGCGCCCTTCCTCGTCCTCGCCCCGGCCGCCGTCTGGGCGGGGGTGTCGGCCGACGGCTACTTCACCGCGGTCGCGGCCTGGTCGGTGGCGCTGCTCGCCCTGGCCGCCACCCGCCGGGTCCGCTTCCCGGCCGTGGCGGCGGTCGGCGGGGGTCTGCTGTTCGGGTGGACCTGCTACCTCAGTTACGGGCTGGGGCTGATGGCGGCGGTCCTGCTCGCGGTGCTGGTGCTCACCCGGACCGCCCGCCCGGTGCCGCTGTTCCTGCTCGGCGCGCTGGTGGCCCCGGTGGCCTTCACTCTCGCCGGGTTCAACTGGTGGACCGCGTACCACCTGTTGGTCGAGCGCTACTACCAGGGCGCGGGCGGTGTCCGACCGTACGGCTACTGGGTCTGGGCCAACCTGGCCTG